>NZ_SRHQ01000002.1:0-361146 GCF_004683995.1 Methylorubrum sp. Q1 | reverse complement strand
TAGCTGGAAGAATGGCCGTTCACACGATTTGCAACGGCCGTGCTGCCGCCAAAACAGCCCGAACCTTTGTCGCTTTCCGAACGTCTCACGAACTCGATCGGACTTGTCCGACGATACGAGCATCGTTTCGATCGGCAATTCCGCAAAAGTCGTCATGTTCGCCTTGAACTTGTTACATTCGTTGCAGCAGGCCGATAGATTGTAGGGCGACCGGCTTCCACCTTTTGAGGCAGGATAGATGTGTTCGAGCTCATAACGTCGCTTATTGTGTTTCTGTTTGAGTTCCTCCTGCTCCTCGAGAGGCAAGTGCTGACTCAAATTTTCTGCAAAATCGCTGTAATTCAGGGGCGCTGCACAGAGATAGCAGCGATGACCATTGGTCTCAGCAAACGTCGCGATTGCATTCTTTTGACTGTCAGACGGCTCTCCATGTCGCAGCGCTACGCGCCTCGTGATGTTTGAGAGGAGATCCGAAATTTGATTCTTTTCGACCTCGGAGGTGTCCAGCATTCGCTCAATCATTTCGTCAAGGAGTTTCGTCAGCCAATGCTCCATAGTGTCGCTCAGGGGGCCATGAGGAAAGCCCGTTCGTATGCGGTAAGCTTCGGCGAGAAGGCGTGACACAATGTATCCAGTTAGACGCTGCCGAGCGATGTCCTTCATCTCAGTATCACGAAGCGGCGATTCAGCCTGCGTCTCCGTCAGCCGCCAAACAAGTGACCACAACTCTTCGCCATAAGGTGGATTATTGTAGGGCCGCAGTTCCGCGAATTTGTAACGGTTTGCAAGGCGAGTTTTGAACCACCAATCTTCCGTATCAGGCATCACATGGCACTCACGTCGAAAATAGCTCTTCTTTCACCAGACGGGCACCCAAGCGTGGGAAAGCGTTTTTAGCTTGGCGCTAGCGAGGCTCTTAGGCGCGGTTCTGGAGGGTAGCGAGTTTTCTTGCGGCTCCGCTTTGCGCTCGCAAGCGCTCACCGTAGCGGGCCGGCATCGCCGGCGTCTTCCACGAACCGGCCTGCATCACCTCAAGCAACTCGAACCCCGCCGCGAACATGTCCTGGGTCTCCCCGGCCCGGGTCGAGTGCCCGGAGGGCAGCCGCGCCAGCTTCAATCCGGCGGCCGTGGCGAGATCGCGAAACACCCGCGCCACCTCCCCTCCCCCGAGCGCGCCAGTACCGACTTGCCCACCCTTCGTTAGCGGCCGGAACAGCGGCCCGCTCTCCAACCGCGCAGCCGTGAGCCAAGCAGCGATGTGCTCCATGGTGTCGGGGGCGAGGTACTTGATTGCCCCCTCCCCTTCTTTGTCGGCTTTTGAGCGCCGCACCAGCGCGGTGCCGGAACCGCCGACGCCTCTGTGCAAATCCCCTACATAGAACGAGACAAGTTCGGACCGGCGCAGCAGCGTGTCGTATGCGACCGCAACCAGCGCCGCGTTGCGCAGCGCGACCAGCGGCGCCTCGCGCTTGGCTTCCGTCACACGCCGGTGCATCCGCCCGGGCGTCTTCACCTCCAGCATGCGCCCGATGCTGGTGCGGTTGAGCGGCCCAGGCTGCTTCTGGCGCCGACCCTTGGCCCGATTCATCCCCTTCACCGCGAGTCGGACGATCTCGTCGGCGCACGGGTTTTGCAGACCGGCCGCGCGGTGCAAAGCCGCGATCGACGAGCGATAGCGCTCGACCGTGGCGCGCGCCTTCGTCTCAGCTTGCGCGTCGATGAAGGACGCGACCGTCTCCGGCGTCGCCGGCAGCATCGCCCTCCCCGCCTCGCGGCACCAAGCGGCGAAGATCCGGCTGTCGGCGGCGACCGCGCGGACCATGTTATCGGCGAAGGCCCCGCGCGCGGCACTGGCGTGCTCTTCCAACCGCTCGATCAGAAGCTCAAGGCTAGGTGGCAGCGCGTCAACGAACGAGACGGGCGCGGAGAATGCGTCTCGGGTCGGTTCGGAAGCGGAATCGACGGCGTCAAGCTCCATGGCGAGAGCTTAGCCGCTCCAATCCTAACGATCCACAAATTTCCCGCGATAGGCCCTATAATTGGAGTGCACCCCTGTCGGCATACAGCGTCACGCGAGAGGTTCGCTTCGCTGCCGGGTATGTTGCTCCTCGAACTTCACGGGGCTCAGGTAGCCGAGTACCGAGTGCAGCCGCTTGATGTTGTAGACCTCGTCGATGAAGCGCGGAAGGTCAGCCGCGACATCGGCGAAAATTTTGTACTCCGTCACGTACACTGCCTCGACCTTGAGCGTTTTCATGAAGCTCTCAGCCTTGGCGTTGTCGTAAGGATTGCTGCGGCGTCCCATCAAGCCGACCAGTCCATGCTCGGCCAGCACCTTCCGGTAGGCGGCGGAGGCATACTGGGTGGATTCAAGTGGTCGTCGCAACGGCTTGGTGGAGGTCGGTTGTGATGGCAGGTCGGCGGCGTTCGGATCGGTGTCTTCGAGAGAAGCTGCGGTCACCAGGTCGTCCCGGGTTGGTCTGCGCGAGCCGCGACGGGAATTCTGGGCGTTCATCGCCCAAGGTCTCTCGAGCGAGGACGCAGCGATGAAGGTCGGGATCTCGCCGCCGGTCGAGGAAAAGCGTCTGCCGGAGAGCGGCGCGAAGCGCGGGGCTTACGTCCTGCGCCCCGGCCAGCCAGCGGGTGCGTTGGGCATGGCGGACGAGTAGCTTCGGGAACCATTCGGCGAAGGTTCGGCGGGGGCAGGCTGGGTCGCAGCAGTAGAAGCGCCGAACCTCCAACTGCAGCCGAACGGCCTTGCCGCCAGCCGGCAAATCGGCAGGCCGGCGCCGATACCGGCTATGGACCGACGTGCTGATTGCTCGGGGCGTCGGGCAGCGGGCGTGGTCGGGCTTCGCTTCGGCGACGAGGGTGAGGGCGACGGGCCGTCTCGCGCGACGCGGACGAGGCGGCAGCCAGGCAATGGGAAGAGTTGGGTGATGCCCCGGTCTGCGAGGCTGAACCGACCACGCCAAGACCCTAACCGTCACGCACCTCGATCCACCAAACTCGGAGATGAACCACTTCAGTGGGGGTGGATCACTCCATAGGTCGCTGCAGTAGAAGGAGAAGATGCGAATGTGACTTAAAGTCCGTCGCCTTATCGTCCACAGCCGCGCTCGATGCGCGCGTGAAACGAACCCACCCAGGTGCTCTTCGGGAGATCCTCGCAACGAACCTGCGGCGGATCCGGGCCGAGAAGAGGCTCAGTCAGGACGCCCTCGCGGATCTCTGCGAGATGGATCGCAGCTACCTGAGTGGCGTCGAGCGCGGCTTGAGAAATCTCTCCATCGACAATCTTGAGCGCTTGGCCGAGGCCCTCCGGCTCGAGCCCTGGCAACTCATACGGCGACCGGACGCCGACCGCTGACTCTCGTCCGCAGGCGCTCGGAGCGGCCTGAGCCGCAGCGAGGCGGGGCGCGATCTACGCCAGCATGCGCGTTCGCATCGATCAGACTGACCTTGCCGTCAGCACCGCACTTGAAACTGATACCGGCTGCCTGAAGGGCCGCCAACACCGCTCGCACCTTGCAGGGCTGAGTCCGGCAATCGCCACTTTCCAGCATCGCGATAGTGCGCCGAACGACACGAGCGTTTCGAGCGAGGTCCTCCTGAGTCCAGTCCAGGAGGACGCGCGCGGCACGGAAGTGCCGCGCGCCAAGAAAATTGAAGTTTTCGCTCGGGTTGACGGCAATGTGCATTTTCGTCTACAAGGTCGAGCAGAAGATTCGGCGTGGCTTTTCACGCCGGAAACTAACCTTCAAGGCCGGCGGGATCGGAGCGACATCCGATTCTCTCAAGATCGGCTGCATCAGCGGCTTCGTCAAGCAAGATAAGCCGCGTCGTTCCTTCGAGTGAAGGAGCGCGCATGCATGCACGGCATCGTGCAGCGTAGCGGAACCCTTTCGATCGACATCCGCGGATGCGCGGTCGTCCCAAGACGGCCGAGATCGACGGTCGCCTCATGCTTCCAAATCATTGCTTCCCGCGGCGGCGCGTGCGTCCTCTTTCCTCTTTGGCTTGGCGGCTTCGGCGTGGCTACAGCAACACCAAGCGACTTAGATACGAGGTATCGGTCCTGGCGGTTGTGCATGGCGCCATCCGTCTTGGCATCGAGCAGGAACTCTGCCAACGGCTCGCGCAAGCCGGCCTTGGCGAGGATGCAGTCACAGCAGTCCGCTTTCGTGCGTGGGATGTCGTGTATGACGTAATCGTTCCGACCTACCGTACCTGGACGCATCCAAGGCTGCACGGCATTGCACTATCGGTCGGATTGCGTGTTCCGGCGCATAGGCATCTGACTCTAATCGCACCGCCGGCGGAGATCCAGGCGGAACCCCGCCTCGGCAACGCCCACCGAATTTTCCACGACAAACTTGTCCCGATCCGGGGTGATGCAGGTTCGGCGATCCGGTGCATTGAGGAGCATGGTGGGCAGGCTTCGCTCGTTGCCTGCGAGACCGCTCTTGGTAGCCCATTTGCAAAAGAGCGAATCTTCGGACTCGTCTTCGGAGGATACCTCGAAATCGATCTCACTGCGGAGATCGCCGAGCAGAGTATCGTTCGTATCGGACGCGATACCGAGAGTTTCGATTGGGCTGGCCTCGGGTGGCGGATGCTTGCGAATGACGAGCAGGATCCATCCAATTCAATCGAAGCTACGGCCGTACCCCTGTATCCACGCTAGCGGATGGCTCGGACGCGTTCGATGTCCGGAGCCATTGCCCCCTCCTACCCCCCCCGCAGGTGGAGTTCGCATCATGGTCGGCAGAGGAATCGTGGTCGAATTCCCGACGGGTCGCCCTTGTGTCGGCAAGCTGCACGGGAGATCGGGGCATCGGACAGTCAGTGACATGGTTCGGAAGCTTTCGAGCCGACGTCCCACTGCACCTGGTGGTGTCGGCCCCGAAGGACAGCTTCTAATCAGATTGAGCGAGCTGGTTGGCATCGGCGATGATACCGTCGATCGGTTGACTTGGCTCGCCCGTGACGGCGTCTTGACCCCGGCGTCGGCGGCGCGGCTCGCGATGCGCCATGCCGCCGAGTGTGGAGGTACACCCGTCCGGCTCGGACCATCTGCCGGCAATCCCACGTACGAGCTGAGACTTGCTGGTGATCCGTTCGGGCGTTTCGCATTCCGACTGCAAGGATCGACGGCGTGGATCGTGTTCGCCCCGATATCCGGCGTCGGGCTTCTGATGGAGTTCTGCCTCCGCGACAGGATCCAGGCCTGTCTCTTGATCGGCTGCGATAGCCAGCGGCGGACCACCGTCCAGCTACTGCCCGCGGTAGATTGGCGACGTCGCCTCCGCGCCTTCGGCGCAGGTTCCGGTCGATGCGGCAGCCGCCACGTTCTGTTGCTGGGTGGGTTGCCGATTAGAGAGCCGGAGCGGTCGGCCGCACTGGCCGGGATCGAATGCGCCATCCGCCGGAGCGGCAACACCGAACTAATCAGCTCGAGGCTGAGGAAACGGCTCAACCCCGCAAGCTCGGCTCCGCCGAAATATATTTCGCGGGAGGTGCTGATCATGATTGAGCTCGCATGTCCCGGGTTGGTCGAGGTGCCTGCCTGCGAGGAAGGATCCGCGCCGTGAAACCGGAGATCCGAAAGCGGGCGGGCACTGCAAGGGCAAGCTTCGGTCGGATCAATCCGGACGGACCAGAAGTCGTCCGACGACTCCTGCGCCGTCGGTGCGCGGCACTTGCGGCCGCGGAGGCATTCGCCGGGAGCGTCAACGACGATCCACTCCCACACGATCCGGACGTAGTCGGTGCGATCGTCCTTCTTGGCCTCGCCCTCGCGACGCGCAACGGCCTTTTCGATAGGATGGAGAGCGCCGCGCCTGTCCTGATCGTCGAAGTTCCTCAGCAGGATTGGATCGATCCGATGGCGGAGGCGCTCATCGACTGCTTTGGCCAAGCAAGGCCTTCGAGCAGCGACCGGCGCGGAGCTAGGCTGAAGTGCGATACCGGAACGGGAATCGTCGTCGTCACTGCTAGTGCAAAAATTGTCCTAGCAGGCTGCCCGAGCGACCGCCGCACGGCTCAGGCGTTCCGCGAACAACGTCCGCTGATCGGGGTAGCGTCGTCCACGCACGAGCATTTACCGGGCGACCTCCTGAGGGCCTGCGAGGATCGGCTGGTCGTCGGCAGCTTCGATCCGGAAGCGGTGGACCTCGTCGTGGAGCATGTGGTCGGATGTCGGCCAAGTCGCTCCCTTGTCAGCGAGGTCGCGTCCGCAGTCGAGGCGGGCGACCTTCGAGTCGCGGTGCACTCCGCTAGAGGCGCCGATGGATCGGTCGAGCGCCTCTCCGACGTCGTGAAGGCGCGGATGTCGCGCCGGCGCATCGCGGACGGGCCGCGATTGCAGGACCTAGCCGGCTATGGCGCAGCAGCGGAATGGGGCATGGGAGCGGCTGCCGATCTGGCGGCCTACGCCCAGAACGCGCTTCCATGGACGGCCTGCGACCCTGGAGCCCTTTTGGTGGGTCCGCCGGGAACGGGAAAAACCATCTTCGCACACGCTCTCGCCTGCCAAGCAGGCGTACCACTGCTCGCCGGCTCTCTAGCACAATGGCAGTCGGCCGGCGAGGCCCACCTGGGCACGACATTGAAAGCCATGCGAGATTACTTCGATGCGGCTAGAAAATCCTCTCCCTGCGTTGCCTTAATCGACGAACTCGACTCCTTCGGCGACCGAAGTTGCTTTGCCGCCCACCACCGCCATTATTCGGTCCAAGTAGTTAACGGACTGCTGGAGTGCTTGGACGGCAGCGAAGGCCGCGATGGAGTGCTCCTCGTCGGGACCACCAATAATCGGGATCTAATCGATTCTGCTGTACTCCGTTCCGGTCGCTTCGATCGGTGCATCACCATCTCGCTACCTGGTGTCGTCGACCTCGCTGCGATCCTGCGCCACCATCTCGGCGGGGATCTCCGCAACATCGACCTGATGAAAGCGGCGCGGTGCGCACTGGGTGGAACAGGAGCAGACTGTGCCGCTTGGGTGCGTCGCGCCCGTGCCGGCGCGCGACGAGCCAACCGCGCCGTCACGATCGCGGATCTATTGCGGGAGATCGGTGGCTCGGCCGCAACCGGCGCCGACGACAAGCGCGCGGCAGTGCACGAATCCGGTCACGCAGTCGTCGCCCACGCTCTCGGATTCCGGCTGCGCGAAGTAGAACTTCATTCCACTTCCGAGATCGGCGGCATGACCGGACTTCGCTTCCGTAGCAGATATGCAACCCGAGACAGCTTGTGCGATCTACTGACCGTCTATCTTGCCGGCCGTGCTGCAGAAATGATCGTGTACGGCGCTCCCAGCATGGGAGCTGCAACCGATCTCGCCGAAGCGACGACTCTGTGCCGCAACATGCATTGCAGCTGGGGATTGGGAGGGCGGATCGCAGCCGACGCATCCAATTCGGTGCCTAAAGCGGCCGCTGCTGCCATTGAACGCGATCTACGCAAAGTTTCTCGAGTCGCAACATCCATCCTCTTGGACCGACGCAACCAGCTTGAGGGCCTTGCGCATGCTCTGTTGGAAAGACGTGCACTCGATGGTTCGGAAGTCGAGGCCCTCCTTCAAGGACTCGCTCGGCACTGATCTCCGGACTGACGTGGGATCATGTTCGCAGATCGACGATCTTCGTGCCTCGATGCACGAAGGCGGGCACGCCGTGGTGGCCCAAGCTCTCGGTTCCACGCATGGAAAGACCGCCCTGCATGTTGCCGGCTAGGCTGGGGGAAAGGCCGCAGTCCGGTGCAATACCTCGTATCCGAGCGCCGCGGATCCTCTTGATCTTCCCGCGGTCTACCTCGCGGACAGTGCGGCCGGGATGTTTGGGTTCGGCGCCGCCGGCATCGGCGGGGCCGCGGATCCGATAGCGGCAACCCGGATCTGCACCGACATGCATCGTAACTGGGCTTGGCCGATCGGCTGACGGTCCACCACGACGCCATGCCTTCGGACATGTCCGCCGCCGTAGAGGAGAACATCGCCCGCGCGTCGAAGGCTGCGTCGTCGGTACCCGTTCGCAGAAGATCATGCCTCGACCGCCTCGCTGAGACACTGATCCTCAAGTGCGCGCCGGAGGGCCGTGAGTTCACGGGATTCCTTCGGAACCCGTTCGGCGATCGATCGGACCCGATACCGCGTGTGGGACCGCGTACCTCCGGCGTCCAACCCGCCCCCGTGGAGGCCGCCGCGAGAACGGAGGCCTCGGGCTGACACCTTCCATGACCCGAAGAGGAAGTAGATGGCATGTCGATTCTGAACACCGGGCCGGGACCGTTTCCCTGTCTCCGTCGCTTAGCCTGCAAGTATCGCTCGCTCGCCGATGATCTGGAATGCATCTCTGAAGGCCAGCATCCCGACGAAAGGAAACTCCGCGATGCTCCGCTCCTGTTGGATTGGCGCGTCTTCATCGCCCCCATCCCTCATCTCCAAGGCATCGTCGTTGGTCATCCGGAGATCGCCGACGGAGCGATGTGCAGGACCAGCGGGCTAATAACCTTCGATCCCTTCGCAGGTTATGCCCGAACCTTCTCCCGGTTCTACCGCCTCGGAGACCGCAATGCCTGACCGGCGCGGACAGGTTGGAAGCGGTTCCGACGAGACGCCGACCGAGGTCGTGCAGTCGCCTCTCACGGATAGGCCGACGACGATCTGGAAGCCTCCTACAGTCTGGGAAATCGTCGATCCGACGCGGGATCCAGCATCGCACTCCGCAATCAATACTCGGACCATCCGGCCCTTCCGAAGTTCCGGCGACAAGCCATCCGTGCATCGGAACCCGGACCCAGATCGACACGGAGAACCAATAAGTTCCGACGCAGTCCCTCCTACGTTTATCGAGGCTCTTGCGCGCTGGCGTGCCTGGAACGATTACAGCGATCGGCTAAAATCCGGGCGATACGAGTGCAGGTGCCCTACGACAAAGCTTCCGAAAGCCTGCTCCTTCGAACTACAGGAGGATGAATATTTCGAGATATAATGTTTATGGATCATTATCCAGAATAAATAGAAGTGCAGATAACCGTTTTGACTGCTTGCCATTGCATAACCGGCGAGGCATCTACGCCGTCCGAAGATGGCGATGAAAGCCCCAAGACCATGATGAACGCCTTGTCGGCGCGCCTCAACGAACGAGCGAGAAGCTCATCCGGGATGAGCGGAAGTTTTCTGAAAACAGGCGACGATCGATCTCCGCATCGTTAATTCGTACGATCGAGGTCGCGCCTTGCAAGGTCTCGCACGATGCATGACGATACATCTGAAGTGGGACGCATTCCGGCATTCCTGACCGATTGGGTCGACCAACATAGCGCACCGTCCGACACGGGCCGCGATGGTCCTCCTAGAGCAGCCATCTATGCTCGAAGATCGTCTTCGGATCCGGACTTTGTGAGCATCGCACGGCAGATTAGCGCCGGAATAGAATATTGCCGGGTGATCGGCGCGTCCCTCGATCCCGAACGTCACATTTTTATCGACCGGAACCGTTCCGGCAGAACAATGGCCGGACGTTCTGCGCTGCATGCATTGCTGGCAGCGGCAAGAGCCGGGCTGTTCGACTCTCTGGTCGTGCAGGGACTCGAACGGTTGACGCGCAACGTGGCCGATGCCGCCGTGATGCATGCCGAACTCGAGAGCTTGGGCATCACGATCCACGTCGTGACCCGGGGCAGCATTTCGGGAAGCGAAATGATCCTGAGCTCCTTTCAGCACCAGAAGGAGCTCGATGCGCTCGTCGAGCGGATCAACGACGGCCGCCGTCGAGCTGCACGGAGCGGCAGCATGATCGGCAGTCGACCGAAGTACGGCTATGATCGTGTTCCCGATGATCGCGGGTTTGTCGTCAATACCGAACAAGCCTTGATCGTCCGAAGATGCTTCGAGCGCATCGACGGAGGGATGACCCGCCGACAGCTCGTCAAGGCCCTCAAGGCCGAAGGCGTCGTAGCGCTCCGAGGGCGTCCCTGGGCGATCAGTCAGTTGCACCGCCGGAACGGTTACGGCCTTCTTCAGGATCCGGTCTACAAAGGCACCTGGACCTGGGCTCGGGGAACGAACGATCCGATCACGATCGAGACGCCGCACCTCGCCATCGTCGATGCCGAGCTGTTTGATCGGGTCCAGGAAAAGCTGAGCCGTTCCGCAGCTCTGCCCTGGGGAAAGGGTAGGGGTGTGGGCCTGCTGACCGGCAAGGTCCGTTGCAGCTGCGGCATGCCCATGACGCGAAGCGGAAGCTGGATCATCTGCTCCAAGGAGCCGCATTGGGATCCTTGCACTGAGGGTACAGGGATTCCGAAGGACGAAGCCGAGAGGCAATACTATCGCGTGCTCCTCGACGAAGTTCTGGAGCCTTCGCGTTTCTCCCATTGGGATAGCGTACGTACCAAGTGCCTCGAGAAGATGAATCTGGAGGCAACTGCCGAGTGCTCGCTTCTGCAGATGCGCCTTGACCAGATCGGTTCCGATCTGGACTCGTTCGGTGACGAGTTCCATGACGATCCGATCGCCTCCGCCATCGTCGGTCCGCTGGAAGCCGAGTTCCACGATCTTTGGGAGAAGCGGGAGAAACTGCGCTCGCTGACGGGGCTGCGCCTCGAAGAAACCGAAGCGAAAGCGCTGCGAACACTTATATCCGGCATGATTGTCAAGGTCCCGTACAGGACGACCGATCCGCAGGAGATCGCAGCGGTCTCGCGCATGCACGAACTCGTCCCCCGCATGGTCGTCGAACGGCGAAACGGGCAGATCGAGCTGCGCTTCCTGCTCGGCGTGCTCGGCGCGGGGCTTAAGGAGGACATGCCGCAGCCCGATTCCGTCAGGTGGATCGGACGTCCGTGCCCTCAGCCGCCTCGAGGCATCATCCGGCGACCCGAAGCCGTTCTGCAGCATCATCGGGATGCGGCGGCCGGACGGTACGCCTTCACAGAGCGGGAATGGTCGGCTGTCGCACACCTCTTCGAGCCCATGGGACGGCTGAAGGGCGGTCATCGTCTCTATGCGGAGGCTCTGATCTTCGTCGCCCGTACCGGGATGCCAATCAACATGCTGCCTGAACGCTACGCCGGAAGGGTGCTACAGATGGGACCGATCCGAAAGTTCGGCTTCTGGCCGCGCATGCTCGCCGCACTGGATGCGTTGGGTTCCGATCTAGTCCGGGACATCGATCGAAACCGCTTCGCGGCGCGCCGCTCGGCCTGAAACAATCGAAGAAACCGGTACCGAACTTCTCCCTTCAAGCTGCGCTCGGCTGCCCGGATGCCATGGCACCCAGGCAGCATGATTGGCGCGTGCTCCATGCTGAACTGGATCGTCGCGATGCCCAAACATATACCGCATGGATCGGCCGAATCCGTCGCCGACCTGCTGCCCGAGGCGTGGACCGCCATGCACGCCCCGGCGCCGCCAGCCATGGTTGCCGGCGATAGATGCGTGTACTACTGCCGATATTCTTCCGAAGGACAGAGGGAAACTAGTATAGATCGTCAGATCGAAGGGTGCGAAACCTATGCACGTCTGAACGGCATGACGCCCGTAGCATCCGGCCATCTTTTCGTCGATCGTGGCAAATCGGGCTTCTATCTCGAAGGCCGGGACGATCTGGCCGCGCTGCGCCTGCTGGCCCGTGAGGGCGGCAAAGGGTTCGACAAGCTGGTCTGCGAACATCTCGATCGGCTCTCGCGGAACGTAGCCCATGTCCTGCAGATCTACCAGGAGTTGAAGGCGCTCGGCATCGAGATACATGTCACGAGCGGAGGCGTCGGCCCGGTCGATGACGTCCACGCCGTGTTCTATGGCTTCATAGGGATGGAGCAGCGGGAGAGAATGCTCCGGCTTATGAGCCAAGGCGCATGGCGCTCAGCTCTGAGAGGCCGCCATCTCGGCGGAATTCCATATGGCTACCGCTGCGGTGCGGACGTCGGCGAACTCGTCGTCGTCCCGCAGGAAGCCGCCGTGGTCGCCAGGATCTACAGACTTTTCGACAGCGGCGTGGATGCTACCCGGATCGCCCGCCTGCTCAACAGCGAGGACGTCCCGTCCCCGTCGGGGAAGGCTCAATGGACTCGCACCGTGATCATCGGAACCGCTGGATCTGGTAGCGGCATTCTCCGCAATCCCAAGTACGTCGGCGTGTACATCTACGGCAAGAGGAAACGGGTCCGCCGCCTCGACAATATTTCTAAGATAGTACAAATGCGGCCCAGTACCAACTGGGTGTACGGAGCCAAGCCGGAATGGGGCATCGTCGATCGGGGTCTATGGTTGCGCGTACTTTGCCGCCTCAAACGCATGAACGATGAGAAAGGTGTCAGGAAACCTCGTGAAAAAGCCAGCGGGAAATCTACGCTATTGTTCCACGGGCGGTATCGTTGTGTCTGCGGAGCATCCGTGGCCGCAAGTTTCAAAAGAGCTACGGCGACCCGGAGCCTCCGCTGCTACGCAGAGTCGGAAGGCGGTCGCTGCGACAGATCCCGCAGTGTAAGTTCGACGTTCGTCGAATGCGAGGTGCTGCGCGAAATCCGGGATACTCTCCTGACTTCGGCCGATCTCTCGACATACGCCCGTGAGTACGAGGCTCAGCTGCGCCGTATTGAGGAGGAAGTTGCCCGCGAGATGAAGAAACGTCTGCGCCGGATCGTCAAAATCGACGATTGGCTAGAGAAGAGCATCGACCGTTCGATTAACAAAGGTGGTACGGACGAAGACTTGGAACGCGCCCGCGCGCGGAAGACGGCTGAACGGGCCGATCACCGCCTCGCTCTGGCCAGTCTTCCGAATGTGGCATCGATGCCCCGCGCCGAACCCGTAGATTTCGTCTCGCTGCGGAGCGAGATGGACGAACTCATTCGACGTCTGCCGATGGTCGCAACCAACGAAGCCGATCTTCTTCTCGTGCAAACTTTGAGGGATCTCGTCGAGAAGGTCGTGATCGATCAACCCGAAGGCGAGGCTGGGTACACGCTTGAGATCACGTTCGCGCCTTCCGCCCTCGCCACCCGGAACAATCGGATCCCGCTGGCCGGCCTGGATCCTGTCACCGTCCGTAGGGTGTGTCCGCCGCCGAAGACGAGGCGCGCCAATCTCGTGGAGATTGACGCGTCGCTGTTGGCCAAAGCTCAGCGAAAGGAGCACTCACTCACGAACGCAGATTGGCGCATCCTCACCGACGTTATCGGACACTGGCCTTTCGACGACGGACGTCTGATCATGGATGCCGCGCTATTCTATTTGAGAAACGACCGGGGGCTTCGATCGTTGCCGCCGCCGTTCTCGGACCCCCTCGTCGAAAGTCGGGTTCGCCGTTTCGTGAAGAATGGCTACTGGCGGCTTGCTTACGACGCGCTGGTCGAGGCGGACTCTCAGACGATCCGTGGCCTTGATACATCGCGCTTCGCGACGATGGAGCGTACTGCCTGGAGTTGCCGCGCGGCCGCAGTCTGAAAAGCGACGGCGACAATCAACATCTTCGTTCGGCAAAATCCGGTCCGGAACAGTCATAATCCAGCTTCCGGCTTTTTCAGTCCGGAGCCCGCTGCCGGGGCATGATCGGCCGGGCGATGCAGTCTGGCCGATGGGACGAACCTCGACGGCTAGAGCCGCTCTCGCTTACGTAGCTAGAGCCGTGCCCGCTCACGTAGCGACGGCCAAGTCGGTCTCGTAACCGGCGGCAGCGATGCAGTTGCGGCATTCGTCGGCTGTGAAGCGAGTGAAGGCCTGGCGGATGGTGTGCCACAGGTCTGGGACAGTGCGGGCCGCCGCGGTTCGGAGCAGGCCCTTCAACTTGGCGAAGATCTGCTCGACCGGATTGAAGTCCGGGCTGTAGGGCGGGAGGTAGAGCAGCCTCGCCCCGGCAGCCTCGATGGCCTCGCGCACCCTCGTCACCTTGTGGGCCTGCAGGTTGTCGAGGATGACGGTGTCTCCGAGCCTGAGCACGGGCACGAGCGTGTCGGTGACATACCCGGAAGCGTGCGCCGTTGATGGCTCCGTCGAACAGGGTGGTGGCACACAGGCCAGCGCTGCGCAGCGTGGCGGTGATGGTGGTGGTCTTGTAGTGCCCGTGCGGGACGGCGAGGCGGCAGCGCTCGCCCCGCGGAGCTCGACCGTAGCGGCGGGCCAGGTTGGTGGCCGCAGCGGTCTCGTCGAGGAAGACCAGCCTGTCGGGATCGAGGGCATCCTGGTTCTCGAACCACGCCTCGCGAGCGGCCCTTATATCCTCGCGCACCTGCTCGGCGGCGTGGATCGCCCCTTTATGGATGGCCCGCCCCTCACCGGACTGCGCTGCTAGGCTTGCAGGGTAGCCGAGATGAGGAAGGGAGCGGGACGATGACGATTGCGGTTCTTGGGATCGACCTGGGCAAGAACAGCTGCAGCCTCGTCGGGCTGGACGCGGCGGGGCGGGTCGTGCTGCGCCGACGCATGCGGCGCGAGGGGGTGATCGCCTTCGGCGCGAAGCTGCCGGGGTGTGTCGTTGCGATGGAGGCCTGCTGCGGCGCCCACCACATGGGCCGCGCCCTGGCCGAGCAGGGCAACACCGTCCGGCTGATGTCGCCGGAGTACGTGCGCCCCTACGTCAAGGCGCAGAAGAACGACGACCGCGACGCCGAGGCCATCGCCGAGGCGGCCACACGCCCGACGATGCGCTTCGTGGCACTCAAGTCCGAGGCGCAGCTCGACGTGCAGACCCTGCACCGGGTCCGCGACCAGCTCGTGGGCGAGCGCACGGCGCTGACCAACCAGATCCGTTCCGTCCTGCTGGAGCGTGGCCACATCGTGGCGCAGGGGCGCGCCAAGCTCACTGCTTGCCTGGCCGCGTTGCTGGACACGGACGCGGGCGCGTCGCTCACACCGCGCGTGCGCACCCTCATGGCCGAGGTGCGCGAACGCTGGCAGGAGCTCGACCAGCGCATCGCCGCGCTCGACGCCGAGTTCGCTGAGCAGGCCCGCATCAACGAGGACGCTCGTCGGCTGACCACGATCCCGGGCATCGGCGCACTTAACGCGACCGCGCTGGTGGCGGCCATCGGCGACGTGGCCAGCTTCGCCCGCGGGCGCGATCTAGCGGCTTGGCTTGGTCTCGTACCGCGGCAGGTGACGACCGGCGGGAAGCCTCGGCTCGTCGGCATCACCAAGCGCGGCAGCAAGTACCTGCGCAAGACGCTGGTCCAGGGTGCCCGCGCCGCGCTGCCCTCGCTGCGCCAGAGGGACACCCATCTCGGGCAGTGGCTGCGCGGGCTGCTGGCGCGGTCGCACGTCAACACGGCGGTGGTCGCCCTGGCGGCCAAGATGGCGCGCATCGTCTGGGCGCTGCTGCGCCACGGGCGGGTCTACGAGCCGGCGGCCGTGGCCGCCTGATCCGAGTTCGGCCGGCGCGGACGCGCCGGCCTTACGATGTCTGCGGGCGGTGAGAGGAAGATGGCCTGACAGTCGACCGGTGTTCTGGAAACCTCTCCGCAAAAATGGCGCTCGACGCCGACCCCTTTATGAGGCCCAGGACGCGCGGATCTCCATCTTGGCCAACGGCGCTGCCGGAAGGCCGGATACGTTTATGCAGACTGCACAGACCAGCGGATCCGAGCCACTTGCGGACGGGGCGGGCCATACGTTTTACGGGTGATGCCACGCCGGGCGAAGAAGCGGGATAGGCTGCTCGTGCTGGTCTGCACGCCGTGCTTGACCAAGGCGTCACGCAACTCGTGCCGGAAGATCGCGGGCCGCGCCTCGTAGGTCGTCAGGATCAGGTCGGCCTGCGCCTCGATCCGGTGCGAGACGTGATCGCCCCCCGACGGCCTGGGCGCGAGCGGAGATCGACGGACACCGGTGAAGGCATCGGCATCCTCCTTCACCCCTCAACGTCTCAGAGCCCGACCCGTCCCAACACGCTCGGGCGTAGCTCTAAGGCCAAGTCGCTATCGCAACTTGCGCGCGACAGGAGCATTTCAGAAGGAGGATGCAGCTGTAATGCTAGTTTGTCCCTCAAGATATCAATGACTTGCGCATTTGTAGCGCTGTTGCCGCCGAAATGTTGATGATGTCGCTTGAGACGAGCCCGCTCAACCCGGTCAAAATCGCCTTGCCATTGATCCATCTCGTGTACCGAAGGCGTGTAGATCCGAAGCATTACCGCAACCGACGAGTGCTCGATCGGACGAGAGACAGTGGCTGTTGGAATGCCGTTCACGGAGCAGGCTCGGATCGCGAAAGCGCGCCTCCATCGTCCTCATAAACGATCGTTTCCGTCGAGGATCGATGAAGAGCATGTACAGGACAATAGAATTTGTTTATTTTCCTATTATCGTGATTGTCTATCCGGCCGTCGAGGACCGTCATTCTGAGACAGGGAATTTCGGATCAGAGGCGTAGCTAGATTCGTCACCCGCAAGGCTCATTCAGACGACTTGCCCGCAAAGGGCAGCTAACTCACTGTATCTAAAGTGTATTTCCGATCGTCGCCTTGACTTATGAACATAGGGGGCATTCGGCAAAGTCGCTAAAGTTGTGCAGTTCAATCACCCCCATGCTTGAATTTCCGAAATGAGAAAGGCGAAGCGGCCCTTTGCGTCTTTTCTTCGATCGCCGTTAGGTATCAACACCTAGGTCGCGAACCCATAATGGCTGGCACGGTTGAGCCGCAGCATCGTTAGCCTGCTGAGCAGGAGGGGCCAGGATGGCGCGGTTTGACCTGACGGATGCTGAGTGGGCGGTGATCGATCCGCTGTTGCCGACGGACGTGCGTGGCAAGGAGCGCTTGGACGACCGGCGGGTTCTGAACGGGATCTTCTGGCAGCTGCGCACGGGTGCACCCTGAGCCGATATCCCGGCGCGCTATGGCCCGCATACGACCTGCGGCAAGCGCTTCCGGCGCTGGCGCAAGCGTGGCATCTGGGATCGGCTTCTGGACGCGGCGTCAAAGGCTTACGACGGCGACCTGCAGATGATCGACGCCATGAGCGTGCGGGTGCATCAGCATGCCGCCTGCGCCCAAAAGAGAGGGCGGATCCGGTGGCATGGGTCGCTCGCGCGGCGGCCTGACAAGCAAGATCCACGCGCTGGTGGATGCCGAAGGGCGTCCCGTGGCGCTGAAGATCACGGAAGGCCAAGCGCATGATGTCATCGCCGTGCAGCACGGCCGAGCCGGCGATCACCTCCCGGCGTAGCAGGTCGACCAGCGGCCTCAGGGCGGATGCGGTGGTACCGAGTCAGCCCGAGAGCGTCGAGGTGGCCAGGTCCACGCCGTCACGGGCGTAGATCTCGGCCTGGCGGTAGAGCGGCAGGTGGCCGTCGAACTTCGCCACCGCGATGTGGGCGAGCAGTCCGGGACCAGCCCGTCCGTGGGGAACGGCGTGGTGGGGCGCGGGCGCCTGCACCACCTGCTCGCAGGCGCGGCAGGCGAAGGCCTCGCGCACATGACACACGACCTTGAACCGGCCTGGCACGTAGTCGAGACTCTCGGTCACGTCCTCGCCGATCCGGCGTAAGCCCCCGCCGCAGGCCGGGCAGCTGCAGGGACCGGGATGGACCACGCTCTCGCGCGGCAGGTGCTCCGGCAAGGCCCGCCGGGCCGGCCTGAGGCGTGCAGCCTCCACTGCCTCAGCCACGACCGGCGCGACACCCAAGCGTCGGCCGCGTCGGTCTCCAGCCCCCGCATTCGGTACGCGGGCGACGGCATCCAGCGCCTGCGTCCGCGGATCCATGCTCGAACACGACCTTCGGGCATCGCGGGTTGCTGTTTCGGCTTGACCCGACGGCCCGTCGGCGACCCGAACGCTCCTCCTGCCGCTCGGTCGGAAGGAACGGCCTTGCGGGTCCAAGCCGACCACCGGAGAGCTCCGCTAGCGTGCCGCAACCGGATCGCGACAGTGGATTTAACTGATGTACCTCGACAGCCTCGAGACGACTGGGACGCAGAGCTAGGAGGAATGGATGTCGCCCCACGTCTCGCTTCGAGCGCCTTGAACCTGGGAGAGCATTTCGACGCAGAACACGTCCCGACGAAGGTATCGCCTGCCGCGTAGGCCGTTGCATCGTACCTTGCGCAACCGTCGGCCCGCTCCCGGATCCGCAGTGCGACACATCGTCCCCGGTGGGTTGTACCCTTCGTTGTACGGAAGACAGCCGATCAACGGGCGTACGTGTGCGCGGTCCTCGTAAGCGTATGCCTGGGCTTGAGGATTTTTTGGAGCGGGCGATCGGGATCGAACCGACGACATTCAGCTTGGGAAGCTGACGTTCTACCACTGAACTACGCCCGCATCCGGCCGCTCGCAGAGCGACGATGCGCCCTTGAGCCGGAGGGTGATTCCGAGCGCGAGGCTTCGGAAGCACCCCATTTTCATAAGCGATGGCGGACGCCTGTCCACCCCTAAAATGCGTCGGCGCCGCGCCGCTGTGTCCGGTCGCCGACGCTACGGCCGGCGATCAGCCAGTAGACCAGACCCGAGACGGCGCCCGTCACGAGGAGGATCGCGGCCAGCCGCGCTTCCGCGGCTGACGCCACCGATCCGGCGACCGGTGGCGGGCCGCCACGGGCGAGCCAGGGCAGAAGCGCCGTGAGGCCGCCAGCCGCGCCGCCGTACCAGAACGGGGAGCGCAGCCCGAGCGTCTCGCCGACGAGCGCGGCCAGCGTCGGCGGCAGGATCAGCAGGAGGCTGAGCGCCTGGGCGAAGAGGATCACGGCCATCACCGCCATGTCCGGCGGAACGCCTTGCGCGAGATCCGACAGGCCGGCGAAGAGGCCGACGAGGCCGAGTTCGCCCAACGCCTCACGGAAGCCCGGATCGAGAAGCACCCCGGCGCCGAGTGTCAGGGCGCCGGCCGGGATGGCCACGACCAGGGCGAAGGCGGCCAGAAGGAAGCGTCCGAGCCACGTCATCGGCCATCGGGTCTCCCTGTTGCTCCGTCGGGGCGACGGCGGCTGGGCGATCGATAGTCCGACGGGGCGGGATCGGGCAACCGACCTCACGCCGCCCTGTCCCCTGGACGCGTTCGGCCTCATCGCGTCCGCCCGGCGCCGCGCGAGACCGGCATCGGACCGAAGGGATCGGCCGGAGCCGGAGGATCGCTCAGCAGTCGAGGGTCGTGTCGCGCTCCCACTGGGTGAGGTGGCGGCAGTAATCGTCCCATTCCTGGCGCTTGAGCTTGAGGTAGCTCGGCACGAAGGCGCCGAGCGCCTCGTTGAGGACGGGGCTCGCTTCGAGGGCGCGCAGCGCATCGAGCAGGTTGAGCGGCAGGCGCTTGACGCCCTCCACCGTATGCCCGTCGGTGTACATGTTGATGTCGAGGCGCTGGCCCGGATCGCGCCCGTGGCGAAGCCCGTCGAGGCCGGCGGCGAGGAGGCCCGCCTGGAGCAGGTAGGGGTTGGCCGCCCCATCCGCGAGACGGAACTCGAAGCGCCCGCCGTCGGGGATGCGGATCATGTGGGTGCGGTTGTTGCCCGTATAGGTCACGGTGTTGGGCGCCCAGGTCGCGCCCGAGGTGGTGCGCGGCGCGTTGATGCGCTTGTAGGAGTTCACGCACGGGTTGGTGAGCGCGGCCAGCGCATCCGCCGAGTGGATCAGGCCGCCGATGAAGTGGTAGCCCTCGCGCGACAGGCCGATCTCGTCGGAGCGATCGGAAAAGACGTTCTGGCCGTCGCGCCAGAGCGAGACGTGGGCGTGGCAGCCCGAGCCCGTCAGGTCCATGAAGGGCTTGGGCATGAAGGTCGCGCGAAGGCCGTGCTTCTCGGCGATCGAGCGGGTCATGTACTTGAAGAAGGCGTGCCGGTCGGCGGTGACCAGCGCGTCGTCGTAGTCCCAGTTCATCTCGAACTGGCCGTTCGCGTCCTCATGGTCGTTCTGGTAGGGCTTCCAGCCCAGCGCCAGCATCGCGTCGCAGATCTCGGTGATCACCTCGTAGCGGCGCATCAGCGCCGACTGGTCGTAGCAGGGCTTGGTCTGCTTATCGGCGGTGTCGGCCGGCTCCGAGCCGCAGGGGGTGATCAGGAAGAACTCGCACTCGACGCCGCTCTTCATCTGCAGCCCCTCTTGGGCGGCCTCCTTGATGAGCCGCTTGAGGATGTTGCGCGGCCCCTGCTCGACCGGCTTGCCGTTCATCACGAGGTCGGCGGGCAGCCAGCCGACTTCCGGCTTCCAGGGCAGCTGGATCAGCCCTTCCGGGTCGGGCATCGCCAACAGGTCCGCGTCGGCGGGGCTCATGTCGAGCCATGTGGCGAAGCCGGCGAACCCCGCGCCGTTGCGGCAGGTGCTGCCGATGGCGGCCGCCGGCACCAGCTTGGCGCGCTGCGTGCCGAACAGGTCGGTATAGGAGACGAGGAAATACTTGATGCCGCGCTCGCGGGCGGCGGTTTCGAGATCATGCGTCATTGCAAGCATCCTCCCGGCTTCGGCGGTTCGGCCCCATCACCACAAAAATAAAAAGGGCCGCCCTCGATGCTTCCGGAGCGGCCCAGGCATCTCACATGCCGGTCTTGCCGGGGATCCAGCCGGTGCCGGCGAGCGGCACCTGGGCCATCGCCGCGGCCTCGATGGTCAGCGCCACGAGATCCTCGGGTTCGAGGTTGTGCAGGTGGCTCTTGCCGCAGGCCCGCGCGATGGTCTGGGCCTCCAGGGTCATCACCGCGAGGTAGTTGGCGAGCCGGCGGCCGGCGAGTTCCGGGTCGAGGCGCTTGGCGAGCTCCGGGTCCTGCGTGGTGATGCCGGCCGGGTCGCGGCCCTCATGCCAGTCGTCGTAGGCGCCGGCCGTGGTGCCGAGCGCCTCGTACTCCGCCTGCCAGCGGGGATCGTTGTCGCCGAGCGCGATCAGGGCAGCGGTGCCGATGGCAACCGCGTCGGCGCCGAGCGCCAGCACCTTGGCCACGTCCGCGCCGGAGCGGATGCCGCCGGAGACCACGAGTTGCACCTTGCGGTGAAGCCCCAGATCCTGAAGCGCCTGCACGGCGGGGCGGATCGCGGCGAGCGTCGGGATGCCGACATGCTCGATGAACACGTCCTGCGTCGCGGCGGTGCCGCCCTGCATGCCGTCGAGCACCACCACGTCGGCGCCGGACTTGGCCGCGAGCGCGGTGTCGTAATAGGGGCGCGAGGCGCCGACCTTGACGTAGATCGGCTTCTCCCAGTCGGTGATCTCGCGCAACTCCTCGATCTTGATCGCGAGGTCGTCCGGCCCGGTCCAGTCCGGGTGGCGGCAGGCGGAGCGCTGATCGACGCCCGGCGGCAGGCAGCGCATGCCGGCGACGCGCTCGGTGATCTTCTGGCCGAGCAGCATGCCGCCGCCGCCGGGCTTGGCGCCCTGGCCGATCACCACCTCGATGGCGTCGGCCTTGCGCAGGTCGTCCGGGTTCATACCGTAGCGGGAGGGCAGGTACTGGTAGACCAGGGTCTTGGAGTGGCCGCGCTCCTCCGGCGTCATGCCGCCGTCGCCGGTGGTGGTGGAGGTGCCGGCCAGCGTCGCGCCGCGTCCGAGCGCCTCCTTGGCGTTGGCCGAAAGCGAACCGAAGCTCATGCCGGCGATGGTGACCGGGGTCTTCAGGTGGATCGGCTTGCTCGCGAAGCGCGAGCCCAGCACCACCTCGGTGCCGCAGCGCTCGCGGTAGCCCTCCAGCGGGTAGCGGCTGATCGAGGCGCCGAGGAACAGCAGATCGTCGAAATGGGGCAACGCGCGCTTCGCGCCGGCGCCGCGGATGTCGTAGATGCCGGTGGCCGCCGCGCGGCGGATCTCGGACATCACGTCGGGGGTGAAGGTCGCCGACAGGCGCGGCTTGGTGCGCGGCGTGTCCTTGCGATGCTCGGCCATCAGTAGGCTCCGGCGTTGTCGACGTGGAAGTGGTAGAGGGTGCGGGCCGAGCCGTAGCGGCGGAATTCGCTCGGGCTCACCTCGCCGGCGAGGCCGGCGGCGGCGAGCTTGTCGGCGAGTTCCTGCAGGTGCTCGTCGCGCATCTCCTTCTCGACGCAGTCGGCGCCGAGGCTTTTGACCGAGCCGCGTACGTAGAGCTTGGCCTCGTAGAGCGAGTCGCCGAGCGCCTCGCCGGCATCGCCGAGCACGGTGAGGGTGCCGGCCTGGGCCATGAAGGCCGACATGTGGCCGATCGAGCCCTTCACGACGATGTCGACGCCCTTCATCGAGATGCCGCAGCGGGCGCCGGCATTGCCGTCGATGATGAGCATGCCGCCATGGGCCGTGGCGCCGGCCGATTGGCTGGCATCGCCGCGCACGTGGACGAGGCCGGAGATCATGTTCTCGGCCACCCCCACGCCCGCATTGCCGTTGACGAGAACGGTGGCGAGCTTGTTCATGCCGGCGCAGTAATAGCCGACATTGCCCTCGATCTCGACGGAGACCGGCGCGTCGAGCCCGGCGGCGATGGCGTGGCGCCCGTCCGGGCCGGTGACGGTCCAGTGGGTCTCGTTGGTGTCGGGCCGCAGGGCGTGCAGGGCCCGGTTCAGTTCGCGCAGGGGCGCGGATCGCAGGTCGAAGCTCGGCATCACTGACGCTCCCCGGAGGCGTGCTCGGCGCTGGTGCGCTCCCACGCGTAGACCTTGGCCGGCTCGGGCTCGAACACCCGGGCGGTGTCGATGCCGGGCAGGCCGACCAGCGCCCGGTACTCGGAGCCGAAGGCGACGTAGTCGTCGGTCTCGGCCATCACGGCGGGCTTGCAGGCGATGGGGTCGCGCACCACGGCGAAGCCCGTCTCGGTGCCGACCACGAAGGTGAAGAAGCCGTCGAGATCGGTCAGGCTCGATTCGAGCGCCTGCTTCAGCGAGGCGCCCTCGCGCATGCGCCAGCTGAGGTAGCCGGCGGCGACCTCGGTGTCGTTCTGCGTGGCGAAGCTCAGGCCCTCGTGCCGGAGCCGGCGGCGCAGGTCGTTGTGGTTCGACAGCGAGCCGTTATGGACGAGGCATTCGTCGGTGCCCGTCGAGAACGGGTGGGCACCGTTGGTCGTCACCGCGCTCTCGGTGGCCATGCGGGTATGGCCGATGCCATGGGTGCCGGACATGCCCTCCAGGGCGAAGCGCTCGGCCACGGAAGCCGGCAGCCCGACTTCCTTGTAGATCTCCATGCGCCGGCCCGCGCTCACCACGTCGATGCCGGGGGTGTTGTCCTTGAGCCAAGCGCGAATCTCTTGCTCGCGCTCGGCCGGCACAGCGAGGACGGTGTGGGTGTCGCGCTCGGTCGCCTGCGCCGAGAGGGCCAGCGCCGCTTCCATCTTCGCGACCGCGCCGCGCAGCGCCTCCGGGCCGGGGCCGCGCAGTGTCAGCTTCACGCTGCCGGCATTCGAGGCGCCGTCCGAGCCGTAGACCGCGAAGCCCGCGCTGTCGGGGCCGCGATCCGTCATCGTCTCCAGCATCTTGGAGAGCATTGCGCCGAGCTGCGGTTCAAGCTTGGGATTCTTGAGGAATAGTCCGACAATACCGCACATCGGCGTCGCCCCGTCCGTTCGATCACTGTCGAGAGGGATCGCACGCTCCGACGGATGCGTCAACTAACAAGCACGAAAATTTCCTCCCATGAAACAGATCGCATGATCGCCGAGGGGGGTGGCCACATGACACCCACCCCATCACCGCTTCGATGATGCCCGCGGCGACGGCCTCAACGCTCCGCGCCCTGCCGTTGCCGCCGTCTTTCGGCGCGCCCGAGTTCGTCGGCATTGGTAAAGCCGGTGGCGGCAGCGATCTCGGCGCGGCTCAGCGCGCTCTCGCGGCCGAGTTGGTGCGCCCGGTCGAGGCGCAAACCCAGGTAATGGCGGTGGAGACCACGCCCGAGGCTGTCGCGAAACAGCCGCTCCAACTGCCGTACGGACACGCGGGCCAGTTCCGCCAGGTTTTCGCGGGGGAGCGGGGCTTCGAGGTTCGCCTCCATCGCCGCGAGCACCCGCAGCAGCCG
This sequence comes from Methylorubrum sp. Q1, assembly GCF_004683995.1. Taxonomy (NCBI): domain Bacteria; kingdom Pseudomonadati; phylum Pseudomonadota; class Alphaproteobacteria; order Hyphomicrobiales; family Methylobacteriaceae; genus Methylorubrum; species Methylorubrum sp. Q1. Next base: position 337,253 of record NZ_SRHQ01000002.1, on the reverse strand, counting down.
CGGGTCGCGCACGCCGAAGCGCTGGCGCAGGTCCATCCGCTGCGGGCTCAGGCCCTCGCGGATCTGGTTGTGCAGGAACCAGTCGCTGACCCCCGCGGCGAGGCCGGCGCCGTGGTCACGGCCGATCAAGTCGAGCATCAGGTCGAGCGCGGCGATGCCGCCCGAACAGGTGATGCGGTCACCCTGGATCTCGAAGAGCGAGCGGACCACCTCGATTTCGGGGTAGCGCTCCTCGAAGGCCGGGACGTGCTCCCAGTGCAGCGTGCAACGGCGCCCGGCGAGCAGGCCCGCGCGGGCGAGAAGATACGGCCCGCCGGAGATGCCGCCGAGCGTCGCCCCGTGGCGGGCGAGCCCGCGCAGCCACGCGAACAGGGAGGGATCGTCGAACTCGGCCGGGTTTCCGCCGGCGCAGACGAAGACGCGGTCGGCGCCGGCACGCCCGCCGACGGCGACGTCGGTGAGGATGCCGAGCCCGTTCGAAGCCTGCACCACGCCGCCGCCCGGCGCGGCGTGCCACCAGCGATAGAGCTCGCAGCCCGACAGGGTGTTGGCGGCGCGCAGGGGTTCGACCGCCGCGGTGTAGGCCATCAACGGAAAGTCCGGCACCAGCACGAAGCCGACCGTTCGCGGAGCGGGATCTTCGGCCCGCGCGGGCTTTCGCCGGGGCCGGGCGTGGTGGACCGGTTCGGGGGAGTCGTCCGACATATCCGATCGGTCCCTCCGGGATGGTCGACGCGGATGACGCGCGGGTTCGGCGACACGGCCGGCGCTCGGATCAGGGGAAGGACGGGCCGCGCATTTCCGCGCGATTTGCCGGAAACGTGTCGCGAAATGCAAGCCTGCCGTGGGCGATCGCGGCTACCTCTGGAACGACACAGACATCTCGGGCAAGGGCGGCTTACCCCATGCGCTACTCCCTGTTCAGTGTCCTGGGGCAGGCCCTGCGCGGCCAGCGGGACTGGACGCCGCAATGGCGCGACGCCGCCCCGCAGGACGCCTACGACGTGGTGATCGTCGGCGGCGGCGGGCACGGGCTCGCCACCGCCTACTACCTCGCCAAGGAGCACGGCCTCACCAACGTCGCCGTGCTGGAGAAGAGCCACATCGGCTCCGGCAATGTCGGGCGCAACACCACCATCGTGCGCTCGAATTACGGCCTGCCCGGCAACATCCCGTTCTACGAGCGTTCGATGAAGCTCTGGGAGGGGCTGGAGCAGGACATCAACTACAACGCCATGGTCAGCCAGCGCGGCGTGCTGAACCTGTACCACTCGGACGCGCAGCGCGACGCCTATGCCCGCCGCGGCAACGCCATGCGGCTCGCCGGCATCGATGCGGAACTGCTCGACCGCGACGGCGTGCAGCGGCTGGTCCCGTTCATCGATTTCGACAACGCGCGCTTTCCCGTGAAGGGCGGCCTGCTCCAGCGCCGCGGCGGCACGGTACGCCATGACGCGGTGGCCTGGGGCTACGCCCGCGCCGCCAGCGACCGCGGCGTCGACATCGTCCAGAACTGCGCCGTCACCGGCATCCGCCGCGAGAACGGCCGGGTCACCGGCGTCGAGACCAGCCGCGGCTTCATCCGCGCGGGGAAGGTCGCGCTGTCGGTGGCCGGCTCCTCCTCGCTGCTGGCCGGCATGGTCGATATGCGCCTGCCGATCGAGAGCCACGTGCTGCAGGCCTTCGTCAGCGAGGGTGTGAAGCCCCTGATCGACGGCGTCATGACCTTCGGCGCCGGCCATTTCTACGTCAGCCAGTCGGACAAGGGCGGCCTCGTCTTCGGCGGCGACATCGACGGCTACAATTCCTATGCGAGCCGCGGCAACCTCCACACCATCGAGGACGTGATGGAGGGCGGCATGGCCCTCTGGCCGGGGCTCGGCCGCCTGCGGCTGCTGCGCCACTGGGGCGGCATCATGGACATGTCGATGGACGGCTCGCCCATCATCGACCGCACCGACATCGGCGGCCTCTATCTCAACGCCGGCTGGTGCTACGGCGGCTTCAAGGCGACGCCGGCCGCGGGCTTCTGCTTCGCCCACCTGATCGCCCGCGACGAACCCCACGCGGATGCGAGCGCCTACCGCCTCGACCGCTTCGCCACCGGCCATCTCATCGACGAGAAGGGCATGGGCGCCCAGCCCAACCTGCATTGAGGCGCTGACCACACCCTCCCCTCCACTGCCCTCATCCTGAGGTGCCGGAGCGCAGCGGAGGCCTCGAAGGAGGCCTCCAGAATACACCGCGATCCCTGGAACCCTCCCTCAAAGCCGCTTGGCGGCACCTCAGGATGAGGGCGAGGGTGGGATCGGTCCGAACGGAACGAAGCAGGACGACACGCCATGCGCATCCGATGCCCCCATTGCGGCGAGCGCGACAACGGGGAGTTCAGCTACCTCGGCGACGCCGCGCCTCAGCGTCCCGATGGGCTCGACGCCTCGGGGCAAGCCATGCACGACTACGTCTATCTGCGCGAGAACCCCGCCGGGACGATCCGCGAACTCTGGTACCACGCCGCCGGATGCCGCTCCTGGCTGGTCGTGACCCGCGACACCCGTACCCATGCCATCGAGGCGGTCGAGCCGGCGCGCGACGTCGCGCGGGCACGCCGCTCGGGAGAGGCCGCATGACCACGCTCGCCCTTCAGCGCGCGGAGGCCCCGGCTTCCGCAAACTCCGCCGACCAGCCGTTCCGCACCGCCGCCGGCGGCCTGATCGACCGGAACCGGCCCCGCGACTTCACCTTCGACGGACGGCGCCTCACCGGCTGCCACGGCGACACGCTGGCCTCGGCCCTGCTCGCCAACGGCGTCCGCCTCGTTGGCCGCTCCTTCAAGTATCACCGGCCGCGCGGCATCCTCTCGGCCGGATCGGAGGAGCCGAACGCGCTGGTGGAGCTGCGCTCCGGGGCACGGCGCGAGCCCAACACCCGCGCCACCATGGCCGAGCTCTACGAGGGATTGGAGGCGACGAGCCAGAACCGCTGGCCCTCGCTGGCCGTCGATGCGCTCTCGGTCAACGCGCTGCTCTCACCGGTCTTCGCGGCGGGCTTCTACTACAAGACCTTCATGTGGCCGGCTTCCCTGTGGGAGCGGCTGTACGAGCCGATGATCCGGCGCGCGGCCGGCCTCGGGCGGGCCGCCGACGCGCCCGATCCCGATACCTACGAGCATGCCCACGCCCATTGCGACGTGCTCGTGATCGGCGGCGGCCCGGCCGGCCTGTCGTCGGCGCTCGCCGCCGGCCGCTCCGGCGCGCGGGTGATCCTCGTCGACGAGGATTTCGCCAGCGGCGGGCGCCTCTTGGCGGAGCGGCGCGAGATCGGCGGCGCGAGCGGGGCCGAATGGGCCGCCCGCGCGGTGGCCGAGCTGGAGAGCCTGCCCGAGGTGCGCATCCTGACGCGCACCACGCTGTTCGGCGTCTACGATCACGGCGCCTACGGCGCGGTCGAGCGCGTCTCCGATCATCTCGCGGTGCCGGCGCCCCACGCCCCGCGCCAGCGGCTGTGGCGGATCGTGGCACGGCGGGCGGTGCTCGCGGCCGGCGCGATCGAGCGCCCGCACGTCTTCGGCGGCAACGATCGCCCCGGCGTGATGCTGGCCGGCGCGGTGCGGACCTATCTCAACCGTTACGGCGTGCTGCCGGGGCATCGCTTGGCCGTGTTCACGTCGAGCGACGACGGCTGGCGCACCGCCGCCGACGTGCTGGCAGCGGGCGGCGGGCTCGCGGCGGTGATCGACACCCGCCCCTCCATTCCCCCCGCCTTGCGCCGGATGGCGGAAGCCGCCGGGGCGCGGGTGGTGGCCGGCGGGTACGTCGCCGGCACCAAGGGCCATCTGGGCTTGAGCGCGATCCAGGTCGTGGACGGCGACAACAGCATCGAGACGATTGCGTGCGACGGCCTCGCCATGGCCAATGGCTGGAACCCGGTCGTCCATCTCGATTCGCACCTGTCGCGCCGGCCGGTCTGGAACGAGGCGATCCACGCCTTCGTGCCGGGCGCCCTCCCCTCCGGCATGCAGGCGGCCGGCGCCGCCGCCGGGCGCTTCACCCTGGCCGAATGCCTGGAGACCGGCGCCCGGGCCGGCGCCGAGGCCGCGAGCGATTGCGGCTTCACCGCGACGCCCGAGGCCGCTCCGCCGACCGACCCGGAGAGCGTGGACCACACCCCGCTCTGGCGCGCTCCCAAGCCCCGCGGAAAAGCCTTCGTCGATTTCCAGAACGACGTGGCGGCCTCCGACGTCGAACTCGCCCACCGCGAGGGTTTCCGCGCGGTCGAGCTGTTGAAGCGCTACACCACGCTCGGCATGGCGACCGATCAGGGCAAGACCTCGAACCTCGCCGGCCTCTCGATCATGGCCGAGCTGACCGGCAAGGACATTCCGAGCGTCGGCACCACAGTCTTCCGCCCGCCCTTCACCCCGGTGGCCATCGGGGCGTTTGCCGGCCATCACCGCGGCAAGGATTTTCGCGCCACCCGCCATGTCCCCTCCCATGCCTGGGCCGAGGAGAACGGGTGCGTCTTCGTCGAGACCGGTTTGTGGCTGCGCCCGGCCTATTTCCCGCGCGCCGGCGAGACCGATTGGCTCGACACGGTGGTGCGCGAGGTCGAGACCGTGCGCGCGCGCGTCGGGATCTGCGACGTCACCACGCTCGGCAAGATCGACATTCAGGGCCGCGACGCGCTGGCCTTCATCGAGCGGGTCTGCGCCAACCCCTTCGCGACGCTTCCCGTCGGCAAGGCCCGCTACGCCGTGCTGCTGCGCGAGGACGGCTTCATCCTGGACGACGGCACGATCGCGCGGATGGGCGAGACCCACTACGTCATGACCGCCTCGACGGCGAACGCCGCGCGGGTGATGCAGCATCTCGAATTTTGCCGGCAATGGTTATGGCCGGAACTGGACGTGCAGCTCGCCTCGGTCAGCGAGCAATGGGCGCAATACGCGGTCGCCGGCCCGCGCGCCCGCGACACCCTGCGCCGGATCGTCGATCCCGGCTTCGATCTCTCGAACGAGGCCTTCCCGTTTCTCGCCTGCGCCGACATCACCGTCGGCGGCGGCATCCCGGCGCGGCTGTTCCGCATCTCGTTCTCGGGCGAACTCGCCTACGAACTCGCGGTGCCGGCATCCTACGGTGACGCCGCGTGGCGGGCGGTGATGCAGGCGGGCCTGCCCTACGGCATCACCGCCTACGGCTCCGAGGCGCTCTCGGTGATGCGCATCGAGAAGGGCCATGCGGCCGGCGCCGAGATCAACGGCCAGACCACCGCCCGCGACCTCGGGCTCGGCGGGATGCTCGCCAAGAAGAAGGACTATATCGGCCGACTGATGAAGGAGCGCCCGGCGCTCACCGATCCGGACCGGCCGGTCCTGGCCGGCTTCCGGCCCGTCGATCCGAGCGCGCGGCTGCGGGCGGGGGCGCATTTCCTCGGCCTCGACGCGGAGCCGAGCCTGGAGGCCGACGAGGGCGTGATGACCTCGGTCGCCTACTCGCCGAGCCTGAAATCCTGGATCGGCATCGGCCTGATCCGGCGGGGACCCGAGCGCCACGGCGAGCGGGTGCGCGCCTACGATCCGGTGCGCGGCGCCGAGATCGAGGTCGAGATCTGCTCGGCCGTCTTCGTGGACCCCAAGGAGGAGAAGCTGCGTGTCTGAGGCGATGACGAGCCTGTGGCAGCCGCGGGGCGCCTGGGTCGGGGCTGCGCGGATCGGGCGCCACGGTGCGGCCGCGGGGCCGGCGGGCATCCGCCTGAGCCTGCGCGAAGGGCTCGGCCTCGCCACGCTCATCGCGGCCGAGGGAAAGGACGCCGACTTACAAACCGCTCTCGCGGATCGGTTCGGTCCGTCCCTGCCGGAGGCCGGCACCGCAATCTTCGAGGGTGAGACGGGTTTGATCTGGTCCGCACCCGGCCAGTGGCTCGCGGTGGCGCCGTCACCGCGCGATCTGAGGGATTGGCCCGAAGCCCTGCGCGGTGTCGCCTCCGTCACCGACCAGAGCGACAGCCGCGCCCTGGTGCGGATCTCCGGGCCGCAGGCCCGCACCATGCTCGCCAAGGGCGTTGCGATTGATCTGCATCCCCGCGCCTTCGGGCCGGGCCGGGCGGCGGTGACGAGCATCGCCCATCTCGGCGTGCAGCTCTGGCAGCGCGATGCCGGCCCGACCTACGACCTCACGGTCGCCCGCAGCTTCGCCGGCAGCTTCTGGCGCTGGCTGGAGCACGCGGCCGCCGAGTTCGGCTACGAGGTCGAGGCCGCGGAGGGCACGGATCAGCGCCGGTCGAAATAGCGTCGGTCGGCGGCGTCCGTTTCGGCCAGCGGCATGACGAGGCGTCCCGTCCGGTCGATCAGGCCCCAGCGCCCGCCGACCATCGAAGCGGGTTGCCTTCCGTCCGAGCGGCAGCCCTCGCAGACCAGCGCCTCGCCGTGTGCGTTGAACGGGAAGGCCCAGTCATAGGGTGTGGCGAGGACGAGCCGCAGGCGGCGGTCGTAGAAGGCGACCTTGCCGTCGCGCCAACTGCGCACGAGGCCTTGCTCGAACGGGTCCGGCCCGTTGTCGAGCATGAACACCGGCAGCGCCAGCCCGTCGCGGCGCACCCAGAGACAGCCGATCCCCGATACGCGCAACTCGGCGAGGCCGCGCTCGAAATGCATCCGCGTGACATGCGCCGGGGCGACCCGGACCATCCCGTCGTCCTGCCGGGCGCAATGCTCGTACGAGTCGAGATCCCGTCGGAAATAGGCGCAGGCCAGCGGAAACGTGGCCGGGCCCTGGCCTGCGCCGAGAGCCGGCAACGGAAGCGCCACGAGCGTCGTGAGACCCGTCAGCATCCCCCACGCGACCCGACAGGATGGGCGGCTTCGAAAGGGGCGCGCTCCGGCGCGGGTCGCGGTCTCAGCCATCCGTCGCCTCTACCCGCCTCCCGCGCAGCGGGCAAACCGAGTGGTCGAGGCGCGCGCCCCTACCCCACCCCCGTCGGCCCATCGATCACGCGCCGCACCCGGCGGGCCAGCTCCATGCGCTTGTAGGGCTTGTTGATGATCTCGAACTCGGTGCCGCCCGCGTCCGTGCGCTCCATCGAGGCTTCGGCGTAGCCGGTGGTGAGCAGCACCTTGATCTTGGGCTGCCGTTCCCGCGCGGCGCGGGCCAGCATCACGCCATTGATGCCCCCGGGCATGATCAGGTCCGTGAACAGCAGGTCGATGCGCCCCTCGCCGTCGAGGATCTCGAGCGCCGCCTTGGGACCATCGACGACGGTGACCTTGTAGCCGAAATCCTCCAAGATGATGCCGGCGGTCTCGGCCACGTCGGGCCGGTCGTCCACGACGAGCACCGTCTCGGTGCCGTGCCGGTCGGCGGCGCGGATCGACGGCTTCTGCGCCTCCTCGGCCTTCTGGTCGGAGGCGGGGAACAGGAGCCGCACCGTCGTGCCGTGCCCGACCTCGGAATAGATCTTCACCGAGCCGCCGGATTGCTTGGCAAAGCCGTAGACCATCGCGAGGCCGAGCCCCGTGCCCTTGCCCTCGCCCTTCGTGGTGAAGAACGGCTCCATGACGCGGGTCAGGATCTCGGACGGCATGCCGGTCCCGGTATCGGTGACGGAGATCACCACGTAGGCACCCGGCGGCACGGTCTTGTAGAGCGCGGTATCCTCGTCCTCGATCAGCAGGTTCTCGGTTCGCACTGTCACCGTGCCGCCCTCCGGCATCGCGTCGCGGGCGTTGATCAGCACGTTGAGCAGGGCGACCTCGGCCTGGGTCGGGTCGATGCGGGTGGCCCAGAGATCCGGCGCGAGGACGGATTTCAGGACGACGTCGTCGCCGATCGTCCGCCCGGCCATCTCACCCATGCTCTCGACGAGGCCGTTGAGATTCAGGAGCCGCCCCTCCAGCCGCTGCTTGCGCGAGAAGGCGAGGAGCTGGTGAGTGAGCTTGGCGGCCCGGTCGGTCGCCGCCCGCACCGCCTCACCGGCCCGGCGCATCCGCGACACGTCGAGGGTGGGATGATCGAGCAGCGCCAGCATCACCTCGTTGTGGCCCGACACGACCTGGAGCAGGTTGTTGAAGTCGTGGGCGATGCCGCCGGTGAGCTGCCCCAGGCTCTCCATCTTCTGGGCTTGGTGCAGCGATTCCTCCGCGTCGCGGCGGCGCGACACATCGAGCTGCGAGCCGAAGAAATAGACGAGGTCGCCCGAGCGGTTGAACACCGGGCTGACGAACAGCGCGTTCCAGAACGAGGAGCCGTCCTTGCGGTAGTTCAGGATCTCGGCGGCGAACTCCCGATGCTCTCTGATGGCGTCGCGCACCTCCGAGACGGTGTCGCGGTCCGTATCGGGGCCCTGGAGGAAGCGGCAGTTCGATCCGATCAGTTCGTCGGCCGAATAGCCGGTCATCCGGACGAAGGCGCGGTTGGCGAAGATGATCGGGTTGTCGGGCTGATGCGGATCTGTGACGATCATCGGCATGCGCGTCGTCTCGACGGCCGCGAAGAAGATGTCGTGATGCTGATCGACGACGCCCGAGGCGCCGCTTCCGGTGACGGGCGTATTCGGCCCAGGCGCCCTGGGCTTCTCGGGTGACGCGGGCATCGAAGTTTTCCAGCGGGGACGACCCACTGGGTCGGATTGCGCGGGTTAATTCGATGCAGCAGGAGGTCGTTCCCGATGAAACGACGGCTTGAACGGTTCGTGAACGGCACGAAGACGTGGAGCCGTCTCTCACGTTGAGTTGCCGCGGGCTCAAGGCCGGTCGGGCATGGCCACCGGCCCCAGGTCCGGCGGCGATGGGATCAGACGTGGATCGCGCGCTTGTCGACGGCGAGCGCGGCTTCCTTGATCGCCTCGGTCAGCGTCGGGTGGGCGTGGCAGGTGCGGGCGATGTCCTCGGCGGAGGCCGCGAACTCCATCGCCACCGCGACCTCGGCGATGAGGTTGCCGGCATCCGCCCCGACGATGTGCACGCCGAGCACCCGGTCGGTCTTCGCGTCCGCGAGGATCTTCACGAAGCCGTCGGTGGTGCCGTTGGCCTTGGCCCGGCCGTTGGCGGTGAAGGGGAACTTGCCGACGTTGTAGGCGATCCCGTCCTTCTTCAGCTCCTCCTCGGTCTTGCCGACCGAGGCGACCTCGGGGAAGGTGTAGACCACGTTCGGGATCACGCCGTAATTCACGTGGCCCGACTGGCCGGCCAGGATCTCGGCGACCGCGACGCCCTCGTCCTCCGCCTTGTGGGCGAGCATCGGCCCGGCGATCACGTCGCCGATGGCATAGATGCCGGTGACGTTGGTGGCGTAGTGGTTGTCGGTCTCGATGCGGCCCTTGTCGTCGGTCGCCACGCCCACCGTCTCGAGCCCGAGCCCTTCCGTGTAGGGCACGCGGCCGATGGCCACGAGCACCACGTCGGCCTCGATCGTCTCCGGCTCGCCGCCCTGCGCCGGCTCGACCGTGACGGTGGCGCGGCCCTTCTTGCCCAGTTCGACACCGGTCACCTTGGTCGAGAGCTTGAAGACCATGCCCTGCTTGGCCAGGATGCGCTGGAACTGCTTGCCGACCTCACCATCCATGCCCGGCAGCACGCGGTCGAGATACTCGATCACGGTGACCTCGGCGCCGAGGCGGCGCCAGACCGAGCCGAGTTCGAGCCCGATCACGCCCGCGCCGATCACCACGAGGCGCTTGGGCACCTCGGCGAGTTCGAGCGCACCGGTGGAGGAGACCACCGTCTTCTCGTCGATCTCGACGCCCGGCAGCCGGGTCACGTCGGAACCGGTGGCGATGACGATGTTCTTCGTCTCCAGCAACTGGTTGCCGCCGTCGTCCGAGATCACCTCGACGCGGCCGGCCCCGGCGATGCGGCCGCGGCCGTGATAGGTGTCGACCTTGTTCTTTTTGAGCAGGAACTCGACGCCCTTGGTGTTGCCGTCGACGCCGCCCTGCTTGAAGCTCTGCATTTTTTTGAGATCAAGCTTCGGCGTGCCCACGTCGATGCCCAACTCCGAAAAGTGCTTGTTGGCCTCCTCGAAGGCTTCCGATGCGTGCAACAGCGCCTTCGAGGGGATGCAGCCGACATTGAGGCAGGTGCCGCCGTGGGTCGCCCGCTTCTCGACCACCGCGGTCTTCAGCCCGAGCTGGGCCGCGCGGATGGCGCAGACATAGCCGCCGGGGCCGGTACCGATGACGATGAGATCGTAGCTCATGGTTGGGTCTGTCCTCGTGATGGCGTGTCGGTTGAGCCGGTGCGCTCCCAGGCCGCGATGACGGCGAGGAGTTGCGGCGACCGGGGTGCGTTGAGGTCGCGGGCGTAAGCCGGATAGGTCTTCCGCTCGTCGCCGATCTGCAGGTACGGCGGCATCAGGAGCGTTGCGCCGTGCCGGATGAGGCGTTCGAGCGCCTCCGGCTTGTTGAGGCGAATCGCCTCGAAGGTGAAGGTGCCTTCGACGGCTTCGATCGGCGTTTCGGGCGCGATCCGGCCCGCGTCGAGCAACGCCGAGAAGGTGGCGAGATCGTCGGCCTTCAGCGCCTCGTAGCCCCGCTCGCTGTCGCGGCGCTGCTCCGGCGTCAGCGCGGCCAGGGCCGCGGCGACGGCGACCTTCCGCGGATCGCGTCCCTCGCCATTCTCGATCACGCCGAAATCCGTGACGAGCCGGAGTGGCTGCCCGGCCGCGTCGAGGGCCCAGTACGAGGCGTAGACGCCGTCGCCCCAACCGCTGGAGAAGACCGCGATCCGCGCCGGATCATCCGGCAGCGGCCGGTGCATGACGCAGTGCAGGTTCTCGTCCTTCAATTCGTCCGCGAGCACGTCGTCGAAGTAGTTGCTGTAGCGGGGGCGTTCCTGCTCCCGCGCATCGCGGCGCGCCATCGCGGCGCGCGCTGCCGGGTCCATGAAACAGCCCAGGCCGGCATCGACAGGGTAGCCGAAAATCTCGCCCGCCTTCAGGGTGGCGACGTCCTGGCCCGGCAGGAGGGCGAGTTCCCAGCGATCCGGCGTGCCGTCCGCGAAGCGAAGCTCCGCCAGGGCGACGCGGTGCTGCGCATGATAGAGCGTGACGGGATAGTCGCCCGGCGCAACCTTGCGGGTGAAGGGTTGGCGCTCGGGCTGCACCAGCGGATCGGTCGCGATCACCGCCCCGCCCGGCAGCGGCAAGAGCCCGAGCGCCATGCGCGTGATGCCGCGCGCCTGCAATTCGCTCTCCATCAGCCCGGTCACCGACAGGTTGGGCTCGTTCTCGCGAGGATCGTAGGGCTTGTCGGCCACCGGTTGGTCTCCGTCGCGGCCCGCCTGCTGCCACGGGAACAGCCGGGCGAGCGAGGCCGCGAGTCCCACCCCGACCGCCGCCGCGGCGAGGCCGAGGACGGTGCGCCGGCTCGGGTCGGACAATCGAGGCATGGTCACACGGTCGGCCGCGCCCGGCCCCCCGCTCCCGGACCTGGACCGGTTCGAGAGCAGGGGCGAGCGATGCGGCCGCGTCGGATCAGAGGTCGAGCACGAGGCGTGCCGGATCCTCCAGGGCTTCCTTGACGCGAACGAGGAAAGTCACGGCCTCCTTCCCGTCGACGATGCGGTGATCGTAGGAGAGCGCCAGATACATCATCGGCCGCGCCTCGATCTTGCCCCCACGCACCACCGGCCGCTCCTCGATGCGGTGCATGCCGAGGATGCCCGATTGCGGCGCGTTGAGGATCGGGGTCGACATCAGCGAGCCGTAGATGCCGCCATTGGTGATGGTGAAGGTGCCGCCCTGCATCTCGTCGATGGAGAGCTTGCCCTCGCGGGCCTTCTTGCCGAAGCCCGAGATCTTCTTCTCGATGCCGGCGATCGAGAGGTCGTCGGCGTCGCGCACCACCGGCACGACGAGGCCCTTATCGGTGCCGACCGCGATGCCGATGTGGTAGTAGTTCTTGTAGACGAGGTCCTGCCCGTCGATCTCGGCGTTGACCGCCGGCACGTCCTTGAGGGCGCCGATCACCGCCTTGGTGAAGAAGCCCATGAAGCCGAGCTTCGTCCCGTGCTTCTTCTCGAAGATGTCCTTGTACTGCGAGCGCATCGCCATCACCGCGCCCATGTCCACGTCGTTGAACGTGGTCAGCATCGCCGCCGTTTCCTGGGCGCTCTTGAGGCGCCGGGCGATGGTCTGGCGCAGCTTGGTCATCCGCACGCGCTCCTCGCGCGCGGCGTCGTCCGGCGCGGAGGGCGCGCGCGGCGGGGGGGCCTTCGTCTCGCTCCTGGCGTCCTGAGCCGGAGCCTTCTGGCCGTTCTTGTCGATCGCGGCGAGCATGTCGCCCTTGGTCACGCGGCCGTCCTTGCCGCTGCCGTTGAGGCTCGCCGGGTCGATGCCGGATTCGCGGGCGAGCTTGGCCACCGCCGGGCCGCTGTCGTCGGCCAGGCGCCCGTCCGTGGGCGGGGCGTCGCCGTGGCTGCCGTAGGAGGCCGAGGATTCCTTGGCGGGCGCGTCGCCCTGGGCCGGCTTGCCCTCGCCCTTCTCCGCGCGGGACTGCGTCTTGGTCTCGGCCGGCTCGGCGCTCTTCGGAGCGGGCTTCGCATCCGACTTGGAGTCCGACTTGCCCGAACCCTTGCCGCCCTCGACGATCGAGCCGAGCACCGCGCCGGGCTCCACCGTCTCGCCGTCCTTGACGAGGATCTCGCCGAGTTCGCCCGCGGCCGGGGCGTTCACTTCGAGAGTGACCTTGTCGGTCTCCAGTTCGACGAGGGGCTCGTCGGCGGCCACCGTGTCGCCGGGCTTCTTGAACCAGCGGCCGATCGTGGCCTCACTGACGGATTCGCCGAGCGTGGGGACGAGGATGTCGGTCGCCATAGTGTGTCTTCACCGCGGTTTCGGGGCGCGCATCGGGCAAGCGCGGCCCCGGTTGGTGGGTCGGTCGAAAAGGGCCGGCGGCGTCAGACCGCCAGCGCCTCGTTGAGGAAGGCCTGGAGCTGGGCGAGGTGCTTCGACATCAGGCCGACCGCGGTCGAGGCCGAGGCCGGGCGGCCGACGTAGCGGGGCCGCTTCGAGGCGGAGCCGGCCTGGCCCAGCACCCAATCGAGATAGGGCTCGACGAAGGACCACGAACCCATGTTCTTGGGCTCTTCCTGGCACCACACCACCTCCGCGTTGCGGAAGCGGGTCATCTCGTTGGCCAGAGCCTTGAGCGGGAAGGGGTAGAGCTGCTCGACGCGCATCAGGTAGACGTCGTTGACGCCGCGCTTCTCCCGCTCGTCGTAGAGGTCGTAATAGACCTTGCCCGAGCACAGCACGACGCGGCGGATCTTGTCGTCGCGCACGAGCTTCACGCCGTTCTCGTCGTGCTCGGCGTCGTCCCACAGGATGCGGTGGAAGGTCGAGCCCTCCGCGATGTCCTCGATCTTCGAGACCGCCCGCTTGTGGCGCAGCAGCGATTTCGGCGTCATCAGGATCAGCGGCTTGCGGAAGTCGCGCTTCAACTGACGGCGCAGGATGTGGAAGTAGTTCGAGGGCGTCGAGCAGTTGGCAACCTGCATGTTGTCCTCGGCGCACATCTGGAGATAGCGCTCCAGACGGGCGGACGAGTGCTCCGGTCCCTGGCCCTCGTAGCCGTGGGGAAGGAGCATCACGAGGCCGGACATGCGCAGCCACTTGCGCTCGCCCGATGAGATGAACTGGTCGATGACGACCTGCGCGCCGTTGGCGAAGTCGCCGAACTGCGCCTCCCACAGCACCAGGGAGTTCGGCTCGGCCAGCGAGTAGCCGTACTCGAAGCCGAGCACCGCCTCCTCGGAGAGCATCGAGTTGATGACCTCCAGGCTCGCCTGTCCCTCGCGCAGGGAGTTGAGCGGCGTGTAGCGCTGCTCGTTCTCCTGATCGATCACCACGGCGTGGCGCTGGGAGAAGGTGCCGCGCTCGACGTCCTGGCCCGAGAGCCGGACCCGGTGGCCCTCGATCAGCAGCGAGCCGAAGGCGAGCGCCTCGGCGGTGGCCCAATCGATACCGACGCCGGTCTCGACGGCCTTGGCGCGGTTGTCGAAGAAGCGCTGGATCGTGCGGTGCAGGTGGAAGCCCGGCGGGGGCGTGGTGATCCGGGTGGCGATGTCGCGCAGCGTCTCGAGCGGAACCCCGGTGCGGCCGCGGCGGGGATCGTCCACGTCCTCGCGCACGGCCTTGAAGCCGGACCAGCGGCCATCGAGCCAATCGGCCTTGTTGGGCTTGTAGCCGCCCGCGACCTCGAGCTCGCTTTCCAGCATCGCGCGGAACTCGGCCTTGCGCGCGTCGAGCTGCTCCTGGGTCAGATCACCCTGTGCGACGAGCTTCTTGCCGTAGGTCTCCAGCGCGGTCGGATGCTTGCGGATCCGCTGGTACATCTTCGGCTGGGTGAAGGCCGGCTCGTCGCCCTCGTTGTGGCCGAAGCGGCGGTAGCACAGCATGTCGATCACGACCGGCTTGCCGAATTTCTGCCGGTACTCGACCGCGACCTTCGCGGCGAAGGTCACCGCCTCCGGGTCGTCGCCGTTGCAGTGGAAGATCGGCGCCTCCACCATCTTCGCCACGTCGGACGGATAGGGCGAGGAGCGCGAGAAGCGCGGATCGGTGGTGAAGCCGATCTGGTTGTTGATGATGAAGTGGATCGAGCCGCCGGTGCGGTGACCCTTCAGGCCGGACAGGCCGAGGCATTCCGCGACCACGCCCTGGCCGGCAAAGGCCGCGTCGCCATGGATGAGGAGCGGCAGCACGCGGCGGCGCTCGACGTTCGGCTTGGCCTTCTGGTCCTGCTTGGCGCGCACCTTCCCCAGCACCACCGGATCGACGATCTCGAGGTGGGACGGGTTGGCGGTGAGCGAGAGGTGGACGGTGTTGTCGTCGAAGGCGCGGTCGGACGAGGCGCCGAGATGGTACTTCACGTCGCCCGAGCCCTCGACCTCGGCGGGGGAGGCCGATCCGCCCTTGAACTCGTGGAACACCGCCCGGAAGGGCTTGGCCATCACGTTGGTGAGCACGTTCAGCCGGCCGCGATGGGCCATGCCGAGTACGATTTCCTCGACGCCGAGCGCGCCGCCGCGCTTGATGATCTGCTCCATGGCCGGGACCATCGACTCGCCGCCGTCGAGGCCGAAGCGCTTGGTGCCGGTGTATTTGAGATCGAGGAACTTCTCGAAGCCCTCGGCCTCGATCAGCTTGTTCAGGATCGCCCGGCGCCCTTCCGGCGTGAACGAGATTTCCTTGTCCTTGCCCTCGATGCGCTCCTGGATCCACGCCTTCTCCTCAGGGTCGGAGATGTGCATGAACTCGACGCCAAGCGTCTGGCAGTAGGTGCGCTCCAGGATCGCGACGATCTCGCGGATCGTCGAGAATTCCATGCCGAGCACGTTGTCGAGGAAGATCTTGCGGTCCCAGTCGCTCTCCTGGAAGCCGTAATGCTGCGGATGCAGTTCCTCGTGATCGCCGCGCGGGGCGAGCCCGATCGGGTCGAGCTTGGCGTGGAGGTGGCCGCGCATGCGATAGGCGCGGATCAGCATGATCGCGCGTACGGAATCCTTGGTGGCCTGCTCCACCGAGACGCCCGTGGCCGCGACGATGGCCGCGCCCTTGGTCGAGTCGCCAGGCTTGCCGGGCTGGGCCTTGGCCTGAATCTTGTCGCCGAGCGTCTTTTCCAGGGCGCCCCAATTGCCGTCGAGCGCCGAGACGATCTCGCCGTTGGCCACCACCGGCCAGTTCGGCTTGGCCCAGGAGGCGCCCTCGGCGTTCTTCTTCACCAGGGCGTCGTCCTCGCCCAGATCCTTAAAGAACCGCTGCCACTCGGGATCGACCGAGTTCGGGTCGCGGGCATAGGCCGCCTGCAGTTCCTCGATCCAGGCGGCGTTGGCGCCGTAGAGAAAGGAGGTTTGGAGAAGGGCTTCGTTCGCGTCCTGGCGTGCCATGGCTGCCTGTTCCACCGCTCGGGCGGCCCGCTCATGCCAGCAGACCGCCGCGTCGTTCATTCAAACCGGCGCGCCCGAACCTCGGGACCTTCGCAAAAAGGTCCCGTCACGCGCCTCCGAGACTCACCGGGGTGAGAGCACCCCGCACCATCCCATATGGGATGGGAATCCATGTGTGCGCTGCAATACGGCGTCGCACACCCTGGTTCCAGCCGCATGAGTGACAGGACCGAAGACCTCTCACCCCTTCAGCACCTCGACCAAGGTGCGGCCGAGACGGGCCGGCGAGGGCGAGACGCGGATGCCCGCGGCTTCCATCGCCGCGATCTTGTCCTCGGCGCCGCCCTTGCCGCCGGAGATGATGGCGCCGGCATGGCCCATGCGGCGGCCGGGAGGCGCCGTGCGGCCGGCGATGAAGCCGACCATCGGCTTCTTGCGCCCGCGCTTGGCCTCGTCGGCCAGGAACTGCGCCGCCTCTTCCTCGGCCGAGCCGCCGATCTCGCCGATCATCACGATCGACTGGGTCTTCTCGTCGGCGAGGAACAGCTCCAGCATGGCGATGAACTCGGTGCCCTTGACCGGATCGCCGCCGATGCCGACGGCGGTGGTCTGGCCCAGGCCCTCGACCGTGGTCTGGAACACCGCCTCGTAGGTCAGGGTGCCGGAGCGCGAGACGATGCCGACCGAGCCCGGCTTGAAGATGTTGGCCGGCATGATGCCGATCTTCGACTGGCCCGCGGTGACGACGCCGGGGCAGTTCGGCCCGATCAGGCGCGACTTCGAGCCTTCCAGCGCGCGCTTGACCCGCACCATGTCGAGCACCGGGATGCCCTCGGTGATGCAGACGATCAGCGGCATCTCCGCCTGGATCGCCTCGCAGATCGCGTCGGCCGCGCCCGGCGGCGGCACGTAGACGACGGAGGCGTCGGCCCCCGTGGCCTCGCGCGCCTCGGCCACGGTGTCGAACACCGGCAGGCCGAGATGGGTCGAGCCGCCCTTACCCGGCGAGGTGCCCCCGACCATCTTGGTGCCGTAGGCAATGGCCTGCTCTGAGTGGAAGGTGCCGTTCTTGCCGGTGAAGCCCTGGCAGATGACCTTGGTGTTCTGGTCGATGAGAATGGACATCTGTCAGCTCAACCCTTCTTCACCGCCGCGACGATCTTCTGCGCGGCATCATCCAGATCGTCCGCGGGGATCACGTTGAGGCCGGAGTTCCGAATGATCTCCTTGCCCTCCTCGACGTTGGTGCCTTCCAGGCGCACGACGAGCGGCACTTCGAGGCCGACCGCCTTGACCGCCGCGATCACGCCGCGGGCGATGACGTCGCACTTCATGATCCCGCCGAAGATGTTGACGAGGATGCCCTTCACCTGCGGGTCGGCGGTGATGATCTTGAAGGCCGCCGTGACCTTCTCCTCGGAGGCGCCGCCGCCGACATCGAGGAAGTTCGCCGGCTCCTCGCCGTAGAGCTTGATGATGTCGAGCGTCGCCATGGCGAGCCCGGCGCCGTTGACCATGCAGCCGATGGTGCCGTCGAGCGCGATATAGGCGAGGTCGTATTTCGAGGCCTCGATCTCCTTGGCGTCCTCCTCGGTCTCGTCGCGCAAAGCGACGATCTCGGGGTGGCGGTAGAGGGCGTTCGAATCGAAGGAGATCTTGGCGTCGAGGCACTTGAGCCCGCCGTCGCCGGTGAGCACCAGCGGGTTGATCTCCAGCATGCTCATGTCCTTGGCCGTGAAGGCCGCGTAGAGCTTCTCGGTGAGCGCGCCCGCTTCCTTGGCCTGGGGACCGGAGAGGCCGAGCGCCTTGGCGACGGCACGGCCGTGATGGGGCATGATGCCGGTGGCCGGATCGACCGCGAAGGTGACGATCTTCTCAGGGCTGTCGTGGGCGACCTGCTCGATATCCATGCCGCCTTCCGTCGACACGACGAAGGCGACGCGGCCGGTCTCGCGATCGACCAGCATCGACAGGTAGAACTCGGCGGCGATCGAGGCGCCTTCCTCGATGTAGAGGCGGTTGACCTGCTTGCCGACCTCGCCGGTCTGCACCGTCACGAGCGTCTGCCCGAGCATCTCGCGGGCGAACTGGACCACCTCGTCCTTCGACTTGGTGACGCGCACGCCGCCCTTGGCACCCGCGGGCGCGCCCTTGAAAGTGCCCTTGCCGCGCCCGCCGGCGTGGATCTGCGATTTCACCACCCAGACCGGGCCGCCGAGTTCGTCGGCCGCAGCGGCCGCCTCCTCCGGCTTGAAGATCGGCACGCCGCGGGAGACGGGCAGGCCGAATTCCTTCAGGACAGCCTTTGCCTGGTATTCGTGGATGTTCATCGAGACCTCGTCGAGCGGATAGGGCCTAGCCAATAGCGTAGAGTGGCAGTGGAGCGAAGGGCGCCGGGGCGGCCCGCTCGCCGTTCACTGCCCGCTCTTCACTCGTTTTCACACGAGCTTGTCGTTGATGCCCTGGCAGGCGGCGATCAGGCCCTTCACGGCTCCGACCGACTTCTCGAACATCGCCTTCTCGTCGTCGTTGAAGGTCACTTCGAGGACGCGCTCGACGCCGTTCTCGCCGATCACCACCGGCACGCCGACATAGAGGCCGTCCACGCCATACTCGCCCGAGAGGTAGGCGGCGCAGGGCAGCACCCGCTTCTTGTCCTTGAGGTAGCTCTCGGCCATGGCGATGGCGGAGGCGGCCGGCGCGTAGAAGGCCGAGCCGGTCTTCAGGAGGTTGACGATCTCGCCACCACCCTTGCGGGTGCGCTCGACCATGGCGTCGAGCTTCTCCTGGGTGGTCCAGCCGAGCTTGACCAGATCGGTCAGGGGCACGCCGGCCACCGTCGAGTAGCGGGTCAGCGGCACCATGTCGTCGCCGTGGCCGCCGAGCACGAAGGCGGTCACGTCCTCGACCGACACGCCGAACTCTTCGGCCAGGAAGTGGCGGAAGCGGGCGGAGTCGAGCACGCCGGCCATGCCGACGACCTTGTTAGCGGGCAGCCCCGAGAACTTCTGCAGCGCCCACACCATCGCGTCGAGCGGGTTGGTGATGCAGATCACGAAGGCGTTGGGCGCGTGCTCCTTGATGCCGGTGCCGACCGCCTCCATCACCTTCAGGTTGATGCCGATGAGGTCGTCCCGGCTCATGCCGGGCTTGCGCGGCACGCCCGCCGTCACGATCACAACGTCGGCCCCGGCGATCGCGGAATAGTCGCTGGCACCCGAATACTTGGCATCGAAGCCGTCGACGGGAGCGGATTCGGCGATGTCGAGCGCCTTGCCCTGCGGCACGCCGTCGACGATGTCGAACAGTACCACGTCACCGAGTTCCTTGAGCCCGACGAGATGGGCCAGCGTGCCGCCGATCTGTCCGGCGCCGATGAGCGCGATCTTGCTGCGTGCCATGGATGGTCTAGCCTCCGGTCGGAATTCGCGACGGTTCGGAAATGGGTGCAGCGATGTTGTAAATGGTGCGCTGCGGCTGAACCTTCGCCGATCAATTCTGATGGGGGCGGTGTTTGGCGGAAAAGCCACACAGCTTCAACCCGACGAAGGTCCGGAGGAGCGGGGCTGTAGCGAGGCTCAAAGACGTGCCGAACCCGGAGGATCTCAATAAAATTTCTTTGATTTCATAGACTTATGTCATGCCCTCGTGCCGAAGTGCAGCCGGCAAGGTGTCGGTGACATGTTTTGCGGTCTGTCATTGAGCAGCATCCCGGCCGCGCCGCGATGCAGCACTGAAATCATATTCCGTATTCAGAAAGTCCCCGTCCGCAGCGCCCGTTGGATCGATTGGATGACCGCGCCGAGCCGGGCATCGAGCAGGTCGCGGGGCACATCCGCGTCGTGCTGGATCGCGACCGGATGGGTGAAGCGGTAGCTCGCGTCGAAGATGACGGCGATGGCCCGTTCGCGGTCGCGAGCGGCGAAGACGCCGGTGCCGATGCCCTCTTCCACCACGCGCTCGACGAGCGCGCGCAGCCGCACCCGGTGGCGGCGGGCAATCGGACGGGAGGCGACGGTGGCGTCGAGATGCACGGCGAACAGGTTCGGCTCTCGGGTCAGCATCTCGCTCTGTGCGCTGGCCAGTGCGCTGACGAAGCGCTCGATCTTGTCGTCGGCAGGATCGGGTGCGTCGGCGATGCCGGCGAGCTCCGTCTCCAGATCGCGCAGCCAGCGCCCGGCGACCGCATCGAGCAGGGCATCCTTCGAGGGGAAGTAGCGATAGACGTTGGCATGGGTCATGCCAGCTTCCGCCGCGACAGCCACCACGGTCACCCGTTTCGGGCCGAGCCGGGTCAGGTGCTCCGTGGCGATGGCGAGCAACCGTGCGTCGGTCGAGACCGGTGTGGACCTGGCTCGGGCGGCCGGGCCGGTGAGGCGCGACGGTCGAGGGGGGCCGACACGGGGATCGGAGACTGGATCGTTCGCCTCGCTCTCGCCGAGGGTGACGGGAAGGGTGAAAGATCCATACGGCAACATCATTTTCCCGGCACAGAGACAATAAGCGTGGGGGCACTCGACCAAGCGAGCCTGATCGAGAGCGGTGCCGTCCCACGCGCTCGCGTACAAGCCTTCCCCTCCGCGCGGCACTTTGCAACCCCTCCAGGCCACGGTTTTTCTGCAGATCCCGCCTGGATTGCAGTCAAGGCGCGATCGTAGGGCTTTCGACTCGGCGTCGAGGGCGGTACCGGACGCTTCGCCGCGTCCGCAAAACCGTCTATGACCGCCCGATGACCGTCCCCCTGCCGCCGGCGCCGCCGCCAGGCGAACCGATCGAAGCACGCCTGCGCCGCGGCCTTGGAGCCCGGTCGATCGTGCTCGTCGGTCTGATGGGGGCGGGCAAGAGCACCGTCGGGCGCCGCCTCGCCGGCCGCCTCGGGCTGATGTTCAAGGACGCCGACCACGAGATCGAGGCGGCGGCCAAGCTCACCATCGCCGACATTTTCACGATCTACGGCGAGGCGAGCTTTCGCGAGGGCGAGGAGCGGGTCATCGCGCGTCTGCTGCGCGAGGGGCCGATGGTGCTGGCCACCGGCGGCGGCGCCTTCATGCGCGAAGCGACGCGGGCGCGGATCGCCGAGGGGGCCATCTCGGTCTGGCTCAAGGCCGACCTCGACGTGCTGATGCGTCGCGTGCGCAAACGCAACACGCGCCCCCTGCTCCAGACCGAGGATCCGGAGGCGACCATGCGCGCACTGATGGAGGTGCGCCATCCCGTCTATGCCCAAGCCGATGTCACGGTGCTGTCCCGCGAAGTGTCCCACGACCGCGTGGTGGAGGACGTGATGGAAGCTCTCGATATGCACATCAACCCGTCTCATACGACACAATCGCAACATTTGATATTCTCTATGCCTCAGCAACCCTCGCGTGTGAACGTTCCCCTGTCGGGTGGGCGCGAATACGACATTCGAATCGGCCGGGGCCTCATCGACGCGGTGGGCGCGGAGGCGCGGGATCTCGGCGCCCGGACCGCCGGCATCGTCACCGACGAGACGGTTGCCGGCCTCTACGGCGAGCGCGTGCGGGCAAGCCTCGAGGCCGCCGGCTTGCGCTGCGGAATCATCGCCGTGCCGCCGGGCGAGGCTTCGAAGAGCTACGCGGAATTCGCCCGCGTCTGCGACGGGCTCCTGGCCCAGAAGATCGAGCGCGGCGACCTCGTCGTGGCGCTCGGCGGCGGGGTGGTCGGCGATCTCGCGGGTTTCGCGGCGGCCTCCCTGCGGCGCGGTGTCCGCTTCCTCCAGGTTCCGACGACCTTGCTTGCCCAGGTTGATTCCTCGGTCGGCGGAAAGACCGGGATCAACTCGCCGCTCGGCAAGAATCTGATCGGCGCCTTCCACCAGCCCCGCCTCGTGCTGGCCGACACCGCCGCCCTCGACACGCTCTCCGAGCGCGAGATGCGGGCGGGTTACGCCGAGGTCGCCAAGTACGGCCTGATCGGGGATGCGGGCTTCTTCGAGTGGTGCGAGGCGAACTGGGCCGGCATCTTCTCCGGCGGGCCGGAGCGCGACGAGGCGGTGGCCGCCTGCTGCCGCGCCAAGGCCGGCGTCGTCACCCGCGACGAGCGAGAGGACGGCGAGCGGGCGCTGCTCAATCTCGGCCACACCTTCGGCCACGCCCTGGAACGGCTGACCGGCTACGACGCGGCCCGCCTCGTCCACGGCGAGGGCGTCGCGATCGGTCTGGCGCTCGCCTTCCGCTTCTCGGCCCGGCTCGGCCTCTGCCCCGGCCAGGATGCGGGGCGCGTGGCCAACCACCTCGCGCTCGCCGGACTGCCGACCCGCCTGCAACAGGTGCCGGGCGGGGCCGGTGACCCGGATGCCCTCCTCGACGCCATGGCCCAGGACAAGAAGGTCCGCGACGGGCAGCTCACCTTCATCCTCGCCCACGGCATCGGCCAGAGCTTCATTGCGCCGGGAATCGACGCGGGCGAAGTGCGGGCCTTCCTGGAGGAGGAGTTGCGGGGCTGAGCGAGCCCGGCGGGGTGCAAGGACCACGCTGCAAGGGAGGGTGAGAGCGGGTGCAGTCGCGTTCCGGCCCGAATGCGCCTATATGAGAGCCGTTCCAGCTTTCTAAGGTCTTGAGCCATGGCGACGGCGTCGTTCGACTCCGCCCCGGGCGCATCGCGCGCCCTCCCCGCAATCGAGAAGGCCCCCGAGGTCACGGCCCTCTCGACCCTGCCCGGCCGCAAGGCCTCCCTCGTCGGCCTGACCCGCGAAGGCCTGAAGCAGGCGATGCTCGGCATCGGCGTGCCCGAGCGCGAGACGCGGATGCGGGTGAGCCAGGTCTGGCACTGGCTCTACGTGCGCGGCGCACGCGAATTTTCCGAGATGACCAATGTCGGCAAGGGCCTGAAGGCGCAGCTTGCCGACCACTTCACTCTGGAGCGTCCGGAGGTCGTCACCGAGCAGGTCTCGCGCGACGGCACCCGCAAATGGCTCCTGCGCATGGCGCCCACCGGCGCGCACGACCACAACCGCGGCGCCGAGATCGAGTGCGTCTACATTCCCGGCGACGACCGCGGCACGCTCTGCGTCTCGTCCCAGGTGGGCTGCACCCTGACCTGCTCGTTCTGCCACACCGGCACGCAGCGCCTCGTGCGCAACCTCTCCACCGCGGAGATCGTCGCGCAGGTCGTCGTCGCCCGCGACGCGCTCGGCGACTTCACCGGCCAGATGCCGGGCAAGGATGGCGGCGAGCCCGGCCGGCTGGTCACCAACATCGTGTTCATGGGCATGGGCGAGCCTCTCTACAATCTCGACGCGGTGATCGATGCCATCGCGGTGATGTCGGACCAGGAAGGCCTCGCGCTCTCGCGGCGGCGCATCACGGTCTCGACCTCCGGCGTGGTGCCGCAGATCGAGCGGCTGGGGCTGGAAGCCAACGCCATGCTCGCGATCTCGCTGCACGCGGTGCGCGACGGCCTGCGCGACGAGCTGGTGCCGCTGAACCGCAAATACCCGATCGCGCAGTTGCTCGACGCCTGCCGGAACTATCCGGGGCTGAGCAACGCCCGGCGCATCACCTTCGAGTACGTGATGCTCAAGGGGGTCAACGATTCGGACGCCGACGCCCGCGCCCTGGTGCGGCTGCTCAAGGGCATCCCGGCCAAGATCAACCTGATCCCGTTCAACCCCTGGCCCGGTTCGAAATACGAGTGCTCGGATTGGGAGCGGATCGAACGCTTCTCCGAGATCGTCTTCACCGCCGGCTATGCCTCGCCGGTGCGCACCCCGCGCGGCCGCGACATCCTGGCGGCCTGCGGCCAGCTCAAGAGCGAGACGGAGAAGCTGCGCGCCCGCGCCCGGCTGATGCTCGAAGAGGGCATGGGCGCCGAGGCCGTCTACGCCGATCAGGTCGACTGATTCTTTTGTCCCCTCCCCGCTCGCGCGGGGAGGGGCTGTGATCGCTCAGGCCGCGATCGCCGCGGCCACCGGCTCGGCGGCGCGCACATCGGCATCGACGTGGCCCTCGAAGCGCTTGAAGTTCTCGCGGAACATCGTGACGAGGCGCGTGGCGGTGTCGGCAAACGCCGCCTTGTTGGTCCAGGTCTCGACCGGCGAGAGCACCTGCGTCTCGACGCCGGGCACCGCGACGGGCACCGCGAAGCCGAAATACGGGTCGCGCCGGAACTCGACCTGCGCCAGCGAGCCGTCGAGCGCCGCCGAGAGCAGCCGGCGGGTGACGCGGATCGGCATGCGCCGCCCGGTGCCGACTCCGCCCCCGGTCCAGCCGGTGTTGACGAGCCAGCAATCGACGCCGTGCTCGGCCATCAATTCGCGCAGCAGATTGCCGTAGACGCTCGGGTGACGCGGCATGAACGGCGCGCCGAAGCAGGTCGAGAAGGTCGCCTCCGGTGCGGTCAGGCCGCGCTCGGTGCCCGCTACCTTGGCGGTGTAGCCCGAGAGGAAGTGGTACATCGCCTCCGCGCCCGTGAGCTTGGCGATCGGCGGCATCACGCCGAAGGCGTCGCAGGTCAGCATCACGATGTTCTTCGGATGCCCGGCCCGGCCGGTGGCGCTGGCATTGGCGATGAAGTCGAGCGGATAGGCGCAGCGGGTGTTCTCGGTCAGCGTCGCATCGTCGAAATCCGGCACGCGGGTGAGCGGATCGATGACGACGTTCTCCATCACCGTGCCGAAGCGCTCGGTGGTGGCGTAGATCTCCGGCTCGGCGTTGCGCGAGAGCCGGATGGTCTTGGCGTAGCAGCCGCCCTCGAAGTTGAAGATGCCGTCGCGGCTCCAGCCATGCTCGTCGTCGCCGATCAGTTTTCGCGACGAGTCGTTCGACAGGGTCGTCTTGCCCGTCCCCGACAGGCCGAAGAACAGGGCCGAATCGCCGGTCTCGTCGAGCGCGGCATTGGCCGAGCAGTGCATCGGCATCACGCCCGTGCCCGGCAGCACGTAGTTGAGATAGGTGAAGACCGACTTCTTCATCTCGCCGGCATAGGCCGAGCCGCCGATCAGCACGATCTTCTGGCTGAAATCGATGGCGATGACGGTCTTGGAGCGGCAGCCGTGCCGGGCCGGATCGGCCTGGAAGCTCGGCAGGTCGATGATCGTCAGTTCCGGCACATAGGCGGCGAGATCAGCACGCTCGGGGCGGATCAGCAGGTTGCGGATGAACAGCGAGTGCCACGCGAGCTCGGTATAGACCCGCGCCCGCACCCGGTGGGCCGGATCGGCGCCGCCGAACAGATCCTGAGCGAACAGTTCCTTGCCGCGGGCATGCGCGCGAAAGTCGTCGAGCAGCGTCGCGAACTGGGCGGGCGTGATCGAGCCGTTGTTGTCCCACCAGATCTCGTTCTCGGTGCGCGCATCGCGCACCACGACCTTGTCCTTGGGCGAGCGGCCGGTGTGGCTGCCGGTGGTCGCCACCAGCGCGCCGCCACGGGCGAGTTGCGCCTCGTTCCGGCGCAGGGCCTCCTCGTAGAGGCGGGGCGCCTCCAGGTTCCAGTGGACGGCGGCGAGATCGGTCAGGCCGATTGCCTCCGGACCGTGGGCCGCGTTGAATTCACCAATGGTCTTCACGGAGTGTTCCTCCCTCACGGCCCCTGATCGCGCCGTCACGCCGGTCGATCCGGCTGTTTCGCGTTGTCGGTGGGGCGTCCGCACGGTCGCTCAGGGCCGCCGCACGCAGGTTCTCCGCCCCGTCCGTTCAATGGACCGGTCTCCGGCTTGGCCGTCAACTAATCCTTGGTATGGGCTCAAATAAAATTTGCACGCCGGCTCCCGATGCAACGGCCAAGCTGTCGGAATCCTGAACGGGCAAAATCCCGGCGGCAAAATCCCGGCTGAAGGCTTATGTGAGGGAAGGCGCCCGCCGCTCCTCCTCCGTCAAAGCCGTTTCGCACCCGCATGCCCCAAGCCGTCGCCGGCCCCGAGATCGAGCGCCTGATCCAGCTTCTCGGGCGCATGCCGGGGCTCGGGCCCCGCTCCGCCCGCCGGGCCGCGCTCCAGCTCATCAAGAAGCGCGAGACCCTGCTCGCGCCGCTGGCCGATGCGATGCGTGTCGCGGTCGAGCGTATCGTGGTGTGCCACTCCTGCGGCAACGTCGATACCAGCGACCCCTGCACGATCTGCCGGGACGAGACCCGCGACCCCACCACCCTCGTCGTGGTGGAGGACGTCTCCGACCTCTGGGCGCTGGAGCGGTCCGGCGCGGTCAAGGCGCGCTATCACGTGCTCGGCGGCGTGCTCTCGGCGCTCGATGGGGTGCGGCCCGAGCACCTCACCATCGCCCGTCTCGTGGAGCGGGCGGGCGAGCCGGGAGTGAAGGAGATCATCCTGGCGCTCAACGCCACCGTCGACGGCCAGACCACGGCTCACTACGTCACCGAGTCGATCAAGCATCTCGGGCTGACGGTCACCCGCCTCGCCCACGGCGTGCCGGTCGGCGGCGAGCTCGATTATCTCGACGAGGGCACCCTGACGGCGGCGATCCGCAGCCGCACGGCGTTCTGACCCGGCGGTCTGCGCAGGTGAAAACGAGGCTTTAATCTCTTGTTTTGGCATCATTTTTTCCGAAAGCCGGCAACCGCCTTTCGGGACGAGGCTCTAACTGCCCCTTAAGTCACGGCGGGATAAAAGCCCGGCATCGGCCGTCGCGTCGCGCGACGGTCTTGTCCATGAGTGCCTCACAGAACTCCCGATCTCTGACCGTTCTCTCGGGCGATGACGGTGCAGCGGGAGTTTCATGAGAGACACCAAGTCGGGTGATCCGTCATGCGAACGGCATCATTGCCAGCGGAGCAGAGCCGTCCCCGCCCGGCGACGCTCTACGAGCGGCTTGCGACACCCCTGGTGGTGCGCACCCTTCTCGCGGCTCTCGTGGTGGTGATCCTGGGCCGGACGGCGCGTTTCACCGGCCTTCTCGGCCCCGTGGATCTCTCGGATTTCGACATCCTCCACATCGCGGGCCGGATGGTGTGGCGGGGCGACATCGCGGATGCCTATCACCTTCCCGCCCTGTTGCGGGTCCAGCAGGAGCTCACGGGGCAGCAGGACTTCCTGCCCTGGGCCTATCCGCCGCCGTTCAACCTCGTGGTGGCGGCGCTCGCGACCCTGCCGGTCAGCCTCGCCTACCTGCTTTTCACCGGCACGACGCTCGCCGCGTTCCTGTTGGTGCTGCGCCGGATCGCCGGTCCGTTCTTCCCCGCCCTTCTGATCGCGCTGTTTCCGGTTCTCGTCATCACCGTGAGCTGCGGCCAGAACGGGTTCCTCACGGGCGCGCTGATCGGTCTGACCTGCCTCGGGCTGGTGCATGGGAGGGCGATGGCCGGCCTGCCGCTCGGCCTGATGGTGATCAAGCCGCATCTCGCCGTCGGCGTCGCGGTCTGCGCCCTGGCCATGCGGCGATGGGCGTGCCTGGCGGTGGCCGCGGTCACCGCGGGTCTCGCGGCGGCGCTTGCCACCCTCGTGCTCGGCCCCGCGATCTGGCCGGCCTTCCTGCGGGGCGCCGACGAGGCGTCGGCCAACCTGGCCGCGGGCCTCTATCCCCTGTTCCGGATGATCTCGGTCTACGCCTCGCTGCGCAGCCTCGATCTGCCGGCCGCGGTCGCCCTCGCGGTGCAGGCGGTGACGGCCGTCACAGCGCTCGGCTTCGTCCTGCTCGCGCTCCGGCGCGGCGTACCGCGGCGTCAGGTGATCGGCCTCGCCGTCGTGGCGGGCCTGCTCGTGAGCCCCTACGCCTACGATTACGATCTGTCGCTCTATGGCGTTGGTCTGGCCCTGCTGCTTCCGGATCTTCTCGATCGTGCGAGCCGCCTCGAGCAGGCTGCCCTGCTCGGTCTCGGCTGGGTGAGCGGCGGCTACGGCTTCGTCGCGGGGACGATCAACGAGCGCTTCGTCGCGGCCGGGGCGGAGCCCCCTGTGGCGCTGTCGCTGCCCGGTCCGTTTCTGCCGATCCTGCTCGCGTTGATGTGGCACGTCCTGCGGCGAGAGCGTGCTCCGGCCTCGGCCGCACGGGCCGGTTCGGTGCCGGCGTCCGCGGCGATGTGACGGAGATGCACCGGAGGGGTATTTGACCACCCCGGCGCTGCCGCCTATCTGCGGATGGTGAAACGCCTTTTCAGGCCCTTGCTCGCGCTCTCGCCCATCCCAGCCCGGAAACCATGACCGTCCGCCCCCTCGTGATCCTGCCCGACGCGCAGTTGCGCCTCACCTCCGAGCCGGTGGCGGCCGTCACCGACGAGATCCGGACGCTTGCCCGCGACATGATCGAGACGATGTACGACGCCCCCGGCGTCGGTCTCGCCGCGATCCAGATCGGGGTGGCCAAGCGGGTCGTCACCATCGATACCTCGAAGGACGAGAACGCCAAGAACCCGACCGTCTACCTCAACCCGGAGATCGTCTGGGTGTCCGAGGAGAAGCGGGTCTACGACGAGGGCTGCCTGTCGATCCCCGAATTCTACGGCGAGGTCGAGCGGCCGGACCGCGTCCGGGTGCGCTACATGAACCTCGACGGGCAGACCGTGGAGCAGGAGGCCGACGGCCTGCTCGCGACCTGCCTCCAGCACGAGATCGACCACCTCAACGGCGTCTTGTTCATCGATCACCTGTCGAAGCTGAAGCGTGACCGGGTGATGAAGAAGTTCACCAAGGCCGCCAAGCGCGACGCCGCCTGACGAAGGTCCGATGCGCATCGTCTTCATGGGAACGCCGGATTTCGCCGTTCCCACCCTGGATCGTCTCCACGCCGACGGGCACACGATCGCCGCCGTCTACACCCGCGCCCCGGCCAGAGCCGGCCGCGGCATGGCGCTCAAGCTCTCTCCGGTCCATGCCCGCGCCGAGGCTTTGGGCCTTCCCGTTCTGACGCCGACGACGCTGAAGAGCGAGGAGGCCGCCGAGACCTTCGCCGGGCATGAGGCGGATGTGGCGGTGGTCGTCGCCTACGGCATGCTGCTCCCGCAAAGGATTCTCGACCTTCCGCGCTTCGGCTGCCTCAACCTGCACGGCTCGCTGCTGCCGCGCTGGCGCGGGGCCGCGCCGATCCAGCGGGCGGTGATGGCGGGCGATGCCGAGAGCGGCGTCGGTGTGATGCGGATGGAGGCCGGGCTCGATACCGGGCCGGTGGCGATGGAAGCGCGCGTGCCGATCCCGGACGGCATGAATGCGGGCGAGTTGCACGATGCGCTGATGCCGCTCGGCGCCGACCTGATGGGGCGGGCGATCGCCGCTCTGGAGCGGGACGGCCTGACCTTCACGCCGCAGGCGGAGGAGGGTGTCGTCTACGCCCACAAGATCACCAACGAAGAGGCGCGGATCGATTGGTCGCGCCCGGCCGCCGAAGTCGCGCGCCACATCAACGGGCTGTCGCCTTTCCCCGGCGCCTATGTCGAGGCCGATCTCGGCAAGGGGGCAGACAAGGGGGCGGAGCGGGTGAAGGTGCTGCGGGCCGTCACCTCGGAAGGCTCCGGCGCGCCGGGCACGCTGCTCGATGCCGCCGGCACGGTGGCCTGCGGCACGGGCGCGGTGCGGCTCCTCGAACTGCGCCGGGCCGGCAAGGGCGGCACCGCCAGCGGGGAGGCGTTCTTGCGCGGCGCGCGGCTGGCGGCGGGGGCACGGCTCGGGTGAGCGCGCAAACCTGATGCCCCGCTACAAGCTCGTCATCGAGTACGACGGCGCGCCGTTCCGCGGCTGGCAGCGTCAGGCCGACGACCCGACCGTGCAGGCCGCCATCGAGACCGCCGTGACGCGCTTCTCCGGCGAGACGGTGCGGCTCACCTGCGCCGGCCGCACCGATGCGGGCGTGCACGCGATCCATCAGGTCGCCCATCTCGACCTTGCGAAGGATTGGCGCACCGACACCGTGCGCGACGCGCTGAACGCGCATCTGCGGCCGCAGCCGGTCTCCATCCTCTCTGCCGAGGTGGTGACAGATGAATTCGACGCGCGGCACTCGGCGATCCGGCGGCACTACCGCTACCGCATCCTCAACCGGCGCAGCCCCGCCGCGCTCACCCGCGCCCATGTCTGGCAGGTGCCCTGGCCGCTCGATGCCGGGCTGATGCATAGGGCCGCGCAACGGCTCCTCGGCCACCACGATTTCTCGGCGTTCCGCGCCGCCGAGTGCCAGGCAAAATCGCCGATGCGTACGCTGGAGCAGCTCGACGTGACGCGCGAGCGGATGGGCCTGTTCGAGGAGATCGTGATCGCGACCTCGGCGCGCTCGTTCCTGCATCATCAGGTGCGCGCCATGGCCGGCACGCTGATGCTCGCCGGCTGCAAACGCCTCTCCGCCGACGACGTGGCGGAAATCCTGGCGACGGGGGCCAAGCACCGCTGCGGGCCGCTGGCGCCGGCCTGCGGGCTGACGTTTGTGGGTGTCGATTACGACGAAAAGTAACGCTCCAACACCCGACCGTAGATTGCGGTGAGCCGGTCGAGATCCGCCACCGCCACCCGCTCGTCGGTCTCGTGCATGGTCCGCCCCACGAGGCCGAACTCGATCACCGGGCAGGCATCCTTGATGAAGCGGGCGTCCGAGGTGCCCCCCGTGGTGGAGAGCGCCGGGCGCCGGCCGGTCTCGGCCTCGATCGCATCCGCCACCCGATCGACGAAGGCGTCGGGCTGCGTCAGGAAAGCGGGGGAGTTCGAGGGCTGAAGGTCGAGGCTGAAGCGCACCGCGTTGCCGGCTGCCGCCTCCAGCCGCCGATGGATCTCGGCGCCGAGCGTGTCCGCCGTCCAATCGTCGTTGAAGCGCACGTTGAATACGGCCTTGGCCGAGGCCGGGATCACGTTGGTGGCCGGGTTGCCGACATCGATCGTCGTGAATTCGAGGTTCGAGGCATCGAAATGCGCCGTGCCGCCGTCGAGGGGATCGGCGATCAGCGCGGAGGCGAGGCGCAGCAGGCCGGGAATCGGGTTCTCGGCCCGGTGCGGATACGCGACGTGGCCCTGGCGCCCGTGCACGGTGATACGCCCGGTCAGCGAGCCGCGTCGGCCGATCTTGATCATCTCGCCGAGGGTGTCGGGGTTGGTCGGCTCGCCGAGCAGGCAATGGTCGAAGCGCTCGCCCCTCGCCTTCGCCCAGTCGAGCAGCTTCACGGTGCCGTTGACCGCAGGCCCCTCCTCGTCGCCGGTGACGAGAAAGGCGATGGAGCCGCCGAAATCCGGCCCGTGCCGATCGAGGAAGGCGAGCGTTGCGGCGAGCATGCAGGCGATGCCGCCCTTCATGTCCACCGCGCCGCGCCCGTAAAGGAAGCCGTCGGCGACGTCGCCCGAGAACGGCCCGTGGGTCCAGGAGCCGATTTCGCCCGGCGGCACCACGTCGGTATGGCCGGCAAAGACGAGGACCGGCCCTGCGGTGCCGATGCGGGCGTAGAGGTTTTGGATGTCCGGCGTGCTGGACTCGGAAAAAACCGGGCGCTCGACGGAGAATCCCGCCTCCGCGAGGCGATCCGCCAGGAAGGACAGGGCACCGCCCTCCTCCGGGGTGACGGAGGGGCAGCGGATCAGCGCCTGGGCGAGGGCAAGGGGGGAATGGTCGGACAAGGGCGGTCCCGTGGCTCGCTTCTCCCATCCTCACCCTTATCCTGAGATGCCCGCGCCAGCGGGCCTTGATAGATCCTCCAGTTCCCGCGTGCGATCCCTGGACGATCCCTCGAGGCCTCCGCTCCGGCACCTCAGGAAGAGGAGTTCGGGTGGGAAACAGTGACTCTTCGTTGTTGGGCCAGCCCTAGCACGCACCCGCCCTGCGCGCAGCAAGCCCCCGACCGCTTCCGCTCCCCGTCCAGGCGGCTTACATGGCCGGCATGGCTCTCAGCTCCGAAGAAGTCGAACGCTACGCCCGCCACCTCGTCCTGCGCGAGGTCGGCGGTCCGGGTCAGGCCCGGCTGAAGGCGGGGCGTGTGCTCGTCATCGGCGCGGGCGGGCTCGGCGCGCCGCTGATCCAGTATCTCGCCGCCGCCGGGATCGGCACGATCGGCATCGTCGATGACGATACCGTCTCGCTGTCGAACCTGCAGCGGCAGGTCATCCACGGCACCCCTGATATCGGCCGCCCGAAGGTCGAGAGCGCCGCGGAGAGCGTGGCCCGGCTCAATCCGCATGTGCGCGTCGAGACCCATGCCTGCCGCCTGACGCCCGAGAACGCCTCCGCCCTGCTCGCCGATTACGATCTCGTGGCCGACGGCTCCGATAATTTCGCCACCCGCTACGCCGTCTCGGATGCGTGCTTTGCCGGCAAAAAACCGCTGGTGACCGCGGCGCTCGGCGCCTTCGACGGTTCGCTCACCACGATCCGCGCGCACGAGACCGGGCCGACGGGCGAGCCGAACCCGACCTATCGCTGCCTGTTCCCGAGCCCGCCGCCGCCGGGCAGCGTCGCGCCCTGCACCGAAGCCGGCGTGCTCGGGGCGCTCGCCGGCGTGATGGGCTCGCTGATGGCGATGGAGGTGATCCGGGCACTCGCCGGTTTCGGCGAGCCCCTGGTCGGGCGCCTGCTGATGGTGGACGCCCGCTCGATGCGCTTCGAGACGCTGGCCTATGCCTGGGACCCGGACAACCCGCTGAACGGGATCAGGACAGGCCCGGCAGCCGCACCGGCGGGGCACCCGCCTCAGCCGCGTTGAGGCAGCACTTCTTGTACTTCTTGCCCGAGCCGCAGGGGCAGGGATCGTTGCGGCCGACATCCTTGAACGGGTTCTTGACCGGCTGGCCGTAGCTCTCCGCGGTCCAGCCGAGCGCCGCCACCGGATCGTCGAGATAGGTGTAGTGGCGGGCGTCGAAGGCGCTGAGGTCCGGCGGCTCGGAGCTCGCCTGCTTGAGCGCCTTGCGGAACCACGACAGGTCGCTGAATTCGTCGGTGATGCGGCCATCGCGCCGGGCCGCCTCCACCCGCGGGGCGAGCGCGGTCAGCCCGAGATAGGCGATCGTCTCCTCCCAGGCGGTCCAGGCCGGTCCCTGCTCCACCGCCGCGCGCGCCTCGTCGAAGCGCAGCAGCAGGGTCTCCGCCTCGCCGAGTGGAATCCGGCCCTGTCGCGTCAGGAAGCCGAGGGCGCTGAAGGCGGAGCCGCGCACGAAATCGTCGGCGGTGCTGTCGAGGAGCAGTCGGGCGAGTGCGCCGGTATCGCCGTCGAAGGTCGAGGCGATCACCGGCGACAGGCCTTCGGTGATGCTGTCGCCGAGAAGCCCCTCCACCGCCTCCCCGTCCTGATGCAGCAGCCGCATCAGCAGCGGGAAGACCCGCGTGTCGCGCGCCGCGGCCAGGGCGTGCAGCCCCCAGAACAGGAGGTTGGTCTCCTCGTCCGCGATCGCCTCGGCATCCTCCGCCGCCCGCTCCAACAGGGCGAGCACCGGCTCGGCGACGGCCTCGGGGTTCCGGGCAGCCCGCTTCAGCGCCTCGGCCGGGAGATGGTTCTCCTGCGTGAGAACCGCGACGAGTTCCGCATCCATGGCCGTCTCCCTCCGTTGGACTCGATCAAGAGCGCAGGGTCGCGCCGGTCTTCTTGCCCACCTCGGCGACGATCCTGGCGCTCACCGCCTCGATCTCCGCATCGGTCAGCGTGCGCTCGGAGGGTTGCAGCCGCACCGCGACCGCGACCGACTTCGAGCCCTCCGGAATGCCGGCGCCCTCGTAGAGGTCGAACACCTCGATCCCGGTGATCAGCTTGCGCTCGGCGCCCTGCGCCGCCTTCAGGATGTCGGCCGCGGGCACCTCGCGGGGGACGACGAAGGCGAAGTCGCGGGAGATCGCCTGAAGGTCGGGCAGCACCAGGGCGGGCTTGGCCTTGGTCGGCCGGTGGCGGGGCAGCGGCAGGGAATCGAGGGTGATTTCGAACGCCACCAGCGTGCCCTTGAGGTCCATCGCCTTCAGGAGCCGCGGGTGCAGCTCACCGAAATGGCCGACCACGTTCTTCGGGCCGAATTGCAGCGTGCCGGAGCGTCCGGGATGCAGCCAGTCGGGCCCGCCGGCCACGACCTGGAGCCCGCCGGTCGGCACGCCGAGCGCCGCGAGCAGCGCCAGCGCGTCGGCCTTGGCCTCGAACGCATCGACCGTCTCCGCCGCGCCGCTCCAGTGGCGCCCGGAGCCGGCGTGACGCGCCGTGCCGCGGCGCAAGCCGGTGGCGCGCAGGCTCTGGCCCTCCGGCTCGTCGCTGGCGAAGCACTGGCCGACCTCGAACAGGGCGGTGTCGGGGAAACCGCGGTCGGCGTTGCGCTGCGCGGCCCGCAACAGGCCGGGCACGAGGCTCGGGCGCATGTCGGAGAGGTCGGCGGCGATGGGGTTGGCGAGCGCCAGATCCGCTCCGCCGCCGCCGAACAGCCGGGCATCCTCATGCGCGACGAAGGAATAGGTCACCGCCTCCAGCATGCCACGGCCCGCCAGCGCCCGCTTGGCGAGGCGGCCGCGCCGCTGCAGCACGGTCAGCATCGGCGCGGTCGCCACCGTCTCGATCCGCGGCAGCGGCTTCGGCTCGATCCGGTCGAGGCCGGCGATGCGCACGATCTCCTCGACGAGGTCGGCCTTGCCCTCCACGTCCGGCCGCCAGGACGGCGGCAGCACCTTCACCCGGTCGCCCGAGCCGGAGATGTGGAAGCCGAGCGATTCCAGCGTCACCTTCATCTCGGCCCGCGACAGCTCGATGCCGGCCAGCCGCCGCACCTCGGTCCAGGGGAAATCGATGACGCGGTCGAGATCCGGGATCTCGCCGGCGATGCGCGCCTCGCTCGGGCTGCCGCCGCACAGGTCGATCACGAGGCGGGTGGCGAGGTCGAGCCCCGGCAGGGCGAAGGCCGGATCGACGCCGCGCTCGAAGCGGTAGCGCGCATCGGTGATGATGCCGAGGCGCCGGCCGGTGCGGGCGATGTTGCGCGGGTCCCAGAGCGCCGACTCGATCAGCACGTCGGTGGTGTTCTCGTCGCAGCCCGAGGCCTCGCCCCCCATGATGCCGGCGATCGACTCGACGCCGTTGCCGTCGGCGATCACCACCGCATCGGAATCGAGCCGGTAGGTCTTGCCGTCGAGCGCGACGAGGCTCTCGCCCTCCTCGGCCCGGCGCACGGTGAGGCCGCCCGCGACCTTGCGCGCGTCGAAGACGTGCAGCGGCCGGCCGCGGTCGAAGGTCATGTAGTTGGTGATGTCGACCAGCGCATTGATCGGGCGCAGGCCGATCGCCCGCAGGCGCTTCTGCATCCACTCGGGCGACGGACCGTTCTTCACGCCGCGCACGAGGCGGAGCGCGAAGAGCGGGCAGAGATTTTTGTCGTGCTCGTCGAACTGCAGCGTGACGGGGGTCGGGCAGGCCCCCTCGCCCCGCACCGGCGGCATCGGCTCGCGCTTGAGGGTGCCGAGGCCGGTGGCGGCGAGATCGCGGGCGATGCCGTGGATCGAGGTGCAGTCCGAGCGGTTCGGCGTCAGGTTGATCTCGATGACCGGATCGTCGAGCCCCGCCCAGAGAGCGTAGGGTGTGCCGACAGGTGCGTCGGCGGGCAGATCGAGGATGCCGTCATGGTCGTCGCCGAGGCCGAGTTCCGCGCCGGAGCAGAGCATGCCGCGGCTCTCGACCCCGCGGATCGTGCCGACCGAGAGGGTGATGGCCTTGCCCGGAACATAGGTGCCCGGAGGCGCGAAGACCGAGAGCATGCCGGCGCGCGCATTCGGTGCCCCGCACACGACCTGAAGCGGCTGGCCGTCCCCGGCATCGACCTGACACACCCGCAGGCGGTCGGCATTCGGGTGCTGCTCGGCCGAGATCACCCGCGCGATCACGTAGGGGCGAAGCGCGGCGGCCTTGTCCTCGATGCCCTCGACCTCGAGGCCGATCCGCGTCAGCGTCTCGGCGATCGCGTCGAGCGAGGCCTCGGTGTCGAGGTGGTCCTTGAGCCAGGAGAGGGTGAATTTCATTTCAGAACATCCTCGCGGCCGCTGACGCGGACCGGGCCGGGATCGAAAGGCAGGGCGGCGGGGCTCAGGCGGTCAAGCCGCCGACCAGGCTCGGCACGTCGATCGGCCGGAAGCCGTAATGCTCCAGCCAGCGCACATCCGCCTCGAAGAAGGGGCGCAGGTCCGGCATGCCGTATTTGAGCATGGCGAGGCGGTCGATGCCCATGCCGAAGGCGAAACCCTGGACCTGATCCGGGTCGAGTCCGCCGCTGCGCAGCACGTTGGGGTGCACCATGCCGCAGCCCAGAACCTCCAGCCAGTCGGTGCCCTCGCCGAAGCGCAGTTCCCCGCCCTTGCGCGAGCACTGGATATCGACCTCGGCCGACGGCTCGGTGAAGGGGAAGAACGAGGGACGGAAGCGCATCGTCACGTTCTCGACCTCGAAGAAGGCGCGGCAGAACGATTCCAGCACCCATTTCAGGTTGGCGATGTTGGCCGAGCGGTCGATGACGAGGCCCTCGACCTGATGGAACATCGGCGTGTGGGTCTGGTCGGAATCGTGCCGGTAGGTGCGGCCGGGCATGATCACGCGGATCGGCGGCTGCCCCGCGCGCATGGTGCGGACCTGAACCGGCGAGGTGTGGGTGCGCAGCAGCTTGCGCCGCCCGAGATGGTCGGGGGGAAGGAAGAACGTGTCGTGCATCTCCCGCGCCGGGTGGCCTTCGGGGAAGTTGAGCGCGGTGAAGTTCAGCTCGTCCGTCTCGATGTCGGGCCCCTCCGCCACGGAGAAGCCGAGATCGGCGAAGATCGCGGTGATCTCCTCGATCACTTGGCTGATCGGGTGGATGCGGCCGCGGATCTCCGGCGCCTCGCGAAGGGGCAGCGTCACGTCGATCCGCTCGGCGGCGAGCCGCGCTTCGAGGGCGGCGTTCGCCAGAGCCTCGCGCTTCCGGGATATCGCGCCCTGCACCCGGTCGCGCAGGCCGTTGATGAGGGGGCCGCGCTCCTTGCGCTCCTCCGGCGTCATCGCGCCCAGCGTCTTCAGCAAGTCCGAGACGCTGCCCTTCTTGCCGAGTGCCGCGACGCGCAGGGCTTCGAGGCCGGCCTCGTCCCCGGCCTGCTCGATCTGCCCGAGAAGATCGCGTTCGAGAGCGTCGAGATCCATTACCGCTGTCCTTGGCCAGTCGTCCGGGGCTGCCTTCGCGCGTCGTTGGCATTCCTGCAAGCACGCGAAGGGGGCGGACCGGGGCCGTCGGGCCCACACGCCCCGGCCGGAAATGAAGAAGGCGCGGCGCTTGCCGCGCCGCGCCTTGTCAGAGCTTCGAGCGTTCCGCCGTTCGGCGGAGCGATCAGGCGGCCTTCGGCAGGGCCGACTTCGCCTTCTCGACGACGGCGGCGAACGCGGCCGGCTCGTGGATGGCGAGTTCGGACAGCGCCTTGCGGTCCACCTCGATGCCGGACTGGGCCAGGGCATTGATGAAGCGGGAATAGGTCAGGCCGTGCTCGCGCACCGCCGCGTTGAGCCGCTGGATCCAGAGAGCGCGGAAGGTGCGCTTCTTGTTCTTGCGGTCGCGGTAGGCGTACTGCAGACCCTTCTCCACCGCCTGCTTGGCGATGCGGATCGTATTCTTGCGGCGGCCGTAATAGCCCTTGGCAGCCTTCAGAACCTTCTTGTGCTTTGCGTGACTGGTCACGCCACGCTTGACGCGGGCCATGGGAGATCTCCTGGAACGTTAAGACAAAACAGATCGCGAGGGGTGGAAGGACTTACCGCTGGTTCGGCAGGAAGTACTTCTTCACGTTGGCGGCATCGCCCTCGAACAGGGTCGTCGTGCCGCGCAGGTTGCGGATCTGCTTGTTGGTCCGCTTGATCATCCCGTGGCGCTTGCCGGCCTGGGCGTACATCACCTTGCCGGTGCCGGTGATCTTGAAGCGCTTCTTGGCGCCCGACTTCGTCTTCAGCTTGGGCATTTCGCTCTCCTGAACGCGACAGCGATCCGGCCGGCGGCCGGGACTTCGCGCTTGATGCTGCTGGAGCAACGGGAACCGCCACGGCAGCCCTAATCGGCCGGGCGGTTCGACGCGGGCGGCTTATGGCAGAAACATCCGCCGGTTTCAATCGACTCGGCCCGTGTCGATGGGGCCGTTGATGGAACGCCGCGTGCGGCTGCGCCCGAATCGCCCGCGTGGAGGGGCACCCTCATTGCGTCGCGGCCACCGTCAAGGCGTGAACGCGCCGGAGCCGAGGCGGCCGATCAACATATGTGGAAAACCGGTATTGCGTGGGGTTGCAAAGATCGCGGCTCGCCCCATTCGCGGGACGGAACCATAAACCTTGGCTGTCTGTTTCGTTCATGTCCCGCTCAGGCCGCGTCCGCCATTAGTCTCGCCAACATCCCTATTTCCTGTCACAGGAGACGTCTTCGTGCGCATTGCCCAGGTTGCCCCGCTCGCGGAAGCCGTGCCGCCGAAGTTCTATGGCGGCACCGAGCGTGTCGTATCGTGGATCACGGAAGAACTCGTTCGCCAGGGTCACGACGTGACCTTGTTCGCGAGCGGTGATTCCCAGACCTCGGCCAAGCTGGCCGCCTGCCACCCGGAGGGCCTGCGCCTTCTCGGCTACCGCGATCACACCGCGGGCCACCTCGCCATGCTGCATCACGTGCATCGCCGGGCGCACGAGTTCGATGTGATCCACTTCCACATCGACCTCTTGCAGTATCCGATGTTCGAGGATCTCTACCACAAGTGCCTGACGACCATGCACGGTCGCCTGGACGTGCCCGACTTCATGCCGGTCTACAACACCTTCACCGGCATGCCCCTGGTCTCGATCTCGGACAACCAGCGCGATCCGATGCCGGAAAGCTCCAACTGGCTGGCCACGATCCATCACGGCCTGCCGAAGCAGAACTGCCCCTACTATCCGGAGGCCAAGGGCGGCTACCTCGCCTTCCTCGGCCGCATCTCGCCCGAGAAGCGCCCCGACCGCGCGATCGAGATGGCGATCCGTTCCGGCACGCCGCTGAAGATCGCCGCCAAGGTCGACAAGGCCGACCAGGAGTACTGGGACGAGAAGATCGAGCCGATGATCCACCACCCGCTGGTGGAGTATATCGGCGAGATCAACGAGGAGCAGAAGAAGGACTTCCTCGGCAACGCGCTCGCGCTCGCCTTCCCGATCGACTGGCCGGAGCCCTTCGGCCTCGTGATGATCGAGGCGATGTCGGCCGGCACCCCCGTGATCGCCTTTGGCAACGGTTCGGTACCGGAGGTGATCAAGGACGGTGTCAGCGGCTTCATCGTCAACTCGATGGACGAGGCGATCGAGGCGTGCCGCAAGGTCAAGGATCTGCCGCGTGCCGGCGTCCGCGCCCATTTCGAGGGCCGCTTCACCGCCGAGGTCATGGTCCGCAAGTACGTCTCGACCTACGAGCAGCTCCTGGCCGGCCAGGGAAACGTGATCAAGATGCCCGCCGCCGGCGCCTTCTCGCCCCAGTACGGTGAGCTGAACGGTTCGGCCCACGGCCCGATCCACGTCGCCGCGATGCCGGCCTAACCGATCGACGAAAACCGGCCCCGGCCCTCGCCGGGGCCGGCAGAGCGCCTAACTGAATGGGTCCGACAGGGCCGCCCGTCGCTGCGAGGCGATCGGCGGCCTTCGATTTGCGAGGGTCACCTCGCTCGCATCGGATCAACGGCAAAAAGGCGCTTCGCATGGCGGCACAGGACGACGCAGCCCATCTCCACGCCGACGGCTCCGAGGGACAGACGGCCTCGCGGTTCGGCTTCCTCGACGCTGACGAGAACCTGCCGCAATACCATATCGAGGCGCAGGCCTCCCTGGTGGACCGCCCCTTACGCGCCCTCAAATACGGCGAGGCCTTCGCCGTGCTCGACAGCTACGGCGACATCGGCTGGGTTCCGGGGCCGGAGGGCCTCTACTTCCAGGACACGCGCTACCTCTCGCGCCTCGCGCTGACGATCGAGGACGAGCGGCCGATGATGCTGTCCTCGGCGATCCAGGACGACAACGGGGCGCTCAGCGTCGATCTCACCACCCCCGATATCCGGCTCGACGCGGGCGACGAGACCGCGATTCCCCGCGAGTTGATCGCGATCGAGCGCACCAAGTTCCTGTTCAAGGGCGCCTGCTACGACCGCATCGGTCTGCGCAACTACGACACCCGCCGCCGCCGCCTGCGCATCGGCGTGACGTTCGACGCCGATTACCGCGATCTGTTCGAGGTGCGCGGTTCCGAACGGGCCAACCGCGGCAAGCGGACCGTCGAGCGCCGCAGCGAGACCGAGGTGCAGTTCCGCTACGCCGGCCTCGACGAGATGGTGCGCACCACCTCGCTGCATTTCGGGCCGAAGCCGCAGACGCTGGAGCCGGGCAAGGCCGAGTTCGTGGTCGAACTGGAGCCCGGGGCCAACACCTCGCTGTTCATCCGCGTGGTCTGCCAATCGCACCGCGCCTATACCAGCGCGCCGAGCCCCGAGCGGCCGGGTGAATCCGCCGCCGCAGCCCTGTCGCGGGCGGCGGGCAGCCTTGCCGAGCAGCCGGATCGTTCCTTGGGCGAGGGGCGTGTCTTCGCCCGCGCCTATCGCGACAACCGCCGCGACCAGCGCCAGATCACCGCCGGCATCACCACGATCATCTCCTCGAACGATCAGTTCAACGAAGGCCTCTGCCGGGCGACCGCCGACCTCTACATGCTGGCGACCCGCACGCAGGAGGGCATCTACCCCTTCGCCGGCATCCCCTGGTACTCCACCGTGTTCGGGCGCGACGGCATCATCACCGCGATGATGGCGCTCTGGATCGACCCGAATTTCGGCAAGGGCGTGCTGCGCTTCCTCGCGGCGACGCAAGCCAAGGCCGTCGATCCGGCCGCCGATGCCCAGCCCGGCAAGGTGCTCCACGAGACCCGCCGCGGCGAGATGGCGATGCTCGGCGAGGTGCCCTTCCGGCACTATTACGGCACCATCGACGGCACGCCGCTCTTCGTGATGCTGGCGGCCCAGTACCATGAGGTGACGGGCGACCTCGACACGATCCGCGCGATCTGGCCGCAGCTCAAGCTGGCGCTGGAATGGATCGACACATACGGCGACCGCGACGGCGACGGCTTCGTCGAATATGCCCGCGAGACCGAGCAGGGGCTGGCCAACCAGGGCTGGAAGGACAGCCACGATTCGATCTTCCACGCCGACGGCGCCATGGCCAAGGGGCCGATCGCGCTGTGCGAGGTTCAGGGCTACGTCTACGCGGCCAAGCGCGGCGCGGCGCGGCTCGCGAGCCTGCTCGGGGAGGACGACCTTTCGGTCCGGCTCTCGGCCGCCGCCAACACCCTTCGCGAGAACTTCGACAAGGCGTTCTGGTGCGAGGAGATCGGCACCTACGCGCTCGCCCTCGACGGCGCCAAGCGCCAATGCGCCGTGCGCTCGTCCAACACCGGCCACGCCCTGTTCACCGACATCGCCCTGCCGGAGCGGGCCGCGCGCGTCGCGGCGCAGCTCCTGTCCAACGACGGGTTCAACGGGTGGGGCATCCGCACCATCGCCAAGGGCGAGGCGCGCTACAATCCGATGTCCTACCACAACGGCTCGATCTGGCCGCACGACAACGCGATCTGCGCCCTCGGGCTCGCCCGCTACGGTCTCAAGGAGGAGGCGGCGCGGGTGTTCGAGGGGATGTTCGACACGAGCCTGTACTACGACCAGAAGCGCCTTCCGGAGCTGTTCTGCGGCTTCATGCGGCGGCGCCAGCGCGGGCCCGTGAGCTACCCCGTGGCCTGCTCGCCGCAGGCCTGGGCAGCGGCAGCGCCCTTCGCCTTCCTGGCCGCCTGTCTCGGACTCGAAATCGATTACGCCCGCAACCGCATCCGCTTCCGCAACCCGATCCTGCCGCGCTTCCTCGAAGCGGTGGAGCTGTTCAACCTCAAACTCGGCGACGCGCGGGCCGATATCCGCCTGCACCGCCACGGCGACGACGTGACGGTGTCGGTGACGCGGCGCATCGGCGACGTGCAGATCGCGATGCTGAAGTAGAGTATCGTCCCGAAAGGTGGTTGCCGACTTTCGGGAAAAGATGATGCGAAAACAAGAGCCTCAAGCATCGTCATGGATCAGGTATCCAGGACGATGCTTGAGCAGGCTGCTGCAGAAGTCGCGCGTTTGCGCTGCTGGAGAGATTTTTGTTGTTTGGACGGATTTGCTTGATCGGCGGATCGCCGATGGGCTGCCCGGGCTACCGATCTGGAGCGCGTGTTTCCCTGATCAGGCCGTGGGCGATGCGAGCAGCTTGGGCAGGGATGCGCGGGGCCGGCGGGTGCTGGGGCGCGCGTTCACCGAGGCGCGCCCGGCGAAGTGAGCTCCGCAGGCGAAGCAGCCTTCGTGTGGCATCGTTGACGCCGTCGAAAGTTTTCGCTGTTGCTTCAGGCGCCGGACAATTGCGCCGGCAACTTCTGCCGTGGCAGTCAGTCCTTGAGGTTGTGCAGCGCTGCTAGGCTCGGCGCATTCGAGGGCTGTGAGGACACGATGCGTGGCTTTGCTCGATTCGCCGTTGCAGTCTGCGCGCTATTCGCAACGGTCGAAGTTTGCGCTCAAGCTGACGTGAGCACCCTCACCGAGGCTCAGAAGCGAAAGATCCACCTGCCGTACGTCCGAGCTGCTACGAACTGCATCTCCCAATCCTTGCTGATGGCGCCCGATGCAGTCCGTCTGGCCAAGCAGGGGCAGTGGGCGGACGCGCTGCGAGCATTGCCGAAGGGGCAGTGCGGCGCTGAGCTCAGCACCCTCATCGGCACGCATGACCAACTCTATGGAGCCGGGACCGGGCAAACGT
Source organism: Methylorubrum sp. Q1 (assembly GCF_004683995.1). Lineage (NCBI taxonomy): Bacteria > Pseudomonadati > Pseudomonadota > Alphaproteobacteria > Hyphomicrobiales > Methylobacteriaceae > Methylorubrum > Methylorubrum sp. Q1. Next base: position 294,694 of record NZ_SRHQ01000002.1, on the reverse strand, counting down.
TCTTCGCCGGCCCCTACATCAGCGACCTGCCGCGGGCGCTCGGCAATCGGCTGAAGGGCGAGTTCGAGCGGCTCGCCGCTGCCGAAGCCCGCGAAATCGCGGCGAGGCAGCAGGAGGTTGCAAGGCAAGAAGCTGCGAAGCGAGTTCGTATCGAGGAGGCAGACCGCGTTGCGTCACTCTACCGAGACAAGATGTACGAATGCACGACGAACCAGATCGTCAAGCTCGTGACGTCGTCGGAAGGCGCAGAGGTCCTCGCCACAGCCGCTTTGACCATCTGCAGTGATGAAGTTGCGAACGCGGCCAAGGCAGGCACTGCCAAAATCCGAATCGAGTATCCTGATGCAGATGCCGTTTCGCTGAGAGCGGAGATCGAGACAGCTATCAGAAAGAACGTTGTAACGACCGCGGTTCAGGCAAAGGCGGCGCTGAACACTCCGAGGCAGCAGGTCGCAAGCGAGCCCGCCCCTGCGCCGGTGACGCCGGTAGTCGCAACACCGCCGCAAGTCGCTACCGCACCCGTAAATGCCGGCCCTGCACCCGCAGCAAGCCCTGTCCGAGAATGCCTCCGCACAATGGCTAAGGCGCGGGAGGGCAAGTTCGTGAACCGTGAGGATCTTGTGAAGGCGATGCTCGATCTCTGCCGGCCGGAGATCGAAGGGGCTGCCCGGTCTGCCTTCCTCAAGGACGACAAGGCGTCTTTGGAGCAGACGCGGGACAAGACGCTGCAGGAAGCGTTGCTCGAGGCTCGCGAAGTGGTTGGGGCCGCGAACTGAGCACATCGCTCCCGACGCCCGTTGCAGCCGGAAGGCGGCCTGTGGTCTCTCCGACAGGATCGGCTAAGGGGGCATCGCAGAATGTGTCCCAAAATGTATGCTAAGGGCCGCCGCCTATCCAGGCAGCCAGCCCGGAAGCGGACTTTACCGTCTGCGACTCAACCCAGCCGCCGGGAGCACTGTCGGCGCTCCCCCAAAGCAGCCGTCAGTCGGTCGTCCGGCAACGTCGGCTCGGGGCAGGTTGCAGGCGCTTTTAGGGCAGTGGCTCTTCGGGCTCCGGTATCGGAACATCGCCGATCCATAAGCCTGCGAATGTCAGCGTAGCCGAGTAGACGGTGATGTCGTCCTCGCCGCGGACGAGGACCGAGAAGGCTTGCCGATCGCCGTCCTTGGGGATTTCGTCACGGGCGATCGAGGGCAGTGCGCGCATTGCCTCGAAGCGAATGCCCTCGCGGCCATTGCATTCCAATCCTATTGCATCGCAGGAGAGCAATAGCCCGTCGTGGATGTCGAAGAAGTAGCGCGGCATGCCGCTCTCCGCTGTTCGGGGCGGGAGCACACGCATCTTCCGGTCACTGACGCCCTATGTATCGTGCCAGCGATACACGTCTCGTGGCACCTTTAATCAAAGCCGACAATCACATGGGTTCAGATCCGCCAAGGGTCGATTTTGTTCTCTAGCAGGCTGCTGCACGAGTCTCGGGGCGGAGTGAACCATTCTCTGGAAGCCGATTGTCGATGCCGGGCAGTGCGGCAACCGACGCTTCATCCCGTCAGCACGCCTCACGCTCGGCGCGAAGTTCGACCGAGATGGCGATGATCGTTCGACCGCGTCAGACTTCCTCAGCGGCCTGTCAGGTCTCCTTGCGCGTGGCCGGCGGCCCCGTTCTTCCGGGGCCGCCGGCTGCATTCCGGAGCCTCCTCCGCCGGGAACCCTCATCCCCTTCCGATGCAAAACGAAAAATGCGCCGCCCCCGCGCGGAAGCAGCGCATTTGCTGACGAGCCATTTTCCGCGGGGCTGCGGAGCGGCCGGGGCCGAGGCGGTTAGCGCGGCGCCAGGATCATGATCATCTGGCGGCCTTCGAGCATCGGCTCGCTCTCGACCTTGGCGATCTCCTGCGTCTCCTGCTTCACGCGCTCCAAGAGCCGGAGGCCGATATCCTGGTGAGCGATCTCGCGGCCGCGGAAGCGGAGGGTGACCTTGACCTTGTCGCCTTCCTCGAAGAACCGCTGCACGGCCTTCATCTTCACTTCGTAATCGTGCTTGTCGATGCCGGGGCGGAGCTTGATCTCCTTCACCTCGACCGTCTTCTGCCTCTTGCGGGCCTCGTTCTGCTTCTTCTGTTCGTTGAAGCGGAAGCGCCCGTAATCGAGGAACTTGCAGACGGGAGGGACCGAATTCGGCGCGATTTCGACGAGGTCGAGGCCGACCTCCTCAGCCATGGCCAGCGCGTCGAAGAAGGGCACGACACCCCGGTTCTGCCCATCCTGATCGATGAGCTGGACGTCGCGGACGCCGCGTATGTCCCGGTTTGCGCGCGGCCCGTCCTTCTGCGGGGCCGGCATGGCTCTCATTGGTCTGCGAATGGCTCAGTTCTCCTGTATCAACGACAAAACGGCAGCCTGAGAGCCACCGCGTCTGGCGAGCCCCGGCCACCGATTGATCCGGCGCTGCCGGACGGCACTAACTTGGCAAATCTTCTTGCCGAGTCAACTCGCGGGACTGATTTCGGTTCACCCTGTCACGTTTTCGCTCGGTTCAGAAGGTCGGCGTAGACGTTCAGGGTGCCGTCGATCATGCGGTCGAGCGAGAAATTCGCCTCGACATGGGCCTGCGCCCGGCGCGCGAGGCCGTCGCGGGCGCTGGCGCCGAGCGAGAGCGCGTCCTTCAGCGCCTCGGCCAGAGCCGCGGCATCGCCGGGCGGCACCCGCCAGCCGGTGCGCTGGCCGGGCTCGACATCGGGGGGGGCCAGCACGGTCTCGGGCACGGCGCCGAGATCGGAGACCACGACGGGGATGCCGAGCGCCTGCGCCTCGACCGCCGAGCGGCCGAACGCTTCCGGCTCCACCGAGGGGACCGCGACGACGGAAGCCGCGCGGAAGGCCGCCGGCATGTCGGTGCAATGGCCGACCCGGCGCACGATGCCCGACAGGCCGCGCGTCTCGATCAGCGCGTCGAGCTCACGCTCATAGGCCGTGCGTCCCTGCGGATCGCCCGCGAGCACGACGGCGAAATCGGTGAGGCCGAGATCGCGCAGGCGGGCGGCGGCCTCGATCAGCACGCGCTGGCCTTTCCAGGCCGTGAGGCGGGCCGCGAGCAGCACGACCCGCTCGTGCGGTGCCACGTTCCAGGCCCGGCGCAGGCTCTCGACCCGTGCCGCCGCGACCGCCGAGGGCGTGAAGGCCGCCAGATCCGTGCCGCGGTGGATCACGCTGATCCGCCCCCCGGCCTGGTCGGGATGGGTCCGGCGGATCAGATCGGCGGTGTAGTGCGAGTTGGCGATCACGACGTCGCCCCGCGCCATCACCGAATTGTACAGGACCTTGACGCTGGTCCGGCCCGAATAGCTGCCGTGATAGGTCGTCACGAAGGGCAGCTTCAGCCGGCGCGCGGCACCGAGCGCGACCCAGGCCGGGGCGCGGGAGCGGGCGTGCAGGATCTGCACGTTCTCGCGGCGGCAGAGCCGGGCGAGGCGCTCGACGTTGAGCGCCATGGCGACCGGGTTCTTGGTGTTGGCCGGGAACGGCACCCAGATCCCGCCCTTGGCCTGCAACTCGCCGACGAGCCGCCCGCCTTCCGTGGCCACCAGCGGCCGCGCGCCGGCCTCGGCGAGGGCTGCCGCGACGTCGACGGTGGTGCGCTCGGCGCCCCCCGCCTCCAGGGCCGGGATGATCTGCAGCACCGTGACGCCCGCCAGCGGCGAAGTCTCGGACAACTGCACCGGGCCGCCGGACAGGCTGCCTCCGTTCATCGCGTCACCCGTGCCGGGACGGTCGCTTGGAATTGGGTCATGAGGTAAGGATTGTCCCCCGCGGCTTTACGGTTCGGTAAACGAAGCGTCGCCGAGTTGTTTCAGAATCACAGGATTTCCGCGCCAGTGAGCGATCCGGAGACTTCGCCGGGCGAATTGCCCCTCGTGACGCTCGATATCGAAGGCTCCTCCCCGCGCCGGCTGGCGGTACGGGTCCGGGAGGGCAAGGGGCCGCCCGTGGTCTGGCTCGGCGGCTTCCGCTCCGACATGCGCGCGACGAAGGCCGCCGCCCTCGACGCCTGGGCGGCCGAGAACGCCCGGCGCATGGTGCGGTTCGACTATTCCGGGCATGGCGAGTCGGAGGGGCGCTTCGAGGACGGCACCATCTCCGACTGGCTCGCCGACGCCTGCGCCGTCATCGACCGCGACGCCAGCGAGCGGCCGATCCTCGTCGGCTCCTCCATGGGCGGCTGGATCGCCTGCCTCGTCGCCCGCGAGCGGGCGCGGCGCGGCGCGGATCTCGGCGGGATGGTGCTGATCGCGCCCGCCCTCGACTTCACCGAGGCGCTGATGTGGGACGCCTTCCCGCCCGAGGTCCGGCAGACCCTGGAGCGCGACGGCGTGTGGTATCGTGAGACGCCCTATGCCCCGAAGCCCGATCCGATCCGTATGGCGCTGATCGAGGACGGGCGGCGCCACCTGCTGCTGGACGCAAGCCTGGAACCGGGCTGTCCGGTGCACATCCTTCAGGGCATGGCCGATCCGGACGTACCCTATCCGCATGCCCTGCGGATTCTGGAGCGCCTGCCCGCGCAGGGGACCAGGCTGACGCTGATCAAGGACGGCGACCACCGCCTGTCGCGGCCCGAGGATATCGACCTCCTCGTGCGCACGGTCGCGGCGATGGCCTGAGATGTGCCCCCGCCGAGCGGCGGGGAAACGGCTCTAGAGCCGCGCCCGACCGCGTTGGGTCGGATCACGCCTCTATCCTCTTGCTTTGCCGCGCTTTCTTTCGCCGAACCGGCGTCCACTTCGTCGGAAAGCGCTCTAGTGCAGGCTCACCGGGTAGAGCTGGTGGGCCATGGCGTTCGCCACGGCGACCTCGCGGGAATCCGTGAGCAGGATCGGTGCGCCGCTCGCCGAGAGCAGGGCAAACAGGTCGAGCCCGGGGCTCATCTCGGGGGCCTGCGGGAACAGGCTGCGCACCTCGTCCGAACGGATCGGGCGGACATAGGCGATGTGCCCCTCGCCGAGTGCGGCGAACTCCGCCGGATCGATGGCGGGGGTAGCGGACGTGTCGATGGTCAGGTCGGTCGTGGTGACGTTGGTCATGGAATGCCCTCCTTTCGAGGCAGAGCGTTGAGCCGGATATGGTCCCGCACATCGGCAGCGACAAATCCGGGATGGGGTGGAGGCCCGAGAGACGGGCGACGCGGCCTGCGATGCATCGACGCGGCTCGGCCGCATCGTCCGTGGGCTGCGCGGGTCGGGATCACGGATCCTTGTCAGGGATCCTTGGCGGCAATCGCGATCTTGCGCACGATGCGCTCCGGTTCCGGCCGTGCGAGATCGATCGCCAGCAGCCCGTTCGACAGCTCCGCGCCCAAGACCTCCATGCCGTCGGCAAGGAGGAAGGCCCGCTGAAACTGCCGCGCCGCGATGCCGCGGTGCAGGTAATGACGGGACTTGTCGTCGACCTGCCGCCCCCGCACGACCAATTGATTCTCCTCCAAGGAGACGTCAAGCTGATCCTGCGTAAAGCCGGCCACCGCGAGCGTGATACGCAAGCGTTCGGGCTCACGTTCGCTGCGGGTGACACGTTCGATGTTGTAGGGCGGATATCCGTCGCTGGCGGCCTTCGAGACACGATCGAGTGCCTGCTCGATCTCGTCGAAGCCGAGCAGGAATGGGTACCCGAACGGGGACGGCCGCGTCATCGTCGCTCAAACCTCCGGCAAGGCCCTGGGGGATCGAACGGCGTCGAGCCCTTGGCGGCACCTCGCGGTCTCGAGCCCGCCTCACGGCAGCGCTCTTGAGACGAGATATGGAAAGCGGGCGGATGCCGATCAAGGGTGGTCGGCCATGCAGGCGGCGAGGCACAGGGACGCGTGGAACGGGACAAATAGGCAATTACGTCGGGATAAATGAGAAATTTCAGTCCGCGCGCCTGCCTTCTCCAATAGTTTGGAATTGCTCTGAAATTCTTTGCAAACCTTGATCGATACCCTGCTTGTCGGATAGGCACGCCCGGAAACGTACAAGGTGCCACGGGAAGCGCCGGACGTTACCTTTGCTGTATCCGCACATCGCCCTGCGGTGGAGATCGCGTCACGGTGGTCCCGCCCCGGACGACGGCGCCCCTCGGCACCGTCGAAACCATGGCGAGGCGAAGGTCGGCGGGGACAGCGGCAGTCCTTACCGCCTTCGGGTCAAGCGGCCCGCTGCGGATCTCCGGGGCGGCGCGAGATTGGGGAGATGAGATCGTCGTGATTCAGGAAGGCTGGGGAATGAGCGATGCAGGGCCGGGACGCAGCGGGATCGGGGGACGCCTCCTCGCGGGTGCCGCCCTCGCCGCAGCGCTGATCGCCGCGAGCCCCGCCGCGATGGCACAGGATGCGACGCCGCCGGCCAAATCGGACGCCCCTCCCCTGAAGATCGAACTCAACCGGCTCGAGCCCGCGGGCGAGGCCTGCCGCACCTACATGCTCGTCGACAACAGCCGCGGGCCCGCGCTGAAGTCGCTTAAGGTCGATCTGTTCGCCTTCGACACGGAGGGCGTCGCCCAGAAGCGCCTCGCCGTCGAGTTGGGGCCCGTCCAAGAGAAGAAGACCGTGGTGCGGCTTTTCGACTTCGCCGGCCTCGCCTGCCCGAAAATCGGCCGCCTTCTGCTCAACGACGTGCTCGCCTGCGAGGGTGGCGACGCCACCCGCGAGACCTGCCTGGAGCGGATCGAGCCCGCCAGCAAGACATCGGCCGCCTTCGATCGCTGAGGCCGGCCACGGCCGTCCCACCGGTTCGACCGGGTGCGACGGACGCCTATTGGAGCCACGAGGAGTCACACATGGATCCGACGTCCGTGCCCGCCGAGGCGGTCGCTGCAGCCCACGACATGTCGTTCATCGGTCTGTTCCTTCAGGCCGACCCGATCGTCAAAACCGTGATGATTCTCCTCGTGGTGGCCTCGCTCGCCTGCTGGACCGTCGTGTTCGAGAAGATCGTGCGCCTCTCCGCCGCCAAGCGGCAGGCCAAGGCCTTCGACGCGATGGTGCGCTCCGAGGGCACCATCGATACCGGGCAGAAGGGCATCGCCGGCCACGTGGTCAAGGCGGGGCTCGACGCGTGGCGCGACCAGGATCCGAGCGAGAGCCGGGCCGAGCGCCGCGAGCGGATCGAACGGGCGATGAAGGGCGCGCTCAGCCTGGAGGTGAAGCGTCTCCAGGGCGGGCTGCCGCTGCTGGCGACCTCCGGCTCCACCGCCCCCTTCGTCGGCCTGTTCGGCACGGTCTGGGGCATCATGAACTCGTTCTCGTCGATCGCGAAGAGCCAGGACACCAGCCTCGCGGTGGTGGCGCCCGGCATCGCGGAAGCGCTGTTCGCCACCGCCATCGGCCTCGTCGTCGCGATCCCGGCGGTGATGGCCTACAACAAGCTCTCCGGTGACGTCGCCCGTATCCAGTCGAGCTTCGTCTCCTGCATCTCGGTGCTCGGCAACCGCCTCGCCCGCGACCGCGGTCCCCACGCCCGGGCCGCGGCAGCCGAGTAATCCTCTTCTTCGCCGACCCCTGAAACCTTCGCGGCGCCCGCCTCAGCTCGGCGGGCGGCCGCCGACACCCGGAAGGGCGAAGCCATGGCCATGGGAACCGCGCGTTCGGCGAGCGACGACGAGGACGGCCTCGACGCCACGCCGATGTCCGAGATCAACGTCACGCCGATGGTCGACGTGATGCTGGTGCTGCTGATCATCTTCATGGTGGCCGCGCCGCTGATGACGACGGGCGTGCCGGTGCAACTGCCGAAGACGACCGCCGCCAAGGTGGCGCAGTCGCAGAAGCCGCTCGAAGTCTCCATCGACAAGGACGGTCATCCGTTCATCGCCAAGGACGGCTTCACGCAGGAGACGATCCTGCCGCGCCTGAAGCAGCTCAAGGCGGAGAACCCGGATCAGGTCGTGCTCGTGCGCGGCGACCGGGATGTGCCCTACGGCAGGATCATGGAAGTGATGGGCCTCGTCGGTCAGGCGGGCTTCACCAGGGTCTCGCTGATTGCCCAATCGGCGGGTGGTGCGCCGGCCCCAGGGACGCCCCGTTAAGCCGATGGCCGCTCCCAAGCCAGCTCCGAAGGCCGCCCCCATGCCGCCGATGCAGGCCCCGATATCTGCCCCGATGCCGGCTCCTGTGCCCGCTCATGCCGGGCAGGGGTTACCCTCGGGCCCTTCCGAGGGAGGCGGCCAGGGGCGCCTTGCGGCCGCCTTCGCCCTGGCCCTGGCCCTGCACGCCGCGGGGCTGATCGGCATCACCTATCTGCATCTGACGCCGCCCGCGCCCCCGGGCGACCAGGAGATCACGATCGATCTCGCGCCGCAGATGGCGGAGGCCGAGACTCAGGCACCCGCCGAGTCGCAGCGGGTCGAAGAGATCCCCGAGGAGGCCAAGCCCGAGGGCGAGCCGGAGACGGCTGAGCCGGTCGAGACCCCGGACGAGGTGAAGCCCCCGCCTCCCCCCGAGATGACGGAGGTGATGCCGGAGGAGGTGCAGCCGCCCCCTCCGCCGCCGGAAGCCGTCACGGAAGTTCCGCCCGACACGCTGCCCCCGCCGCCGGAGGAGCAGATCATCGCCTCCGAGGCGCAGGAGGCGGAACCGCTGGCCCCGCCCCCGCCCGTGGTGGCGAAGGCGCCGGAGCCGCCCAAGCCCGATCCCAAGATCGAGGAGCGCCGCAAGGCTGCGCTGGAGAAGAAGCGCGAGGCCGAGCGCGAGGCACGCCGCCAGGAGATCCTCGAGAAGAAGCGCGAGGAGGCGCAGAAGGAAGCGCGGATCAAGGCCGCCAAGGCGAAGGCCGAGCGCGATGCAGCCCGGCGTGCTCAAGCCGCGCAGGCGGGCAATGCGCAGCGCAACTCCGCCGCCACCTCGCGTCAGAGCGCGACGGGCACGGCCGCCGCGGCCAGCGATCCCAACGCCATGGCCGCCTGGAAGGGCTCCATCGCCGCGACGATCCGTGGCCGAATGAACCGCGAGGCCGCGGCCGGCACCAGCGGCGGCGTCGCGACCGTACGGTTCACCGTGAGCCGCTCCGGCGCGGTGAGCGGTGCGGCCGTGACCGGCAGCAGCGGGGTCGGCGCCATCGATGGCGCCGCACTCGCGGCGGTGCGCGGCGGACTGCCGCCCGCCCCCGCCGGGGTGACGCAGCCGAGCCTCGCCGTTACCGTGCCGCTGCGCTTCAGCCCGGGGCGCTAGTCCCCAGGCCGCCGGAGGCCGGCATCGTTCTCCCGTCCGCCGCGTTGTCCCGCTCACACCGGACGGCGCGGCGGATGACCATCTTCTTCACGAGCGACACGCATTTCGGCGACCCCCGGATCCTGCGGATCGACCGGCGTCCCTTTGCGGATCTGCCGGCCCATGACGCGGCCCTGGCCGAGGCCTGGAACGCCGTCGTCGGGTCGGACGACACCGTCTGGCATCTGGGCGACTTCGCCCTCGGCCCCCCGCCGGAGCGCGTGGCGGACCTGATCAGTGCGCTCAACGGCCACAAGCACCTCATCGTCGGCAACAACGACGGTCCCGCCACCCTGTCGGCGCCCGGCTGGACCTCGGTGGCGCATTACGCGGAAACCGAGGTCGAGGGCCGCCGGCTCGTGCTGTGCCACTACGCCTTCCGGACCTGGAACGGTCTCGGCCGAGGCGCGATCAACCTGCACGGCCATTCCCACGGCCGGCTCAAGCCGATCCCGCGACAATACGATGTCGGCGTCGATGCGCAGGGCTTAGCGCCGGTCACCCTCGACCAGATTCTCGTCTCTCGGCGGGGGCGTGTGTCGGACACGGCGCGCCGAAACCGCGCCGGGCCAGATCTCGCTCGCAAGGAGTCCCCCGGGGGATAGGGGTATCGGCCAAATCCCAGTGCGCCGAATGTTCCACCAAGAATCGTCCAGGACGCTTCCAAGAATCTTGGCAGAGAATCTTGGCAGATCCTGCAGGCCAGTTTCGGAACCATCGGCTTAGCGTCACCGTTCAGAAGCCGAGACGAACGACAACGCAGCGGCAGGATCAGTGAAGACACTGTGACGACTGCGTGTTGAACGCTCCGCAACCTTTTCACGACTTCTGTCGAACAATGTCGGTCTGCCCCATGCGTCACCTCATGCGACACACCGTTCTCGCCGGCCTTGCGGCCTCTCTCGTCGGCGTTTCTCTCGTTTCCTCCGCGCTCGCGGCCCCCGGCTGTCTCGACGGCCGCCGCAAGATCCAGGAAGCCAGCGCCCTGCGCTATCAGGCCCGTCAGGAAGCGCGGCTCGGCAATCACGACCGGGTTTGCGACACCCTCGACGAGATCGGCGACCGCTACCACGAGGCGCAGGACGCCTTCGAGGAGTGCGGGGCCGACATCGTCTCGATCGATCTGCGCAGCGAACTCCGATCCCTGCGCGCCGCCAAGCAGGTCAACCGCTGCGACTGACCGGGGCCGCCCCCCCCGCACCCGCGGGTCGAGGCCGCCTGTAACCCGATGCTGCGAAAGCCGGATCCGTCCGCGGGCCGGCGTGTGGTCCCGCACCGCCAAGCGTCACCGTGAAGCGCAGGTTCATCGCAACGAGACCGATCGCTTCGCACCGGAAAACTCCTCTCCTTCCTTCAGGGTCTTGCCATGATCGCCACCGACAACGCCCTCCGTCAGCCCGCCGCCGAAATGCGGACCGGTCCCTCGTTCGCCGCAGCCCTGTTCGGCTTCCTCGGCAGCACCGTTGCGACGACGATGGTGATGTTCCTGCTCAGCAGCAGCGTCTGACACCGCTTCCGCCCGGTGAGAGTGAGATCAGGCCCGCGCGGCGCTCGCAGGACACGGCGCCTTGCGAACCGAACGACCGGATTTCGCGAGGCCTGCCTCAGGGGGCGACCGACCAGAGGCGGCTCCGCGAGAACAGCATCTCCGGATTGCCGACTTGGTTCGCGGTCTTCGGCACCGGGCAGCGGGGCGTCTCGGGGCGGGGCGTGACAACGACCGCCGCCTGTGCGGGCGGAACGAGGCCGAGCCGCACTTGGACCGCCGGGTGCCGCGCAGCGGTGATGGTGACGACACCGGCAATGATGCAGCCGGCCATCAATCCGAGAAAGAAGTTCGTCATCTGAAGCGGGTTCCGGACCCGATGCGGCACGGACTGGCCATAACGGCCGCCACGCCGAAGCACTCTCCCCCTTTCGGGGCGCCAATACGGCAGAACACGCGCATACCGGCTTTTAACAAAGACGATGCATTGATTCGCCTGCGATCGGCCGAGGGCGGCGCAGGGAGAACACCGACGATGCAGTACGCGGCCAATGCCTACGCGAAGGCCTCGCGCGTGGCGCTCTCCCCTCGGGAAGCCGAGGCGGCCGTTCTGCTGAAGGCGGCCGGCCGTCTCCAGTCCCTCGGTTCCCAGATCGAGGCGGGACCGGCTCTCAACGACGCACTGACGTTCAACCAGCGCGTCTGGACGATCCTGGCCTCCGCCGCGACCGAGCCGAGCAGCCCGCTCCCCACCGAGGTCCGCACCGGCATGGCGCAGCTCTCGGCCTACGTGTTCCATACGATCTTGGACACGATGATCGAGCCGACGGCGCAGAAGATCGAGTCGCTGGTCTCGCTCAACAACCACATCGCCGCGGGGCTTCAGGGCGACGCCGGTCCGGGGGCGTAAACGCCGGCTGACCGCATGCCGAATCGAATCAGAGCCGCCGGATCGAGCCGCCTTCGGCGGGCGGCGTGCTGTCCGGGCATCACTTCGCCGTAGGATGTCGCCGCGCGCGAGCGTCCGCACCTCCGAGCGTTCTGTCGCGTCGGAGGGCGGATGATGGGCGATGTAGCCGGGCGGTTGGTCAGGCCGTCTTGGCGACGCGCTCGCCTGGAAACGGTGCGGCTTCCCGTGCGTAGGCCCGCGCCTTGAGGATCACCTCGTCGGGGATCTGCATCACCACGTCGCCGGTCTGGGGATCGGTGACCCGGAAAACGAGGCTCTGGCTGTCCGCATCGCGGATATAGGCCCGCCGATCCGGCTCGGACGGCTTCGGTTCCGCGCTCTCGGGGCTCACCGCGACGGTGACCGCGGGGTCGAGCACGCGGGAGGCGGGGGCCTCGTCGCGAACGGTCTCGCCGACCGGTCGGATAGGGGTGATGGGAGCGGTTGAGACGGGCGGCGTCGAGGCCGCGGCCCTGATCGGGTCCATGGCTGCATTCCTTCGGTTCCGGCGCGAGGCCGGACCTCAGAAGATTGCGCGCGTCGCTACCGGAGTCTTAAGGCCCGCTGGTTGTCCCCTGGGAACGGCCGCCAGCCTCACCGATCCGTAAAGATTACCTGAAGGGTTTTCACGAATTCGCATCGACCGATCGGTTCTGCGAGGATGGCCGCCCGCCGGACGGCCATCCCGCATTTCACGCAGGGCTTACTCCGCCGCGTCGACGTAGAGCTTGCCGCCCTCTTCCAGGAACTCCTGCGACTTGGCCGCCATGCCAGCCTGACGCTCGGCGTCGCTCATCGGCTGGGCTTGGCCGATGACGATGCCGGCTTCCTCCATGGCGAGCACGTCGGCGCGCAGATCCTGCGTGATCTTCATCGAGCAGAATTTCGGGCCGCACATCGAGCAGAAATGGGCGACCTTGTGCGCGTCCTTCGGCAGGGTCTCGTCGTGGTAGGCGCGCGCCGTGTCGGGATCCAGCGAGAGGTTGAACTGGTCCTCCCAACGGAAGTCGAAGCGGGCGCGGCTGAGGGCGTCGTCGCGCAGCTGCGCGGCGGGGTGGCCCTTGGCGAGGTCGGCGGCATGCGCGGCGATCTTGTAGGTGATGACGCCGGTCTTCACGTCGTCGCGGTTGGGCAGGCCGAGATGCTCCTTCGGCGTGACGTAGCAGAGCATCGCCGTACCGAACCAGCCGATCATCGCCGCGCCGATGCCCGAGGTGATGTGGTCGTAGCCCGGCGCGATGTCGGTGGTCAGCGGGCCGAGCGTGTAGAACGGCGCCTCGCCGCACTCGCGCAGCTGCTTCTCCATGTTGACCTTGATCTTGTGCATCGGCACGTGGCCGGGGCCCTCGATCATGGTCTGGCAGCCCTTGTCCCAGGCGATCTTGGTGAGTTCGCCCAGGGTCTCCAGCTCGGCGAATTGGGCCGCGTCGTTGGCATCCGCGATCGAGCCGGGGCGCAGGCCGTCGCCGAGCGAGAACGAGACGTCGTAGGCCCGCATGATGTCGCAGATCTCGTCGAACCGCTCGTAGAGGAACGATTCGCGGTGTCCGGCGAGGCACCAGCGCGCCATGATCGAGCCGCCGCGCGACACGATGCCGGTGGTGCGCCGCGCGGTGAGCGGCACATGGGCGAGCCGCACGCCGGCATGGATCGTGAAGTAGTCGATGCCCTGCTCGGCCTGCTCGATGAGCGTGTCCTTGAACACCTCCCAATCGAGCTTCAGCGGGTCGCCGCCGACCTTCTCCAGCGCCTGATAGATCGGCACGGTGCCGATCGGGACGGGCGAGTTGCGCACGATCCACGAGCGGATGTTGTGGATGTTGCGCCCCGTCGAGAGGTCCATGACCGTATCCGCGCCCCAGCGGATCGACCAGACCAGTTTTTCGACTTCCTCAGCCGCGGAAGATGTCACCGCCGAGTTGCCGATATTGGCGTTGATTTTCACCAAAAAATTGCGGCCGATCGCCATCGGCTCGAGTTCGAGGTGGTTGATGTTGGCCGGGATGATGGCGCGCCCGCGGGCGACCTCGTCGCGGACGAATTCGGGCGTGATGAAGGGCGGCAGTGCCGCGCCGAAGCTGTCGCCATCGGCGAGCGCAGCTTCCGCCCGCTCCAGCATCTGCGCGCGGCAGGCATTCTCGCGATGCGCCACGTAGATCATCTCTTCCGTGATGATCCCGGCGCGGGCGAACTCGTATTGCGTCACCAGTTGCCCCGGCTCCGCCCGGCGGATCGTGCGCTCGGCGGGGCACGGCGCCACGAGCTTGTCGGCGGACGCGAATCCATTGTCCTCCGGCTTCACGTCGCGCGGCTTCACGGCGGCATAGCCGCGCCCGACGATCCACGGCTCGCGGACGGGAGCCAGACCCTTCTCGAGATCGATGGACGCATCGGTCTCGGTGTAGGGCCCCGACGGGTCATAGACCCGCACCGGCTCCTCCTTCGGGTCGGAGAGGGCGATCTCCCGGTAGGGCACGCGGATGTCGGGGCGGCCGGGCGCCTCGGCATAGACCTTACGCGAGCCCTGCACGGGGCCGGTGGTCACGCTGGCGGGATTGCTGTTGGGAAGATCTTTGGGACGGACGGGTGCGTTCATCGCTGTCGCTCCTGATAGGGGAGGCGACCCGTGGTCCCGACGATGGTGCGGCTGACCGATGCTGCTTGTGAGCAGCGGCCACTGGTTCCCGTCCCTCCGCCGGTACGAGCCGGATCAGGTTCAAGGGTCAGGGCGCCTGCCCACTCTCAGCCCCATACGGGGCCCCCCTCGGAACGATTCCAACCTCTGCTTCGGCGCGATCCTTGTCAATCCATCGCCGGAACGGGCCGATTCGGAGGAAGGATTTTTCCGTTTCGGACGACGCCCGGTGACACGGCGGGAAAGCTTGACGGTTTGCCGGAGATTCGAGCCACGGTTTCGACGAAAAACTCACCAATTGAGGCAGGAAGCCCCCTTTGGCGACCCCGCGCTGCGGCTTGGGTGTGGATGACGCCCGGTCTGCGGGTGGCCATGCGCCCGCCTTTTCGCGACACACGATGGCGATGAGCACGGTCATCCCTTTCCGCCGCCCCCCTGCCCCCGCCACGCCGGCCCGCGCCGGCTGCGACGTGGCGGCTGTCGCAGGCGACCTCCTGGACGTGCTCGATCAGCTCGAAGGGCTGGTGGCGCGGGCGGCCGTCATGGACCGGCCCCGGATCGAGGTGGAGCGCAGCGTGCAGCACCTGCTCGATGCGATCAGCGCCGTCGAGCGCGCTTCCGACACCCTGGGCGAAGGCAACAGCATCTCCGAGCCGGCCTGAGAACCAGGCGCCTCCGGCGTCCGGCCCGGTCTCCCGCGTTCCTGGATCACGCGCGGCATCGTCGTCGCGCATGTCAGCGGCTTCGCGGCCCGCTGACGGGAAAGGCGGGGAGCGCTCACGCCCCGGCGTGCAGCACGCTCGCCATGATCGTCCCGTAATGGCAGGCGGTCGCGGCCAGCACGAAGGCGTGCCAGATCGCGTTCTGGAACGGCAGGCTGCGCCAGACGTGGAAGACCACGCCGCCCGAATAGAGCAGGCCGCCGATGGCGAGGAGCCACAGGGCGGACGGGGTGAGTCCCGAAATCACGGACTCGTAGGCCAGGACGCCGCTCCAACCGAGCATCAGGTAGAGCACGATCGAGACGCGGTCCCAGCGGCCGGGCATCAGGATCTTGATGGCGATGCCGGTGAGCGCGACCGTCCAGATCAGGGCGAGCAGCGTCCAGGCGACGGGGCCGGAGCCGACCAGCGCCACCACCGGCGTGTAGGTGCCGGCGATCATCAGATAGATGAAGGCATGGTCGAAACGGCGCAGGATCCACTTGCGCGGACTCACCGGCCACATGTTGTAGGCAGCGGATGCGCCGAGCATCGCCAGCAACGCGGTCGCGTAGACGAGCAGAGAGGCCCGTTCGATCCACCCGAGATGGTTTAAGGCCGCCATCGCGATCAAGCAGATCGCGCCGAAAAACCCGAGGGCGATACCCGTTATATGGACTACACCGTCCGCCCGCAGCTCACTGGGCGTGTAGTTCCAATTCAGCGCAAGCGGGCGTCCGTCCTCGGCCAGAAACATCCTCTGCTCCTGTGTTGGCGAGGTATTTAATTCTATCGACCGGCGAGTCGTTCCATCGTCGGACTACCGAGGGCGCGGTCTTCCACCGAAATTGTTACCGCGACGACTGGAACCTACCTTTTGCACTGCAGGATAAGCCGATTTCTATGCTGCAGCGCAGTCACCCAAGGCTCCCTTCCGAGCCTTCCCCAAGCATCGAAGCCAATCGCGACGGTTTCATGAACCTGCCGCGGAAGCGAGGCAGGTTTCGCGCCAACTCGGTCGAAGGGCGCGGAGCCGTCTCAGGCGCCGCGGCCGGCGAGTGCCTCCAGTCCGATCGGCACCTCTGCCCCCGTGGGCGCGGAGGCGGCGGGCACGCCCAGAGCAAGGCGAGCATGGACGGTCGCCATGATCAGCACCGCCATGGCGAAGACCTGATGCGCGAGCCCGGCCCAGAGCGGCACATGCAGCAAGAGGGTCGCGATGCCGAGACCCATCTGTGCCAGCGCCAGCGCCGCCACGCCCTTCGCCCGGCCCGCCGCGCTGCCGGGCGCCGTCCGGGCGGCCTGGATCGCGTGCGCGATGGCCGCCACCACGACGAGATAGGCGAAGAGGCGGTGGTTGAACTGCACCAAAGCGAGGTTGTCGATGAAGTTCTCGATGAAGGGCACCTTGTCGAACAGCACCCGGGCCGGCGGCACGAGGCTGCCGTCCATGTCCGGCCAGGTGTTGTAGAGGAGGCCCGCCTTCGAGCCGGCCACGAGCCCGCCGAGCCAGATCTGAATCAGCACCAGGGCCGGCAACAGGCAGGCGACGACCCGCACCGGTTCGGGCGCCGGAGCGAGCGCCCGGGGGCGGGTGCCGGCGGCGAGCCAGACGAGGCCGGCGAGGATCAGGCTCGCGGTGGTGAGGTGCAGGGCGAGCTTGAGCGGCGCCACCGCCGTCATGCCGGGCTGGAGGCCCGAGGCCACCATGATCCAGCCGATCGCGCCCTGAAGCCCGCCGAGCAGGCCGAGGCCGAGGAGGCCGGCGAGGAGGCGACGCCCGAGCATGCCGCGGGCCCAGAACCACGCAAACGGCAGGAAGAATACGAGGCCGACGATCCGCCCGAGCAGGCGGTGCCCCCATTCCCACCAGTAGAGCGTCTTGAAGCCGTCGAGCCCGATGCCCTGGTTGAGGATGCGGTACTGCGGCGTGTCGCGGTACTTGTCGAACTCCGCCGCCCAGTCGGCGGCGTCCAGCGGCGGGACCACGCCGGTCACGGGCCGCCATTCGGTGATCGAGAGGCCCGAGCCGGTGAGTCGCGTCGCGCCGCCGACGGCGACCATCGCCACGACGAGCACGGCGAGCAGATAGAGCCACGCGCGCACCGCGCCGTGCCCGGGGCGGTAGGAGGCCGCCGGGACGACGTCGAAGCGGTCAAGGGTCGGATGGGTCGACAGTCTCATGATCTCGCGCGTCAGGTCCGGCGGCCGGGAACGTTCGGGTGTGGCTTACGGGAAGCGGGACCCCGCGCGCAACGCGGCCTATGGCGCAGGGACTTCGCGTTGCAGCGCGCGAGCAGGACCGGTACGACCCGTTCCGGCGCCCGCCGGGCGCTCACCCACGACGCGAGAGAACCAGGCCCATGCGCCGCCGCACGCGCACCCTGCTCGGAACCTTCGGTATCCTGGCCTTCGTGATCGTCTACGCGCCGCTCGCCATGGCGCTCGCCGACAGCCGCATCTCGGAAACCCATCCGGCGGTGCAGACGGTGATCTACTCGATCCTCGGCATCGCCTGGATCTTCCCGCTGATGCCGCTGATCCGCTGGATGGATCGGCCGGACGATTAGCGCATCGTCCCGAAAGATGGCCGCCGGCTTTCGGACACGGTTGAACGCAGGCGGCCCCTTTTTTCGCCGCACTCCCTGGCGAGAAGGCGGGACGTCCTACGCTCAAGGTTCGTCTCCGAAGGTCGCCCGCCGCCCATGCGCCCCTCCCCGCGCCGTCCCGCGCTTTCGTTCCGTCCGCACCTCCTCGCCGCCTCCTTGATGCTCGCCGCGCCGCTGGCCGCCGAAACCGCGGCCGCGCAGGGGACGCCGCGCTCCATGGCGGAATGCGAGCGGCTGAAGAACGACCTCGCCTACAACCAGTGCCTCGCCATGTTCGGCCCGCCCGCCCGGAACGTCGCGAGCGGCGGCTATGTCAGCGGCAACGACGCCGCCAGCACCTCCTCGGTCGCCTCGACCGCGACGATCCCCGGCATTCCCTCGATCGAGGAGCCCGATATCGAGCCGGCACGGCGCCGGGGGCGGCGCTCCGGCCGCCGCGGCCGGTCCAGCGCCAGCTTCGATGTCGGCAGCGCCGATGCCGGCGCAGGGGAGTCGGAGGGCGGCGCGTCGCGCTCGCGCCGTCGGCGCCGATAGAGCCTCCCGCGCCGACATCGCCTTGGGCCCGACCTAAGGGGTTCCTTCAGATCGAGGGCTTGTCTCGGCTCAAACCTGCATAAAATCGGTGCTGGCGAAACTGACATGTCGAGTCTTGCCGATTGGAGGGAGCATCATGATGGTTCCCAAGCATCTCCAGCGGCATCCGACGCGGGCGGCGATCGAGGTCTTAGCTCTCAGATTCGGTCTCCCGAATGATCCATCCATGCAGGATTGGGAGTGGGAGGTCGCGGATGCCGGTCGTCTGGACGCGTTCATCGCCGCCTATCGATCGGGAGAGCTCGATGATGACGAGCGCTTCACATTGATGGAGGTCATCATCCAATCGTTCGAGGATGAGGGCACGGCCGCTGATGACGATCCGAGGTGGCCGTTGGTCGCGCGGCTGCTCGATGAGAACATCGCGCTGCATGCGCAGACAGTCTGGTACTGGGCTTGTCTCGGTTCGGACGATGAATGGTGTGTTACGCCGCTTATTCGGCCGATCCTGGAAAAGCACCACGCCCAACTTCTCGGTTCCGACCAGGCAGCGCTCAAATGAGTGTTTCGCGGTTGCTCAGCCCACGTTGAGCCGCCGCCCGCGGTTCCAGGCCAGGAACGGCACGCCGGAGAGAAGGCTCGCCAGCGCCGCGTCGCTCTGGTGCAGCCCGTTCACCGAGACCCGCGGCAGGGCGTGGCCATGATCCGCGTGCCCTGCGAACAGATGGCCCGGCCGGGTCGTCACCGCGGTGGCGAAGCCGAGTCTTTTGGCCATTTCAAACTCCCGCGGCCCGGCCGAGGTCGGATCGCCGACGGGATAGGACAGGTGGCGCACGGGGCGGCCCAGCTCCGCCTCGATCCGCGCGCGGCTCTCGGCCATCTCCCGTTCCGCGAAGGCGGCGTCGTGCTTGGCGAGCATCGGGTGCGAGAGCGTGTGCGCGCCGATGCAGATGGCCGGGTCGTGGGCGAGGTCGCGCAGTTCCCCCCAGCTCAGGCAGAGTTCGCGGGCGAGCCCGCCCGGCTCGAACCCGGCCTCGCAGCATAACCGGGCGATCGCGTCGAGCAGGACCGGCTCCGGGCCGGCGCGCAGGACGCGATAGACCGTCTCGAAGGCGGCCGTCTTCTCCGCATCCGTGCGGGCCGGCAGGACGAGGCCGGAGCCGAGCCGCACCGCGTCGAGCCGGGCCACGGCCCGCTCCAGTTCGAGCCACCACAGCCGCCCGCGCCCCTCGGCGAAGTCGCTCGTCACGAACAGCGTCCAGGGCGCTCCGCGCCGCGCCAGCACGGGGCGCGCGTACTCGACATTGTCGCGGTAGCCGTCGTCGAAGGTCAGCACCGCGAAGGGTTTTCCGCCTTCCGGGGCCGCGAGCCGCTCGGGGACTTGATCGAGGCCGATGAGTTCGAAGCCGCGGGCGGCCAGCAGTTCCAGCGTCCGCTCCAGGAAGGCGGGGGTGATCGACAAGAGGGCGTTCGGCGCGAAACCGGGCACCGGCTCGGGGCGGACATGGTGGAAGGTGAGGATCACGCCGCGCCCGCGGGTGGCGGGAGCGAGCCAGCGGTCGGCGCCCGTGGCGGTGATCGCCCGAAAGCCGGCGCGGAACAGGCGGTGTCGGGTGCGGGGCGAGAGCATGGCCCGTCTCGGCTCGAAGCACCGGGCGGCCCCGGCATCGCCTTGAGCCTAGCGACGGACGCGAAAAGCTTTCGTTACCCATCCCCGCAGATCGGCCGCCCGCGTCAACCGAGGCTTGAGGACGAACCGGGCAGGATCGCCCGGAGGCGGTTTTGCGTGGCCGCCCGTCCTGGCCGTGACGGGCACCCGCAATGGGGGATGTGGGAATGGCGGCTCTCGCCGAAGATCTGGGGCGCCCCGCGCGGGCGGGGCTGCGGGGCCATGGCGGCCTCACCGCGGAGGTGTTCTCCGATCTCGCCGCGGTCGAGGGGCTGTGGCGGGGGCTGGAGGCCGATCCAGCCGTCCTGATGACGCCCTACCAGCGCTTCGACTGGGTGGCGGCCTATCTCGGTGCCGGGATCGATGCCGGTGAGGAGACGCGCATTCTCGTGCTCCGCGACGCGCATGGACGCGCGCGGGTGCTGATGCCGCTCACGGTCGGGCGCCGCGGCCCGTTGCGGGTCGCGCGGGTGGTCGGCGACCGGCACGCCAACTTCCACATGCCGCTTTTCGCCTCGCGCGAGGCGGCGGCGATGCCGGCCGAGGATCTGACCGAGGCCCTGATCCGGGCCGGCCGCATGGCGGCCATCGACGCCTTCGCGCTCCGCAACCAGCCGCGCGTCTGGGACGGAACCCCGAACCCGTTGGCCGGAGGCGGTCTGCCGGCGCCGAGCGACGCCTACGGCATGCTGCTCGGCCCCGATGCCGAGGCCACCCTGCGCCGGGTGTTCAGCGGCGACACCCGCAAGAAGCTGCGGGCCAAGGAGCGCAAGCTCGTGGAGTTTTTAGGATCCGTCGAGCACCGCGTCGCCGAGACGCCGCAGGCGGCGGCCGAGATTCAGGCGGCGTTCTACGCGCAGAAGGCCGCGCGCTTCGCCGATCTCGGCGTCGCCGACCCCTATGCGGAGGCCGACATCCGCCGCTTCATCGCCGCCGCGACGGCCCCGGACGCGGATGGCGGCGGCGCGGCGATCGAGGTCCATGCCCTGGTGGCGAGCGAGAGCGGGCGCATCCTGGCGACCTTCGGCGGCGCGGTGGACGGCGCCCGCTTCTGCGGGATGTGGACGTCCTTCGACACCGACCCCGAACTCGGCCGGTTCAGCCCCGGCGAGATCCTGCTGCACCGGCTGGTCGGCCATCAGGCCGCGGGGGGACGCCGGGCGCTCGACCTCGGCGTCGGCGAGGCGGGCTACAAGGCCAAGACCTGCGACGAGACCATCGAACTCGTGGAGCAGACCGTGCCGGTGAGCCCGGCGAGCCATGCGCTCGTGCTCGCCTCGCGGCTCGCGGTGCGGCTCAAGCACCGGATCAAGCGCTCGCCGCGGCTCTGGGCGGCGGCCCGGAGCCTGCGTCGGCGGCTGCGGCGCTGAGCGAGACGGCTCAGAAGCCGCGGTTGGCGATGGTGGGCAGCGAGGGCTGCGTGTAGGCGCGGTTCACGTCCCGGCGGGTCTGGGTGCCGTTGGTGTCGGAGGAGTGCCGGTAATTGCTGGTCTCGAAGGCCGAGGCCAGGCCGGGACCGCCCGAATCGGTGCTGTTGCAGGCCGACAGCCCGCAGGCGAGGAGAGCGGCGGCGAGGACGAGCAGCGTGGAGCGCATCGGGACTTCCTGTCGAAGGCGGGGCAGCCCCGCGGGTCGTAACGGCAGGCGTGCCGCGCGCCGCCGCCCCTCGGCAAGGAAAAAGTCGCGGCGCGGGAGCGTTGCGGTGCGATCCCGCGCCGAGTGTGACCTATTCGGCGTGACTACTCGGCCGCGGCCTTGAGGTAGCGGGCCGGGTCGTAGTTGAGGATCGGCCCGAGCCAGCGCTCGACCTCGATCACGTCCATGCCCTTGCGCAGGGCGTAGTCCTCGACCTGATCCCGCTCCACCTTGGCGACGCCGAAGTAATGCGCGTCGGGATGGGCGAGGTAGAGGCCCGAGACCGACGAGCCCGGCCACATGGCGTAGGACTCGGTGAGCTTCACGCCGATGCGGCTCTCCGCCTTGAGCAGATCGAACAACTGCACCTTTTCCGTATGGTCGGGCTGGGCCGGGTAGCCCGGCGCGGGCCGGATGCCGTCGTACTTTTCTAAGACCAGCTCCTCGGGGGCGTAAGCCTCGTCCGGCGCATAGCCCCAGAACTCCTTGCGGACGCGCTCGTGCATCCGCTCGGCGAAGGCCTCGGCGATGCGGTCGGCGAGCGCCTTCACGAGGATCGAGCGGTAATCGTCGTTGGCCCGCTCGAAGCGCTCGGCGATGCGCACCTCCTCCAGGCCCGCCGTGACCACGAAGGCGCCGACATAGTCCGCGATGCCGGTCTCGGCCGGCGCCACGAAATCGGAGATGCAGGTGTTGGCGCGCCCGTCGCGCTTCGAGAGCTGCTGGCGCAGGCCGTGGAAGGTCGCGAGCGTCTCCTGCCGGCTCTCGCCGGTGTAGAGCCTGATATCGTCGCCGACGCTGTTGGCCGGCCAGAAGCCGATCACCGCCTTCGGGTTGAACCAGCGCTCCTCCACGATCTGCTTGAGCATCACCTGCGCGTCCTCGAACAGCGCACGCGCCGCCGGGCCCTGCTCGGGATCGTCGAGGATCGCGGGGTAGCGGCCCTTGAACTCGTAGGTCTGCAGGAACGGCGTCCAGTCGATATAGGGGACGAGATCCGCCACCTCGTAGGAGCCGTAGACGCGGGTGCCGGTGAAGCTGGGCTTGGCCGGCTTGTAGGCCGACCAATCGACCTTGAAGGCGTTCGCGCGCGCCTTGGCGAGCGGCAGGCGCTGCTTGTCGGCCTCGGAGCGGCGGTGGGCGTCGGCGACCTTGGCGTACTCGGCGCGGACCTTCTCCACGGTGGCCCCGCGGGTCTCCTTCGAGATCAGGCTCGACACCACGCCGACCGCGCGGCTCGCATCGGTGACGTAGACCGCCTGACCCTTGGCGTAGGCCGGGTGGATCTTCACCGCCGTGTGGACGCGGCTGGTGGTGGCGCCGCCGATCAGCAGCGGCATCTCCATGCCCTCGCGCTCCATCTCGGCGGCGACATGCACCATCTCGTCGAGCGAGGGGGTGATGAGGCCCGACAGGCCGACGATGTCGACGTTCTCGCGCCGGGCGGTTTCGAGGATCTTGGCCGCCGGCACCATCACGCCGAGATCGATGATCTCGTAGTTGTTGCAGGCGAGCACGACGCCGACGATGTTCTTGCCGATGTCGTGGACGTCGCCCTTCACGGTGGCCATCAGCACCTTGCCGGCGGCCTGGCGTTTGCCGTCGCCGCCATTGGCCCGCTTCTCCTCCTCCATGAAGGGTTCGAGATAGGCCACCGCCTGCTTCATCACGCGGGCGGACTTCACCACCTGCGGCAGGAACATCTTGCCCGAGCCGAACAGGTCGCCGACCACGTTCATGCCGGCCATCAGCGGGCCTTCGATGACGTGGAGCGGACGCGCGGCCTCTTTGCGCGCCTCCTCGGTGTCGGCGACGATGTACTCGGTGATGCCGTTGACGAGCGCGTGCTCGATGCGCTTGGCGACGGGCGCCTCGCGCCACGTCAGGTCGGCGGTCTTGGCCTGGGCCGAGGCGCCGGTCTTGAACCGCTCGGCGGCCTCCAGCAGGCGCTCGGTCGAGTCCTCGCGGCGGTTGAGGACCACGTCCTCGCAGAGTTCGCGGAGTTCGGCCGGGATCTCGTCGTAGACGGCCAACTGGCCGGCATTGACGATGCCCATATCCATGCCGGCCTTGATGCAGTGGAACAGGAACACCGCATGCATCGCCTCGCGCACCGGCTCGTTGCCGCGGAAGGCGAAGGACAGGTTCGAGACGCCGCCGGAGATATGGGCGTGGGGCAGCGTCTCGCGGATCGTGCGAGTCGCCTCGATGAAGGCGACACCGTAGGGGTTGTGCTCCTCGATACCCGTCGCCACCGCGAAGATGTTGGGGTCGAAGATGATGTCTTCGGGCGGGAAGCCGACCTGCTCGGTGAGGATCTTGTAGGCCTTGGTGCAGATCTCGACCTTGCGCTCGTAGGAATCGGCCTGGCCCTGCTCGTCGAAGGCCATGACGACGACCGCCGCGCCGTAGGAGCGGCAGATCTTGGCGGCCTCGATGAATTTGTCCTCGCCCTCCTTCATGGAGATCGAGTTCACGATCGGCTTGCCCTGGATGCATTTCAGGCCGGCCTCGATCACCTCGAACTTCGAGGAATCGACCATCACCGGCACGCGGGCGATGTCGGGCTCGGCAGCGACGAGGTTGAGGAACTCGACCATCGCCTTCTCGCTGTCGAGCAGGCCCTCATCCATGTTGACGTCGATGACCTGGGCGCCGGCCGCGACCTGATCGCGGGCGACATCGAGCGCGGCGGCGTAGTCGTTGTTGGTGATGAGCTTGCGGAATTTGGCCGAGCCGGTGACGTTGGTACGCTCGCCCACGTTCACGAAGGGGATCTCCTTCGTCAGCACGAACGGCTCGAGGCCCGACAGGCGCATCAGGCGCGGGATCTCGGGAATCTCGCGCGGCTTCTTGTCGGCCACGGCCTCCGCGATGGCGCGGATGTGGTCGGGCGTCGTGCCGCAGCAGCCGCCGACCATGTTGACGAGGCCCGAGGCGGCGAACTCGCCGACGAGCTTGCCCATGGCCTCCGGGCTCTCGTCGTAGAGGCCGAACTCGTTGGGCAGGCCGGCATTCGGATAGGCGCAGACCAGCGTGTCGCAGATGCGCGACAGCTCGGCGATGTGGCCGCGCATTTCCTTGGCGCCGAGCGCGCAGTTGAGGCCGAAGGTGAGCGGGCTCGAATGGCGCAGCGAGTTCCAGAACGCGGCCGGCGTCTGGCCCGAGAGGGTGCGGCCGGAGAGATCGGTGATGGTGCCGGAGATCTGGATCGGCAGGCGGATGCCGGTCTCATCGAACACCTGCCACGCAGCGGCGATCGCCGCCTTGGCGTTGAGCGTGTCGAAGATCGTCTCGATCAGGATGAGTTCGGCGCCGCCGTCGATGAGGCCGCGCACCTGCTCGACATAGGCCTGCTTCACCCCGTCGAACGTCACGGCGCGGTAGCCGGGATTGTTCACGTCCGGCGAGATCGACAGCGTGCGGTTGGTCGGGCCGATGGCGCCGGCGACGAAGCGGCGGCGGCCGTCCTGCTGCTCCGCGAGCTTGGCGGCTTCGCGGGCGAGGCGCGCACCTTGCGCGTTCAACTCGTGGATGATCGATTCCATGCCGTAATCGGCCTGGGCGATCGTGGTGCCGGAAAACGTGTTCGTCTCGCAGACGTCGGCGCCCGCGAGGAAGTAGTCGAGGTGGATCTGCCGGATCGCGTCGGGCTGGGTCAGGATCAGAAGGTCGTTGTTGCCCTTCTGATCGTGGCTGTGATCCTTGAAGCGCTCACCCCGGAAATCCTCTTCCGTGTATTTGAGCCGCTGGATCACCGTGCCCATCGCCCCGTCGAGGACGAGGATCTTTTCGGACGCGCGCTGACGCAGGGCGCGCTCGATCTCGGTGCCGTCGACGGGGGGGAAAGCGGTCATGTCGGACGATCCTGGGATGTTCCGGGACGGCGATGGCCGAAAGTGTCGGCCGCATCAACCCACCTCAGCCTGAGGTGCCGGAGCGAAGCGGAGGCCTCGGAGGCCTCCAGAAAACGCGATCGCTCCTGGAGCCATCCTTCGCTGCGACCGCGGCGCGGTCGCAGTTCGGGATAAGGTTCAGGAGCAGAGTGGCGAGGGGTCAGGCCGCCTTGGCTTCCGGCTTGACCGCCGGTTTGGCCGGCGCCTGGGAGCGCAGGCCGAGAAGGTGGCAGATGGCGTAGACGAGGTCGGAGCGGTTCATCGAGTAGAAGTGGAAGTCCTCCACGCCCTCGTCGACGAGGTCGAGCACCTGCTCGGCGGCGACCGCGGCGGCGACGAGACGGCGGGTCTCGACGTCGTTCTCCAGACCCTCGAACCGGGCCGCGAGCCAATACGGCACCGAGGCGCCGGTGCGGCGGGCGAAGTTGGCCGCCTGCTTGAAGTTCTGCACCGGCAGGATGCCGGGGATGATCGGGATGTCGATGCCGGCCGCGCGCACCTTGTCGCGGTAGCGCAGGTAGATCTCGTTATCGAAGAAGAACTGGGTGATCGCCTGATCGGCGCCGGCATCGACCTTGGCCTTCAGGGCGTCGATGTCGGCATCGAGCGAGGCGGCCTCGGGGTGCTTTTCCGGATAGGCCGAGACGGAGACCTTGAAGTCGCCGATCCGCTTGATGCCGGCGACGAGGTCGCAGGTCTGCGCGTAGCCGCCGGGATGGGGTCGGTAGCTGTGGCCGACGCCCTCGGCCGGGTCGCCGCGCAGGGCCACGATGTGGCGCACGCCGGCATCCCAGTAGGACTGCACCACCCCGTCGATCTCCTCCTTCGTCGCAGCGACGCAGGTGAGGTGGGCGGCGGGCTTGAGGCTCGTCTCGCGCACCATGCGCGCCACGGTGTTGTGGGTGCGCTCGCGGGTGGAGCCGCCGGCGCCGTAGGTCACCGAGACGAATTTCGGCTGGAGCGGCGCAAGGCGCTCGATCGAGGACCAGAGAATCTTCTCCATCTCCTCGGTCTTCGGCGGGAAGAACTCGATCGAGACCCGGATCGGGCGGAAACCGTCGCGGCTGGCGCGGTGTTGGGAGGCGTTGGGCATCTCTTCGTCCCTTCTCCTGGGCGTCTGTCGTGGTGTCGGTCGTCGATGGAAGTCGGCTTGGACCTTGAAGGCTTGAACCTTGAAGGCTTGGACCTTGAGGCTCAGGCCACGGCGCGTTCCGGGCTGCGTGCGGGAGCACGTTCAGGCGTCTGCGCCTCGATCGCGGCGGAGGTGTCGTGCGCCAGCCAGAGGGTGACGGTGAGCGGATGCTCGATGCCGTCCTCCGGCGTGATGTCACAGCTTTCGACATCGCCCAGGCCCGCCTGGACGAGCCAGCCCGTGATCTGCTCCGCACCGAAGCCGAGGCGGCGATGGGCTTGGCTTTCGCGCAACTGCTCCAGAGTGTGGGGCGCGAAATCGACCACGAGCAGCCGCCCGCCCGGCGCGACGAGGCGGGCGGCCTCCCGCAGTGCCCGGGCCGGATCGTCGAGGTAGTGCAGCACCTGATGCAGCACCACGAGATCGAAGCCGCCGCGGCCGAAGGGCGGCGCGTGGAGATCGCCCTGACGCAGATCGACCCGCGACAGGCCGAGCCGTTCGAGGTTGGCACGGGCGACCGAGAGCATGGCATGGCTCGAATCGAGCCCGGTGGCGCGACCGGCCAGGGGGGCCAGCAGGCCGAGCATCTTGCCGGTGCCGGTGCCGAGATCGATCACATGGCGGATCGGACGGTCTCCGAGCGCGTCGAGCACCGCCGCCTCGACGGCGGCCTCGGGCACGTGCAGGGAACGCAGGCCGTCCCATTTGGGGGCGAGCCGGGCGAAGAAGGTCTGCGCCGCCTCGGCGCGTTGCGTCCGCACCGAATCGAGTCGGGCGCGATCCTCGGAAAGCGGCGGCGCGGCGCGCTCCAGCGCCGCGATCAAGGGCTCGACGAAGCCGATGGCGGCCTCCCGCAGGCGGAAGAACGCCCAGGCTCCCTCGCGATGACGCTCGATCAGGCCGGATTCGACGAGGAGCTTGAGATGGCGCGAGATGCGCGGCTGCGACTGGCCGAGAATGTCGGTGAGGTCGGAGACCGACAACTCGCCCTCGGCCAGCAGCGCCAGGATGCGCAGGCGCGTTTCCTCCGCCGCCGCCCGCAGCACGGCCAGCGCCTCGGCGAAGGGCACCGGGACCGTGGTCGCGCTGTTCGTGGGACCGCTCTCGCTAGACATAAAGATATCTTTATGTTCGTAACGAGCCCGTGGCAAGAGGTTTCGCTGACGACCCGGTCCCTTCGTCAGCGACGGCCCGCTACTGGTAGGCCTTCTTGAGGTCGAGGGTGCAGCGCACGCCGACTTCGTCGTAGCCCTCTGCGAGCCAGACCTTGGCGGCGGCGCGGCCTTTGTCGCGCAGGCGCTCGATCATCCGCCAGCGGGCGTCGATGCGCGAGGAGGCGGCGAAACCGTCGAGCGAGTCGGTCCCGTCGATGCGGTGGAGGAAGACGCGTTCCAAACCCGGAACCTGCCCCTGTCCGCCCTCGTCGATCAGGCCGTGCACGAAGTCGATGGAGCGCAGCTCCCGCATCAGGTTGGCGTTGAAGGTGATCTCGTTGAGCCGGTTCTGGATGTCGCTGGCCGAACGCGGCGTCTCGCGGCGCTCCACGGGGTTGATCTGCACCAGCAGGATGTCGCGGGTGCTCGACTCGTGCAGCGGGTACAGAGCCGGATTGCCGAGATAGCCGCCGTCCCAATAGGGCACGCCGTCGATCTCGACCGCCTGGAACACCGTCGGCAGGCAGGCCGAGGCCATCAGGTGATCGACCGTCAGGCAATCGCGCCCGAACACGGCGAGCTTGCCGGTCCAGACATTGGTCGCCGAGACGAACACACTGGCGGTGTCGGCCGCGCGCAGGCGATCGAAATCGACGGTGTGCTCCAGCGCGTCGCGCAGGGGATTGAAGTTGAACGGATTGGTCGCGTAGGGGCCGGGGTTGAGCGCCTTCACCCAGGCCTCGAAGAACGGGTTGCCCTTCCAGAACTGGAACAGGCCGTCGATCAGGCCCTTCTGCGAGGGGCGCAGGTCGGCATCGAGGCTCGCTTCGCGCCAGAACGTCTCCAGGGCCGCGCGTGCCCCGTCGGGGCCGCCCGCGAGCCAGCCGTCCACGAGGACGACGGCGTTCATCGCGCCCGCGCTCGCGCCCGTGACCGCCTCGAAGGCGACGCGCCCGTCCTCGATCAGCGCGTCGAGCACGCCCCAGGTGAAGGCGCCGTGCGAGCCGCCGCCCTGAAGCGCCAGCGAGACGGCCTTCTCCGCGCGCGGTCCGGCGAGGCCCCGAAACGCGGCGCCCGGCCGGGTCGAATCCGCGATCGGATCAGGAACGGCGGTCGCGGGGTTGTGAGCGTCGTCGTGAGACGGTCCGTCGAGGATTCCGGTCCGCTCACGGGTATCAACCGGAGGCGAGCCGGCGGACCGAGCCTCGATCTGCTCACTGTCGGTGGAGTGAATCTCCGGGCTCGTCCTGTCCATCTTGCCTCACGTGATTTATTGCGATGCACATTCAAATGGTGCAAAGCAGCAAGTGTGCCTGTGCGGTTCTTTGCCCCGCGGGGACGCGAATGCAAGGTATGATAAGGCGCTTTCGTCTCCTGACATCCTTGCATACGCTCGACATCCCGCTCGGGATGCGACATGGAAGCGGCCTCGTATCGAGGCATGCTGCGCATCCGTCCGCGCGGGCGCGGCGCGGAGACGATCTCCAGGTCGCGGATCGAACCGGATTCGGATAGGATCACGCCGAAAGCCGGCACGCGCGGACGACAGTTTGACCCGCGAAGGCACGATGGAAGTCATGGAAGCTCCCGACGCCCTGGCAAACCCGATCGACTCCCGCAGCCCCAGCATGACGGGGCCGGAGATCGCCGGGCCGGCACCGCGCCACCGCACCGTCGGCGTGCAGATCGGCAGCGGCGAAGGGGCCGTCACCGTCGGCGGCGGCGCCCCGATCGTCGTGCAGTCGATGACCAACACCGACACGGCCGACATCGACGGCACCGTGGCCCAGGTCGCCCAGCTCGCCCGCGCCGGCTCGGAGCTCGTACGCATCACCGTCGACCGCGACGAGGCGGCGGCCGCCGTGCCGAAGATCCGCGAGCGCCTCGACCGCATCGGCGTGCACGTGCCGCTGGTGGGCGACTTCCACTACATCGGCCACAAACTCCTCTCCGACCACCCGGCCTGCGCCGAGGCGCTGGCCAAGTACCGGATCAATCCCGGCAATGTCGGCTTCAAGGAGAAGAAGGACACCCAGTTCTCGACCATCGTCGAGCAGGCGGTGCGCTACGGCAAGACCGTCCGCATCGGCGCGAACTGGGGTTCCCTCGACGAGGCCCTGCTGACGCACCTGATGGACGAGAACGCCAAGCTGCCCCGCCCCATCGACGCCCGCGCGGTGATGCGCGAGGCGATGGTGCAATCGGCGCTGACCTCCGCCGACCGGGCGGTGGAACTCGGCCTGCCGAAGGACCGCATCATCCTCTCCGCCAAGGTCTCGGCGGTGCAGGATCTGATCGCGGTCTACCGCGAGGTGGCGCGCCGCTCCGACTACGCGATCCATCTCGGCCTGACCGAGGCGGGCATGGGCTCGAAGGGCATCGTCGCGGCGTCGGCCGCCATCGGCGTGCTGCTGCAGGAGGGCATCGGCGACACGATCCGCTACTCGCTGACGCCCGAGCCCGGCGGCGACCGCACGGTCGAAGTGAAGGCCGCGCAGGAACTCCTGCAGACCATGGGCTTCCGCACCTTCGTGCCGTTGGTCGCGGCTTGCCCCGGCTGCGGGCGCACCACCTCGACCACGTTCCAGGAACTGGCCCGCGACATCCAGAACTGGATCTCCACCTCCATGCCGGAGTGGAAGAAGACCTATCCGGGCGTGGAAGGCCTCAACGTCGCGGTGATGGGCTGCATCGTGAACGGTCCCGGCGAATCGAAGCACGCCGATATCGGCATCTCGCTGCCCGGCACCGGCGAGAGCCCGAGCGCTCCGGTGTTCATCGACGGCAAGAAGGCGATGACCCTGCGCGGCGCCACGCTCGCCAAGGACTTCGAGACGATCGTGGTCGATTACATCGAGCGCCGCTTCGGTCAGGGCAAGCGCGACGCCGCCGAGTGAGCCCCGCGGGTGGGCCGGCTCCCGAAACCTTCGCGGTGAGGAGAGCGGCCCGCCCTTCGTTGTCCGAAACGGCCCGCGCCGGGTCGTCGACCCTGCCCTCCGCCCCGCCTCGCGCCCGCCGTGATGTCCGGATCGCGCCTCGCGACCCGAACGCGGACCGTTTTCCTGTGCCGCGCGCCGGCTTGCGGTGGTATGGCCGCTACAGGGGCGCCGCGGTTTCCGGCGCGCATCGATCCGCATCTCCGACGCATTCCCTTCATGCGACTCCGGCACATCCGGCCGGACGACGCGCGAGCCCAGGCACGCCTGCCCGATGACCCAGCCCGACAGCCCCCATACCGCCGGATCCACCCCGCCGGACGGCCCCGTCGCCGCGCCCGCGGGCGGGCCGGCGCCCGGCGAGGGAGGGCCGGTCGCAGCCTCGGCGGGCGCGGTCGATGCGTCCCCGGAGGAGGACCACGGCCACGCCAAGACCGGCTTCTGGGCCCTCACGGTCGGCTCCGTCGGTGTCGTCTACGGTGATATCGGCACAAGCCCGCTCTACGCCTTCCGCGAAGCGCTCGCGCCTTCGCGCAGCGACGGTATCCTGCTGGCCGAGGAGGTGATCGGCACCGCCTCGCTCATCATCTGGGCGCTGCTCCTGATCGTGACGATCAAGTACGTCGCGATCCTGCTGCGCATGGACAACAACGGCGAGGGCGGCATCCTCTCGCTGATGGCCCAGGCCCGCCACGCGCTCGGCGGCTCCAAGATCGTGTTCATGCTGGGCCTGCTCGGCGCCTCGCTGTTCTACGGCGATTCCGTCATCACCCCGGCAATTTCGGTGCTCTCGGCGGTGGAGGGCCTGAAGCTCGTCACGCCCGCCTTCGAGGGTTACGTGCTGCCGATCACGGTGGCGATCATCCTCGGCCTGTTCGCGGTGCAGAGCCACGGCACGGCGCGGGTCGCGACCTTCTTCGGGCCGGCCATGGTGGTCTGGTTCCTGGCCATGGCCGCCGCCGCCCTGCCGCACATCGCCGGCAATCCCGGCGTGCTGGCCGCGTTCAATCCCTGGTACGCCGTGCATTACCTCCTCGGCCACGGCACCGGCGCCCTGGTGGCGCTCGGCGCGGTGTTCCTGGCGGTGACAGGAGCGGAAGCCTTGTTCGCCGATCTCGGCCATTTCGGGCGCCGCCCGATCCAGGTGGCGTGGCTCGGCCTCGTCGCGCCCTGCCTCGTCCTGAACTATCTCGGCCAGACCGCCCTCGTGCTCGCCAAGCCTGAGACCACCGATCCGTTCTACCAGCTCGTGCCGGAATGGGGCCTGATCCCCATGGTGCTGCTGGCCACGCTCGCGACCGTCACGGCGAGCCAAGCGGTCATCACCGGCGCGTTCTCGCTGTCGCGGCAGGCGATCCAGCTCGGCATGCTGCCGCGCATGGAGATCCGCCACACCTCGGAAGCACATTCGGGCCAGATTTACCTGCCGCAGATCAACACCCTGCTCGCCCTGGGCGTGGTGATCCTGGCGATCACCTTCCGCTCCTCCTCGGCGCTCGCCTCTGCCTACGGCATCGCGGTGACGGGCACGATGCTGCTCACCGCCTCCATGGCCTACGTGGTGCTGTGGAAGGTCGCGCGCCTCTCGCCCCTGGTCTCGGCGGCGATCATCATGCCCTTCATCGTGCTCGAGTCGCTGTTCCTGCTCTCGAACCTGCTGAAGCTGCACGAGGGCGGCTACGTGCCCCTGATGCTCGCGGGCGGCCTGATGCTGATGATGTGGACCTGGGTGCGCGGCGTCACGATCCTCTTCAACAAAACCCGCAAGACCGACGTGCCGCTGGTCGAACTGGTCGGCATGCTGGAGAAGAGCACCTCCTACCAGCGGGTGAAGGGCACCGCGGTCTTCCTCACCAGCGACCCCCAGATCGCGCCTGCCGCGCTCCTGCACAACATGAAGCACAACAAGGTGATCCACGAGAAGAACGTGGTACTCACCGTCGAGACCATGGACCGGCCCCGGGCCACCCAGGCCGAGCGCGTGCGCATCGAGCCCGTGGGCTTCGGCTTCTACCGGGTGGTGATGCGCTTCGGCTACATGGAGACGCCCAACATCCCGCGCACCCTGACGCTGCTCAAGCGCGAGGGCTTCAAGTTCGACATCATGTCGACCTCGTTCTTCCTGTCGCGCCGCTCGATCCGCCCGGCCGCCCATTCCGGCATGCCGCTCTGGCAGGACCGAATCTTCATCACGCTGGCCAAGAACGCCAACGACGCGACGGACTTCTTCCAGATCCCGACCGGCCGCGTCGTCGAGGTCGGCACGCAAGTAACCGTGTAGCATTCGGCGCCCGCCTCGCGGCGGGGTCGCCAGAGCATCGTCCCGAAAGGTGGTTGCCGGCTTTCGGAAAAAAGATGATGCGAAAACAAGAGCCTAGAGCATCGTCCTCCCCGAAGACGACATCCGATGGTTGCGCAGAAATCCTGTGGCCGGCTCGCTACAGGACGGTCATTTGCGCGCGACTGTCTTGCGTGCCTGCGCGTCGTCTCTTACGGCTGAGCTTACGAAAAGCAAGCAACAACAACAGTTTAGCATAATTCCAAACAACAGACCGATCCCATTCCGCGCGTCCCTGCGGAGGCTGTCGGCTGTTCTGGTCAGATGGGGTCATGAGTATGGGCTCGGTTCGCACTCTCGTCGGCGTCCGCGCCCTGCGGACGATGGCGCTGGCAGGCGCCTCGTTGATGGCCCTGACCGTCGCAGCCGCCGCACAACAGGCGACGGCACGGTTGGAGGAACTGTCGGTCGAAGGCAGCGGCCGCGCCGCCGGCGCCACCGGCGGGCCGCCGGCCCAGCGCGGTGCCGATGGACGCGCGGCACCCGAGGATCCGCGCGGCCCCGTCGCCGGCTATGTCGCCACCCGCTCGGTCACCGCGACCAAGACCAACACGCCCCTGATCGAGACGCCCCAGGCGATCACCGTGATCGGCCGCGAGCAGATCGAGGCGCAGGGCGCGCAGACGCTGACCCAGGCGACGCAGTACACCGCCGGCATCTATTCCGGCGTCTACGGCGCCGACGAGCGCGTCGATTTCTTCACCCTGCGCGGCTTCGTGGCGAGCGATTACGGGATCTACAAGGACGGCCTGCAACTGCTGAACTACGGCTTCGGCACGCTGAAGACCGAGACCTTCGGCCTGGAGCGCATCGAGGTGCTGCGCGGCCCGGCTGCCGTGCTGTTCGGCGCCGGCAACCCCGGCGGCCTCGTCAACCAGGTTACCAAGCGCCCGACGCTGGCCCCCTTCGGCTATGTCGAGATCGCCGGCGGTTCGTTCGGGCAGGTCTACGGCGCCTTCGATGTCGGCGGTCCGGCCGACGATTCGGGCCATCTGTTCTACCGCCTCACCGGTATCGGCCGTCAGGGCGGCACACAGGTCGAGGGCGCGGATTCCGACCGCGCTTACATCGCCCCGGCCGTCACGTGGCGGCCGGATGCCGGCACCACCTTCACGGTGCTGACGAGCTATCAACGCGATTCCACGGCCGTGACCGCGAACTTCCTGCCCTATGCCGGCACCGTGCGCCCCAACGCGAGCGGTCTGCGCATCGACCGCTCTCTCAACGTGGGTGATCCGCGCATCAACAGCTTCCAGCGCGAGCAGGTCTTCGCCGGCTACGAGTTCGAGCACGCGGTCGACGACGTGTGGACCGTGCGCCAGAACTTCCGCTACTCGTTCTCGGACGCGACGCAGAATTCGTATATCGGCCAGCTCGGCTACGCCGACCTGCCGCAGACGCAGCTCGCCCGCTACCAGTTCCAGTACAGCGACAAGGTCAGCCTGTTCCAGGTCGACAACCAGGCCGAGGCGCGGTTTTCCGATGGGTTCGTCGCCCACGGCGTGCTGTTCGGCATCGATTACAAGAACTACTCGCTCTACGACAATCAGGCCTCGCTCTTCCCCGGCCCCAATCTGAGCATCATCAACCCGCTCTACGGGCAGATCGTCGGCCGACCCCTGCCCTATCAGGTCGACGTCAACAGCTTCCGGCAGCTCGGCTTCTACGCCCAGGACCAGATCAAGCTCACCGACCGGCTGAGCCTGATCGGCGGCCTGCGCTACGATATCGCCAACAGCGACGTGCTCAAGAAGCTCGCGCCGGACACGAGCACGTCCCGTACCGATACGGCGCTCACCGGCCGCATCGCGCTGCTCTACAACTTCGATCCCGGCATCGCGCCCTACGTCGCCTACTCGACCTCGTTCCAGCCGCAGATCGGCATCGATGCCATCACCGGGGCGTCGCTCTCGCCGGATCGGGGCGAGCAGATCGAGGTCGGCCTGAAGATCGAGCCGGTCGGCGAGCGCTTCTCCCTCAACATCGCCGCCTTCGATCTCGTGCGCGACAACCCGCCCTTCCCGGTCATCGTCGGGTTCGGCAGCACCCAGCTCGGCACCGTGCGCTCGCGCGGTATCGAGGGGCAGTTCGTGGCCAGCCTCGCGGAAGGCTTGAACGTCGTCGCGGCCGTGACCCACTACGACCTCGAATACACCCGGGTCCGGGACGCCGCACTCGGCGACCTCGTCGGCAAGACCCCGACCAACGTGCCGGAGACCTTCGCTTCGGTCTTTGCCGACTACACGATCCCCCTGGGCGACTGGCGCGGCTTCGGCTTCGGCGGCGGCGTGCGCTATGTCGGGCGTTCCTACGCCGACCAGCTCAACAATCTGAAAGTGCCGGACTACGTCCTGTTCGACGCGACCGTGCACTACAACTGGGAGCGCTGGCGCATGGCGATCACCGCCGCCAATCTCGGCGACCGCCGCTTCGTCACCTCGTGCCAGTCGGCCAATTCCTGCTTCTACGGCGAGGCCCGCCGCGTGCTGGCGAGTGTGAGCTATCGCTGGTGAGCCTCTGGCGCGGGCTCCCGTGCACGAATCGCCGCAGGACCCGTCCGCGGGCCCCGCGTCAGCTTGGAGGCGGCGGGCGGCCGGGCTATCTCGGGTTTGCCTAAGCGGATCGTGAGAATCCGTATCTCGAGGAACGCCCCACCGCCATGATCGTCCGCTCCCTCATCGCCGCCGCCCTGATCGGTGGCATGGCTTACCCTGCCGTCGCGCAGGACACCGCCCCACCGCCCGCCGCGACCGCGCCGCAAGAACCCTCGCAAGAGCCCTCGCAAGGGCCATCGCAAGGGCCCTCGAAGGAGGCCGCCCCGCCGCGGCCGATCCGCAACGCGCCGAGCCCGCGAGCGCTGGAATTTGCCGCCTACATCTTCTCGGCGGTCAACGTCTGCGGCTATCGGCTCAACGCGCCCGAATTCGAGGCGCTGCTCGCCAAGCAGAACACGCGGCCCGAGGACGTGAGCCCCCGCGGCCCCTTCGGCAACCGGGTGATCGGCATCTTCACCCTGATGTCCAACCAGATGAACCTCAACCGCGAGCAGGCCTGCCTCGCGGTGGCCGGCGAGTACGGTCCGGAGGGGAACGTGGTGAAGAACGTCCTGCTGCCGCCGGGCTCCGGCGAGCCGATCCCTGCGCCGGAAGGCAAGCCGGCGCAGCCATAGCGGCCCCAATCCCGGCGGAGAGAGGGCCGCGATGAGCGAGGCGTGACCTGGGAAGAGGTCCGAATCACCACGCGGGGCGCCAGAGTCTGCCACGTCGCGACTCTGGCGACGGCCTGATCGGCGCGCATCGGGGTCGGCGGCGGCTCCCCGTCGGCGCGAAATGCTGTAGAGGGACGGGCGATACCCGCGTCCGACTCTCCCGCTGGCCCTGGCCCATGTCCGCAACCGATCCCGTGCTTCGCCCTCAGCCGCGCCCCGGCGTGCTCGCCATCGAGGCCTACGTGCCCGGCAAGAGCGCCGCGCCGGGCGTGGCGAAGGTCCATAAGCTCTCCTCGAACGAAACGCCTTTAGGCCCGAGCCCGCGCGCGATCGAGGCTTTGCGGGCGGAGGCCGCGACGCTGGCCCTCTATCCCGACGGCAGCGCCACCCGCCTGCGCACGGCGATCGGTGCACGCTACGGGCTCGATCCCGCCCGCATCGTCTGCGGTGCCGGCTCGGACGAGCTGCTGACGCTTCTGGCGATGGCCTTCGTCGGGCCGGGCGACGAGGGTATCTTCTGCGAGCACGGCTTCCTCGTGTACCGCATCGCGATCCTCACCGCAGGCGGCACGCCGGTGGTGGCGCCGGAAACGAACCTGACGGCGGATGTCGATGCCATCCTCGCCGCGGTCACGCCCCGCACCCGGATCGTCTACCTCGCCAACCCCAACAACCCGACCGGCACCTACCTGCCGTTCGAGGAGGTGCGCCGCCTGCATGCCGGGCTGCCCGGCAACGTGCTCCTCGTGCTCGACGGAGCCTATGCCGAGTACGTGCGCGCCAACGACTACACGGCCGGCCTCGAAATGGCGCTCGATGCCGCCAACGTCGTGATGACGCGCACCTTCTCGAAGATCCACGGGCTCGCGTCGCAGCGCATCGGCTGGATGGTCGGCTCGGAGGCCGTGGTCGATGCGATCAACCGCATCCGCGGACCGTTCAACCTCTCGGCGGGCGGCATTGCGGCCGGCGCGGCGGCCATCGCCGACGAGGCCCACGTTGCCGCGGCGGTGGCCCACAACGACGAATGGCTCGCCTGGCTCACCCGCGAGGTCGAGGGACTGGGGCTCACCGTGACGCCGAGCGTCGGCAACTTCCTGCTCCTCCACTTTTCGGACAGGCCCGGCCGCACGGCGGCGGAAGCGGATGCGCATCTGACACGCGCGGGCGTGATCGTGCGGCGCGTCTCCTCCTACGGCCTGCCCAACGCCCTGCGGGTGACCATCGGCAGCGAGGAGGCCAATCGCGCCTTCGTGGATGCGCTGGCCGCCTTCCTGGGAGCCAAGCGTTCGTGACGGAGGGGGTGGAGCGCCTCGCCATCGTCGGGCTGGGCCTGATCGGCTCCTCGATCGCCCGCGGCGCCCGGACCTACGGGCTGGCGCGGGCGATCGTGGCGATCGACCGCGACGCGGGCGTGATCGAGCGGGTGAAGGCCCTGGGTCTGGCGGACGAGGCAAGCACCGAAGCCTCGGCGGTGGCCGGGGCCGATCTCGTCATCCTCTGCGTGCCCGTGGGCGCCATCGGCGCGGTGGCGACCGAGATCGCGCCGCATCTGAAGCCGGGCGCGGTAGTCTCCGATGTCGGCTCGGTCAAGGCCGCGGTGGTGGCGGCCGTCACGCCGCATCTGTCCCCGGACAATCCGTTCGTTCCGGCGCATCCGGTGGCGGGCACCGAGTATTCCGGGCCGGATTCGGGCTTTGCTACCCTGTTCTCGAACCGCTGGTGCATCCTCACGCCGCCGGAGGGGACGGATCCGGCGGCCGTCGAGCGGGTGCAGGGCCTGTGGCAGGGCTTGGGCGCCATCGTCGAGACCATGACGCCCGAGCACCACGACCTCGTGCTCGCCATCACCAGCCACGTGCCGCACCTGATCGCCTACAACATCGTCGGCACGGCCGCCGACCTCGAAGAGGTCACCCAGTCGGAAGTGATCAAGTTCTCCGCCGGCGGCTTTCGCGATTTCACCCGCATCGCCGCCTCCGACCCGACCATGTGGCGCGACATCTTCCTGACCAACCGCGACGCGGTGCTGGAGATGCTCGGGCGCTTCAACGAGGATCTGTCGGCCCTGTCGCGGGCGATCCGCTGGGGCGACGGCGAGGCCCTGCACGACCTGTTCACCCGCACCCGAACCATCCGCCGCGGCATCGTCGCCATGGGCCAGGAAACGGCCGAGCCGGATTTCGGCCGCGCCCGCAACGCGGCGGCGCCCGCGGCGAAGCAGAGCTGAAGGAAAGGGCGCCCGAGATGCGCACATTCGCCATCGTTGCCGTCGTCGAGGGTGCGGCACCCGAGCTGTTCGAGTGGCTCGCCTTCCACCGGGCGGTCGGCGTGCGCCACTTCGTGATCTACGACAACGGACTCCACGGCGAGGCTGCGGCGCTCCTGAAGGCGCAGGCGGCGATCGGGGTCACCACCCTGCCCTGCCCGACCCGCA
The DNA here is from genome assembly GCF_004683995.1 of Methylorubrum sp. Q1. Classification (NCBI taxonomy): domain Bacteria; kingdom Pseudomonadati; phylum Pseudomonadota; class Alphaproteobacteria; order Hyphomicrobiales; family Methylobacteriaceae; genus Methylorubrum; species Methylorubrum sp. Q1. Next base: position 256,137 of record NZ_SRHQ01000002.1, on the reverse strand, counting down.
TCGACCGCACGCCGCTCTTTGCGGCCTACGACCATTTCCTCGCCTCGTGGGCGCGGCTGTTCCGCTTCGCCGCCTTCCTCGGCACCGATGAATTTCTGGTGCCGGCCCCCGGCCGTTCGATCGAGGACTGGATCGCCCGCATCCCGCCGCATGCCGGCGCGGTGGTGGTCAACCGGCGCGTCTTCGACACCGCGGCGCCGGAGGGGCCCGCCTCCGGGCTCGTCCTGCGCCGTTTCCCTCGCTCTCTCGCGCAGGCCGACCACGCGGAGAACCGCGTCGTCACATCGATCTACCGGCAGGGCGCCGTCGCCACGATCGCCGACCCGCACATGACGGAACTCGTGCAGGGCGAGCGGCTGATGAGCGATTTCGGCCCCGCCGAGCCGGACCCGCAGCGGCCCGGCGCCATCCTCGCCGTGCGGCACGGGGAGATCCGGCTCAACCACTATCCCCGTCCCGCTCCGGGCGCGCCACCACCCGAAACGCGCGCGGAAACGGATCCGTGCACCCGGACGGCCAGCTGGGTGCGGCCGACCCTCGACGAGATGCGCCATCTCCTGGCTTACGGGGAGAGCGTCGCCCCGGCTGAGGCCGCGCGGCTGCGCGCACGCAGCGCCGCCGTGCCCGAGTTGGCGGAGCCGGTCGCGCCGCGGGAGCATCGCCTGTGGCGGCTGCGCCATCTGCACAGGCCGCGGGTGGAAGCCGCCGGGCGCTTCGTCCGGCGCAAGATCTTCGGGGCGCCGCGCCCCTGGTAGGCCCGTTCAGTACAGGGCCGGCAGCACCACGTTCGGCACGGCGAGCGGGCCGAGCATCAGGCGCCCGTCGCCCAGGCGCAGCGTCGGCAGGGGCTTGAGGCCGTTGGGGCTGTCGGCCGCCTGCACCTCGCCGGCGGCGCTCTCGCGCTTGCGCAGGCCCCCGAGGAACTGGCCGACGAGGTTGCCGATCAACGCGCCCTTGTCCGAGCCGTAGCGCTGGCCCATCACCTGCCCGATCAGGGCTTCGAGCCCGAGCGCGCGGATCTCAAAGCGTCCCTCGGGGCGATGCGCCTCGTCGAGGCCGACTTCGCCCTTGGCCTGAAGGCGGCGCTCGCCCTTGGCGATCGACAGGCGGGTCACGTCGAGGCGGCCGTCGGCCTGACGCCATTTCTCCAATTCCCGCGCCACCGTGCCGGTGCGCAGCACCGTGGCCCGTTCGATGGTCGTGTCGAGATCGACGTCGGCCGGGTCGCCGCTGCCGCTCAGGGCGTCGAGCCGCGGCACGGCAGCCTTGGCGAGGCGCAGGCTGATATCGACGGCGCCGTCGCTCTCGAAGCGGCCCGGAGTCGGCCGGGCATGGAGTTCGAGGTGCTGGACGGCGAAGTCCACCGGCCCGGGATCGGGGGATTGCACCGTGCCCTTGGGGCCATCGACGACGAGGGAGGCGCGGCTGAAGCCGTTCGAGGCGGCGTGGAAGCTCGCTTCGAGAGACGTCCAGGTCACGTCGGCGGTCAGATCGCCCTGCTCGACACGGAAGGGGCCGGCGACTTCGAGGACGGCGTGGCGCGGATCGTAGACCTGCACCACGGCGGTGGTCGGCCCGAGGGTGAAATTGCCGTCGGAGCGGGCGAAGCGGACCGAGCCGCAGCGCAGTTCGAGGCGGAAGGGATAGCCGGTGATCGAGCGGTCGGCGCAGGTCCATTGCCGGCCGGCCTGTGCCTCACGGGCAAGCCACGCATCCATCTCGCTCTCGGCCTTGCCGCGGATGAAGAACCACGCGGCGGTCCAGGCGACGACGAGGGTGGCGAGCAGGATGTAGGGGAGGAACAGGCCGATTCGCCGCCGCCGGGGGGGCGGTCCGCCGGAAATCGGATCGGGTGTCTGCGCCATCGGCCTCGTTCCTGCGCGGCCCGGCGGGAGAGGCCGGACGCCCCGTGTTTGGAGACCGGGGCTGTCCAAGGCAAGGGCCCTGCCCTCCCTCCGGCTTTCACAGGCCGGCGAGTGCATGCCGGCCGCGCGCGGGGTCAGGCGTTCGCCTGCTCCGTGTCGGCGGCGAGGTCGAGCACGACGGCGCGGCGCTCGGTTTCCCCCTCGGCGAGGCGGTGAACGTGCATCTCCGTCGCGCCTTCCTGGCGGGCGCGGGCCAGCCAGTTGCAGTGCAGACGCTCGCGCGGCCCCTTGCCGGTCGCGGCGATGGAAACCGCCTGGGCAATGCCGGCTTCGTCCCGCCGCACGGCGATGACCACCCCCTCATCGACCTCGGCGAGGTCGGGTTCGGCGAGGTCGTGGACGCCGACGACGTAGCGGCGGCCGGACCGCCCGCGCCACGCGCTCAAAGCGGGGGCGGCCACGCCGCGCAGGCCCGCCATGGTTCGGAGACGCTCCTCGCGCACATCCGCTCTCCGGGATCGATCGTCCTTCAGATCGCGCAGCGCGACCGACCAGGACAAGGCTCGCTTGTTCGCCATTTGTTCTGTTCTACTGCGCTTGTCCGATCGCCGTCAAGGCGCGGGTTCGGAGCGGTTTCCGGGGTCAGGATAAAGTGGGGATCACCGCTTGGTTCCACAAGCGAATGCGTCTCCCGGCGTCCCGATTCGGTCGAGCGATCATCGTCCCGCCGCACAGCATCCTTAAAGCATGAGTCTGGCAGGGTGACCGGGCGCAATGCCTGCCGTACAAGCGGAGCGGTGTGCTGCGCTTGGGGTCGGAGCGACGGTTTTCGGACGGATCGACGTGACGCGGCGAGGAACAGCCTTGGGGCGGGTGATGGGTGTGGCGAGGAACAGGCCGGGGGTTCGGATCGCGCGGCTCGCGCTCGCCGCCGGCCTTGCGCTGAATCTCGGTGCCTGCTTCCGTCCCCTCTACGGGCCGACGGCATCGGGCGAGTCGATGCAGGGTCTGCTCGCCGCGATCCAGGTCGATGACGTCAACATGGCCCAGGATCAGGATCGCCTCGGGCACTATCTGCGCAGCGAGCTGATCTTCGATCTCGACGGCTCCGGCCAGCCCGCCGTGCCCAAGCGCTACCGGCTGAAGATGCAGGGCTCCGAGCAGGTACAGACCCCGATCGTCTCCTCGACCACAGCGCGGGCCGAGGCCGGCACCATCGTCGGCACGGTGAAATTCTCGCTGGAGAGCCTGGACGGACGCCGCGTCCTCACCGAGGGCGTCGCAACCGGCACCGCGACCTACGATCGCTCGATCCAGCGTTTCGCCTCGCTGCGCGCCGCGCGCGACGCCGAGATCCGCCTTGCCAAGGTGCTGGCCGACCAGATCAAGACCCGGATCGCCTCCGTCCTCACCGTCAAAACGAACCCCTGACGGGCGTGGCATGACGGCGGTCAAAGCCGGCGATGTCGAGGGGCTGGTCCGGCGCGGCCCCGATCCGCGCATCGCGGTGGTTCTGGTCTACGGGCCGGATGTCGGCCTCGTCGCCGACCGGGCTATGCGGCTGGTCCGGGGGATGGTCGCCGACCCGGACGACCCCTTTGCGCTCATCAGGATCGACGGCGACACCCTCGCCTCCGATCCGGGCCGCCTGGTGGATGAGGCCGGCACCGTCGGCCTGTTCGGCGGCAGCCGCACGATCTGGGTCCGCTCCGGCAGCCGCAACTACGCGCCGGCCGTCGATGCGGTGCTGAAGGCACCGACCGAAGGCGCCCGCATCGTCGTGGAGGCGGGCGACCTCGCCCGCTCCGCCCCTCTGCGCACGCTGTGCGAGGGGTCGCCCAAGGCGCTCGCCCTGCCCTGCTACCCCGATGACGAGCGCACGCTCGCCGACCTGATCGAGCGCACGTTGCAAGAGGCTGGGCTGCGCATCGACCGCGACGCCCGCGACCTGCTGACGGGCAGCCTCGGCAGCGATCGCCGTGCCAGCCTGTCCGAGATCGGCAAGCTCGCCCTCTACGCCCGCGGCCAGGGCAGCGTCGGCGTGGACGACGTCGAGGCGATCGTCAGCGACGTCGGGGCGAGTGTCCTCAACGCGCTGATCGACGCGGCCTTCGCCGGCCGTGCCAGCGAGGCCGAGCGCGAGTATCGCCGCTTCCGCCACGAGGGGATGGACCCCTCGGCGATGCTCGGCGCCGGGTTGCGCCACGCCCTCACGCTGCTCTCCCTACGCCTCGACAATCCGCGCGGCAGCGCGAGCCAGATCGTCGCCAATTGGCGCGGCCTGCATTTCCGCCGCAAGGCGCTGGCCGAAACCCAGCTCGCCCGCTGGTCGGCACCGGGGCTGCAACAGGCCGTGGCGTGGCTCCAGGACGCGGTGCTCGCCTGCCGCCGCTCGGAGCCGGACCTCGCCCACGCCCAGGCGCAGGGGGTGTTCCTGCGGATCGCCATCGAGGCTACGCGGCGGCGGGCCTGAGTTCGCTTCATGAGAGCGGCGGAGCGTGCCTCAGGCTCCGCCGAGCTTGCGGCAGAGCGCGTCGCGCTCCTCGGCGCTGGTGTAGCGGATGCGGATCTCACCCTCGCCACTCGCCTTGGCCTTCACCGCCACGCTGTAGCCGAGTGCCCGGCCGAGGACGTCTTCCAGCGAGCGCAGAGCGGCGTCGCCCTCGGCGGAGCGGCGCGGGCGCCCCGGGCGCGGCGTGTCGTCCTGCGGGGCCTCTGCCGCGGCCAGCGCCTCGACCTCGCGCACCGACAGCCCCTCGGCCACGATCCGGCGGGCCACCGCCTCCGGGTCGCGCACGGAGAGCAGCGCGCGGGCATGGCCGGCGGTGATCTCGCTGGCGATCACCCGGTCCTGAATCGCGGGCGGAAGCTGGAGCAGGCGCAGGGTGTTGGCGAGATGGCTGCGGCTCTTGCCGAGCAGATCGGCCAGCTCGGCCTGGGTATATTTGAACTCGCCCATCAGCCGCTCGTAGCCCGACGCCTCCTCGATGGCGTTCAGGTCGGCCCGCTGGACGTTCTCCAGGATCGCGTATTCGAGCGAGGTGCGGTCGTCGATCTCGACCACCACCACCGGCACTTCGTTGAGGCCCGCCCGCTGGGCCGCGCGCCAGCGCCGCTCGCCGGCGACGATCTCGAAGGTGCCGGGCACCCCCGAGAGCGCGCGCACGACGATCGGCTGGATCACGCCGCGCTGACGGATCGAGGCGGCCAGCTCGTCGAGTTCCGGCTCCGAGAAGCGGCGGCGCGGATTGCGTGGGTTCGGGCGCAGGAACTCCACGGCGACCTTGCGCTGCGCGTGCCCGGCGGTGCGGGCCGCCTCCTCCGGCGCGTCGTCGGAAAAGTCGCCGATCAGCGCCGCAAGGCCGCGTCCGAGCCGCGGCCGCGCCGCATCATCCGCCATTGCCACGATCGAAACTCCAAACTTTTAAAAGACTTAGAGTGCCTCACAAAACTCCCGGTCTCTGACCGTTCTCGCTCTGGCGATGACAGCACGGCGGGCGTTTTGTGAGAGACACTTAGGCGGCTGCAGCGGGCGGGGGCGCCCGACCCTCGCGTTGGATCACTTCGGAAGCGAGGCGCAGATAGGCCTGCGAGCCGGCGCATTTGAGATCGTAGAGCAGGACCGGCTTGCCATGGGAGGGCGCCTCCGAGACGCGCACGTTGCGCGGAATCATCGTCTCGTAGACCTTGTCGCCCAAGAAGCCGCGAACATCGGCGACCACCTGGGTCGAGAGGTTGTTGCGCGGGTCGTACATGGTCAGCACGACACCCTGAATCTGAAGCTTGGGGTTCAGCGCTCCGCGAACCTGCTCGACGGTACGCAGCAACTGGCTCAGTCCTTCGAGGGCGAAGAACTCGCATTGCAGCGGCACCATCACCGCGTCGGCGGCAGCGAGCGCGTTGATGGTGAGCAGGTTGAGCGAGGGCGGGCAATCGATCAGCACGTAGCTGATCGGTTCGACCCCCTCCGGCATCGTGAGATCGCGGAGGATGTTGCGCAGGCGGTGAGCACGGTCGGACGCGCTCGCCAGTTCGAGTTCGAGGCCGAGCAGGTCCATCGTTGAGGGGGCGACCGAGAGGCGCGGTACCGCCGTCGGCGTGATCGCATCAACCAGCGGCGCTTCGCCGGCCATGACATGATAGGTCGAGACCTTGCGGCGGCGGCGGTCGATGCCGAGACCGGTCGAGGCGTTGCCCTGCGGATCGAGGTCGATCACCAGCACCTGCTCGCCGATGGCGGCCAGCGCCGTGCCGAGGTTGATCGCCGTCGTGGTTTTGCCGACACCGCCCTTCTGGTTGGCGAGCGCGAGCACGCGCAGCGGTTTGGCTTGAGCAGGAGCAACCTGCGCCGGTGAGGCCGTGGATGAGTCGGTCATGGGTCCACGCGGGAAAGCGACGTGACGCGCACGATCCGTGCCTGCGAGTCGGTGCGGCTCGGAATCAGGTCGCGGGCGAATGTCCACTCATCCTCGGCCTCGGTCAATTCCGCGGCTGCATCACGTCCCTTCGGAAACAGCCCGATGGTGCCGCTTGTCAACAAAGGTTCTGTCCAGGCGAGCAATTGCGTGAGCGGGGCCAGGGCACGGGCGCAAACGATTTCGGTGTCGGTCAGGGTTTCGATCACGGCTTCGATGCGCGCATTGTGAACGATGACCGGTGCGCCGGTGAGGCGGGCGGTCTCTGAAAGGAAAGCGCATTTGCGCGCGTTGCTCTCGACCAGACGGACATGAAAGCCCGGCCGCTCTTTGCCGGCAATGGCGAGGATCAGACCGGGGATTCCGGCTCCCGAGCCGAGGTCAAGCCAACGGGTCGCCTCAGGGGCGATGGCAAGAAGCTGAAGGGCGTCGGCGATATGCCGGTGCCAGACCTCCTTCAACGTCGCGGGGCCGACGAGGTTTTTGACGGTCTGCCAGCGGGTAAGCTGTGCAACGTAGAGATCGAGCGACGCGGCTGTTTCACGTGAAACATGATGCTCGTTCAGGACACGCGTACGCAGATCAGTGCTCATTCTGCCGTCCTTGCGTCGGGGCAGGCCGACATTCTCATGCCGACGCCTGAACTCGGCCCCGGCGGGCATGGGCCGCAAGCAGGGTCAGAGCGGCCGGCGTCACGCCCTCGATGCGCGCGGCCTGCCCCAAAGTCGTCGGGCGCACGCCGTCGAGCTTCGCCCGCATCTCGTTGGAAAGGCCGGCGATGGCGCCGTAATCGAGGGAGGTCGGCAGGCGTACCGCCTCGTCGCGGCGGAAGGCGGTGATGTCGGCCTGTTGCCGGTTGAGATAGACGGCGTAGGTCGCGTCCGTCCGGAGGCGCTCCGCAACCCGCGGCGGCACCGCTGCCAGTTCGGGCCAGACCGCCGCGAGTCGCTCCCAACCGATCTCCGGATAGGACAGGATCTGGAAGGCGCTGCGGCGCAGACCATCATGATTGAGGGCGAGCCCGTGCTGGGCCGCTTCGTTCGGGGTGAGGCTCAGGGTATCGAGGCGGGTGCGCGCCTGCGACAACGCCGACTGCGAAGCTGCGAAATGCGCGGCCCGAACTGAGCCGACACAGCCGAGAGTCGCGCCGCGGGGCGTGAGGCGCTCGTCGGCATTGTCGACGCGCAGGCTCAGGCGGTACTCCGAGCGCGAGGTGAACATGCGGTAGGGCTCGCTCACCCCATGGGTGACGAGGTCGTCGATCATCACACCGAGATAGGATTCGGCCCGGTCGAAGATCGCAAGATCGGAGCCGCCCGCCAGCCGGGCCGCGTTGAGGCCGGCGACGAGCCCCTGCCCAGCCGCCTCCTCGTATCCGGTGGTGCCGTTGATCTGCCCCGCCAGGAACAAGCCCGGCAGACGCTTGGTCTGGAGCGTCGCGTCGAGTTCGCGGGGATCGACGTAATCGTACTCGATGGCGTAGCCGGGGCGCAGGATGCGGGTGCGCTCCAGCCCGGGGATGGCGGCGATGATGCCGGCCTGCACTTCTTCGGGAAGCGCCGTCGAGATGCCGTTCGGGTAGACGGTCGGATCGTCGAGCCCCTCGGGCTCCAGGAAGATCTGGTGGCCCTCGCGATCTCCGAAGCGCACGACCTTGTCCTCGATCGAGGGACAGTAGCGCGGGCCGCGGCTGCTGATGCCGCCGGAATACATCGGCGAGCGGTGGAGGTTGGCCCGGATCAGATCGTGTACCGCTTGCGTCGTGCGGGTGATGCCGCAGGCGATCTGCGGCGTGGTGATCCCCTCGGTCAGGGTCGAGAACGGAACGGGCTCCGCGTCGGCGTGCTGCATCTCCAGGGTAGCCCAATCGATCGTGCGTCCATCCAGGCGCGGCGGCGTGCCGGTCTTCAGGCGGCCGAGGCCGAACCCGTGCCGGTCGAGCGTGCGCGCAAGCCCCAGGGCAGGCTCTTCGCCGACGCGGCCGGCGGGGATCTGCCGCTCGCCGATATGGATGAGGCCGCGCAGGAAGGTGCCCGTCGTGATGACGACGGCCGCCGCGGTGAGCGCGCGCCCATCCGCGAGTGTCACGCCCGCGACACGGCCTGAACGCACGGTCAGGTCGTCGGCCTCGCCCTCGATCACGGTGAGTTCCGGTGTCTCCGCGACCGCCGCCTGCATGGCTCGGGCGTAGAGTGCCCGGTCGGCCTGGGTGCGCGGGCCGCGTACGGCCGGGCCCTTGCGGCGATTGAGCAGGCGGAACTGGATGCCGGCGGCGTCCGCGACACGGCCCATCAGCCCGTCGAGGGCGTCCACCTCGCGCACGAGATGACCCTTGCCGAGGCCGCCGATGGCCGGGTTGCATGACATCGCACCGATGGTGGCAGCCCGATGCGTCACCAAGGCGGTGCGGGCGCCGACGCGCGCGGCTGCCGCGGCCGCCTCGACACCGGCATGGCCACCGCCGACGACGATGACGTCGTAACTGAAAGAATGGGCGTGCATGACCCGTGCTTATGCGCCCGCCATCGGACAGGTCAACGCAGGCGCGCTTCATCGCTTGGTTTGGCGAGGGTTCGGAGCCTTCCGCCCTGCCCGCCCTTCCGAAGTCCATCCTACAAAACGTTCAAGTCGCCGCGAAGGCCCGATGGTCAGCGCAGTTCAGGTCAGGCCGCGGACCGGGATGCTTCCGAGGTGGTCGAGGCAAGGAAGGGGCGTATCTGGAGGTCGATGCAAAACGCCGAAGAGGTCGCCTCTTCGATCACTTCGAGGGACCACGTATCCCCAAGGGTCAACCGGTGGCCCGATTCCTTGAGCAGCGAACCGGCATAATGGACGGCTGCCCGCAGGGCCGCTTCCAGATCGACGCACTCGATTCCATCATCATCCGCGATGTCGAGGCCGTCATGCACGTTGAAGAAGTATTTTGGCATATCGCATTCAGTAATTGAGCCTAAAGGCAAGCAATGATGCATCAAGGCTCACTGCGAATAAAGACTCTGACCGACAATTTTTTGAGCATTTTATGATCATACACTGTGATGACAATCTACGATCGGTCAAAAACTGCTCTTTTTCTCTTACGTTTGAAAAAATATGTTACATCAAGCAATATAAAATGGTGCGCGACACATCGCCTGCAATAAACTTGCGGAATATAAACCCATCATGGGACAAGCTTCCAGTCCGACGGTGTGGATAGGGATGGTTCTCGCAGATCTGCCGAACCTCCCGGTCAGCGATGAGCAAAAATCGTTCAGGCCCTTCCGCATCACGCGCCATTCCTGCATCGCCCCCAATGAACGCGGCGGATCTCAAATTCTTGTCATCCGACTTGCTGCGAAACCCGGAAGGTCTCGGCCTCACCGGTAGCGGGGGCTGGACATTTGCAACGGGGGAACAGGTTAGAGCATCGTCCCGAAAGGTGGTTATCGGCTTTCGGGACGATGCTCCAGGCCGACCTACGCGTCGCGGCTCGGTGGCCCCAAGGCTCCTGTCGTCGATCAGGTGCGCCCTTTGCTGCGCTTCAGAGGGGCGGGATCGGCCTCCAGGTCGCCGAGGGCAACCGGATCGCCGTGTTCCGGCGCGAACCGCCGGCGTCCCCTACTTGCCGATGCAGAAGCCGGCGAAGAGGCGGTCCAGCATCTCCTCGACGCCGACATGTCCGCCGACCTCGCCCAGAGCCCGGACGGCGAGCCGGAGATCCTCTGCCACCAGTTCCGGCGGGAAGCCGGCGGATGCGGTGGCGACGCGGTCGAGATGAGTCGCGGCCCGGGCCAAAGCCTCGCGATGACGCTCGCGGGTGACGAGGGCGTCGCCCTGACCGAAGGCCGTTTGAGCCGCGGCCTGGATGGCATCCAAGAGCCTGTCGAGTCCGGCACCCGTGACGGCCGAGACGGCAAGGCCGCTTTCCCCCGGCACCTCCGGCGCGAGGTCGGTTTTCGTGCGAACGAGAAGGACGGGGACTGCCGCAAAAAGCTCGGCGTCGGCCTTGCCGTCCGCCGGCACGAGATGGAGCACGAGGTCGGCGGTGCGGATACGGCTTTGCGTGCGCTTGACGCCCTCCGCCTCGATCGCATCGGCCGTCTCGCGCAGGCCCGCGGTATCGACCAGCACGACCGGCAGCCCGCCGAGATCGCAGCGTACCTCGATGGCATCGCGGGTCGTGCCCGGAATGTCCGACACGATAGCCGCGTCGCGCCCGCTCAGCGCATTGAGCAGGGTCGATTTTCCGGCGTTGGGCGCGCCAGCCAGAACGACGCAGAAACCCTCGCGCAGGCGCTCACCCCGACGTCCGTCGGCCAGCGTGGCTCGGATCGCATCGCGCAGGGCTGCGGCGCGGCCGGACAGGGCGGCGTCGAGGCCGTCCTCATCGACATCGCCTTCATCGGCAAAATCGAGGGCCGCCTCCGCTCCGGCGAGCAGATCGATGCCGGTCTCGCGCCATGCAGCCACTTGGCGGCCGAGGGCGCCGTCGAGCTGACGCAGGGCCTGGACACGCTGCGCTTCGGTCTCGGCGTCGATGAGGTCGGCGATCCCCTCCGCCTCGGTGAGATCGACGCGGCCATTGAGGAAGGCGCGGCGGCTGAACGCCCCGGCCTCTGCCGGCCGACAACCCGGCACGCGTCCAAGCGCCCGAAGCACGGCGGACCGCACGGCGAGGCCCCCATGCAGGTGCAGCTCGACCATGTCCTCGCCGGTGGCAGTGGCAGGGCCCGGCAACCATGCGACGAGGGCCTGATCGAGGATGTCGCGGGAGTCGGGATCGCGCAGGCGGCGCAGGGAGAGACGGCGCGGTTCCGGGCGCACGCCGGCCAACAGGTCGAGCGCAAGCCCCGCCGCCGGCCCGCTGATACGCACGACCGTCACCGCCGCACGGCCGAAGCCGCTCGCCGGGGCGAAGATGGTGTCGTCACGGTCGGGAAGGGGTGGGGGCATGGTGCTGAACGCTGTCCCGCTGCCGCGCCCCATTCCTCTTGCGGGGAGGAGGGACGCGGCAGCCGCGAGACCTGTTTTATGCGGGAGGCCGGTCAGACCACCAGATTCACGATCCGCCCGGGCACGACGATGACCTTGCGCGGGGCCCGGCCTTCGAGGGCGCGTTGCACCGGCTCCAGTGCCAGCGTCGCCGCCTCGACGGCCTTGGCGTCCGCGTCGCGTGGAACGGTCACGTCCGCCCGCTTCTTGCCGTTGATCTGGACCGGAAGGGTGATCTCGTCCTCGACCAGCAGCGCCTGATCGGCCGCCGGCCAAGCCGTCTGCGCAACGAGCCCCTCCCCGCCCAGCACGCGCCAGGATTCCTCGGCGAGATGCGGCATCATCGGTGCGATGAGCTGCACGAGGATGCGGGCCGCCTCGCCCGCCGCGGCCCTCGAGGCATTGCCGCGCAGGCCCTCGTCGAGGGCGTTGGCCAGGGTGTAGATATGGGCCACGCAGCGGTTGAACCGCAGGCGCTCGATATCCTCGCCGACGGCGGCGAGCGCCTTGTGGGCGGCCTTGCGCAGGGGGGCATCGGCGGTGCCGCCGGGCCCATTCGCGGCCGTCGCGCCGTGGACGAGGCGCCAGACGCGCTGCACGAAGCGGGCGGCACCCTGCACGCCCTCTTCGGTCCAGATCACGTCACGCTCGGGCGGCGAGTCGGAGAGCATGAACCAGCGCGCGGTATCGGCGCCGTAGCTGGCGATGATGTCGTCGGGGTCGACGACGTTCTTCTTCGACTTCGACATCTTCTCCGTCGGGCCGATCTCGATCGGCTCGCCGGTTTTCACGTGAAAAGCCTTGCGTGCTCCGTCTTGCGTCTCGAAGCGAATCTCGGCGGGCGGCGTCCAGGCGCCGGCCGCATCCTTATAGGTCTCGTGGACGACCATGCCTTGCGTGAACAGGCCCGCGAACGGCTCGGACACGCCGGACCAGCCCGTCGCCTGCATCGCCCGCATGAAGAAGCGCGAGTAGAGCAGGTGCAGGATCGCGTGCTCGACGCCGCCGATATACTGATCCACCGGCAACCAGTGATCGACACTCGTCCGGTCGGTCGGGGCGTCGGCGAGCCAGGGCGCGGTGAAGCGGGCGTAGTACCAGGACGAATCCACGAAGGTGTCCATGGTATCGGTCTCGCGCCGCGCCGCCGCGCCGCAGCGCGGGCAGGGCACCTGACGCCACGTTTGATCCCGCTCCAGCGGATTGCCGGGCTGGTCGAACGAGACCTCGTCGGGCAGCTTCACCGGAAGGTCTTCCACCGGCACGGGCACCGGGCCGCAGGCCTCGCAATGGATGATCGGGATCGGGCAACCCCAGTAGCGCTGGCGCGACACGCCCCAATCGCGAAGGCGGAACTGGACCTTTCGGCGGGCGACCGGCGCATGCCCAAGCGTTTCGCCCTCCAGCCGGTCGGCGACGGCCTGGAACGCGTCGTCGGTGGTCATACCGTCGAGGAAGCGCGAATGGATCATCCGGCCGTCGCCGTCATAGGCGGTGTCGGTGATGATGAAGGCGTCCGGGTCCTGCCCCTCGGGACAGACCACCGGCGTGTTGCCGAGCCCGTACTTGTTGGCGAAGTCGAGGTCGCGCTGGTCGTGGGCCGGGCAGCCGAACACCGCGCCGGTGCCGTAGTCCATCAGCACGAAGTTCGCGACGAAGACCGGCAGCGCCCAGGACGGATCGAGCGGGTGGCGTACCGTGAGTCCGGTGTCAAACCCGAGCTTCTCCGCCGTATCGATCGCCTCCTGCGCCGTGCCGATGCGACGGCACTCCTCGGCGAAGGCTCGCAGCTCCGCGGCCCTCGGGCCGGATTCGGCCAGCGCCCGGGCGAGCGGGTGATCGACGGAGATCGCCAGGAACCGGGCGCCGAACAGCGTGTCGGGACGGGTGGTATAGACTGTCACCTCGTCCGTGCCGGCGAACGGCGCGGCGAGGGCGAAGCGCACCTCCAGCCCCTCCGAGCGGCCGATCCAGTTGCGCTGCATCAGCCGGACCTTTTCCGGCCAGCGCTCCAGGCCGTCGAGGGCGTCGTGCAGATCCTGCGCGAAATCGGTGATCTTGAAGAACCACTGGGTCAGCTCGCGCTGCTCGACGAGCGCGCCCGAGCGCCAGCCGCGTCCATCGATCACCTGCTCGTTGGCGAGCACGGTGTGATCGACCGGATCCCAGTTCACCTTCGCCGTGCGGCGGGTGACGAGCCCCTTGCCCAGGAAGTCGAGGAACATGCGCTGCTGGTGCTTGTAGTAGTCGGGATCGCAGGTCGCGATCTCCCGGCTCCAATCCAGCGACAGGCCCATGCTCTGGAGCTGTCCGCGCATGGTGGCGATATTGGCGTAGGTCCACTCCCGCGGGTTGACCTTGCGCTCCATGGCGGCGTTCTCGGCCGGCAGGCCGAAGGCGTCCCAGCCCATCGGGTGCAGCACGTTGTGGCCCTTGGCGCGCTTGTAGCGGGCCACCACGTCGCCCATCGCGTAGTTGCGCACATGGCCGATATGGATGCGCCCCGACGGGTAGGGGAACATCTCCAGCACGTAGTATTTCGGTCTGGCGTCGTCGTTCTTCGTCTCGAACAGCTTGGCCGCGTCCCAGGCCTGCTGCCAGCGCGGCTCGGCATCCTTGGCGTTGTAGCGCTCTTGGTGTGCGGTCGGGGAGGGCTGTGCGGAATCGGTCATCGGGAGCGCCGGGATCAGCGGAAAAGGAAGTGGCCCGCACGCAACGGTGTCGCGGGGGCCGAAGCCCGGCACCTAGCATATCCGTGCGGTCAAGGGTCAACGATCGGCGCGATTCAGGTCTGCTGATAGACCGCCACCACGCGGTCGAAGCGGCGCTCGGCAAGATCGGAGGCACGGATCAGGAAGTAGACGGTGCCCTCTCCGTCTTCCTGCAGGAAGTCGCCGATATCGATCTGCAGCAGGAGGCGCCATGTCCGCGCGCCGGCATCGGTCTCGGCCCGGTGCGCCTCGATCTTGTCCCGTTCGAGGTGCTGCACGCCGAACCGGCTGACGACTTCCGCCTCGACGCGCGGACCGCTCTGTTCCGGCAGCGGCGAGCCGACGAGCTGGTTGCGCCGCCCGGCATTGGCGGTTCCATAGTCGCTGTCGAAGGCCTTCGAGAAGAGGTCCTGATAGGCGTCGCGAAAACGCTCCCCGCCATCGGTGCGGAGCGCCAATGCCGCCTTCAGGGCCGGTCGGGCGTCCATTTCCAGGCTCTCGATCGCCGGCGGGCGCAGGGTGGCGTGCAGGCTCATCGGCCGGGCCGGGCCACCATAGGGCGTGCCGGAATCGGGTTTCGGAAGGGGCCGCTTGAACGGCCGGTTGATCTTCGCGATCTCCGCCCGGTGCGCGTCGGCCGCCGCCGCGAGGTCTGCGGGCATGGTTTGGGGCGCGAGGCCTTCGCGCGGGCTCTCGTCCCAGATCACGCGGGCGGATTCGGTGCCGTTGTCCCATGGTCCGGCAACGAGATCGTAGAAGAACAGCAGCCGCCCGTGCCCCGGCAGAGCGGCGGCGGGACCGCCCTCCCCCTTCGCCGACCCCTTGGCCAACCCCTTGGCCAACTCCTTGGCCAACCCCTGGGCCCGCCCCCTCGCCTGCCCTTGCGCCTCCCCGAGATCGACCTGCGCGAAGAAGGCATAGGGCAGCTCCTTGCGGAAGTGCCGCCGCAGCTCCTCACCGGCCTCCGCGTTCCCGCGCTTGGCAATCGCCTCCGCGTCGGCGGGCTTGGCCCGGCGCGGCCAGGTCAGCCCCGGCGGGAGGTCCGGTGTCCCGCCGATCCGCGTGCCACCGAGACTTCCCTTGCCCGTCGGCAGCGGGCGAAACACGAGCGTCGGCACCAGCGCCGCGACCACCCTCTCGACCTGTGGGCGCGCAAAGTGCTGCGCGAGTTGGGCCTGGGCGTCGGCGGGCGTATCGAACATCGGCGGGGCTTCTCCGTTCGAATCGGGAGAGGCCAGGATATCGCGGGTGCGAAGCAGGGAAACACGCCGCGACCCTTGAAGTCGCGTCTGCGCCGCCGCAAGGAGGGCCCATGATGGATGAGAGCCAGACCCCGGATCAGACCCTCGACGCCAAGCCGCCGGTCGGTGAGGCCGATGTCGCGGCCGGGCTCGCGGAGGTACGCGCGAGCATCCGCCGGGCCGCCGAGGACAACGAGCGCGACCCGGCCAGCGTCCACCTCGTTGCCGTTTCGAAGACGGTGCCGGCCGAGGGCATCCTGCCGGCGCTGGAGGCCGGCCAGCGGATCTTCGGCGAGAACTACGTGCAGGAATCGCGGGCCAAGTGGCCGGCCCTGCGAGAGCGGTTTCCGGATGTCGAGCTGCACCTCGTCGGCCCGCTCCAGTCGAACAAGGCGCGCGAGGCGGTCGAGCTGTTCGACGTGATCCACTCCCTTGACCGGCTATCGCTTGCCGCGGCGCTCGCCAAGGAGATCGAGCGGAGCGGCCGGGCGCCCAAGCTCCTGATCCAGGTCAATACCGGCGACGAGACGCAGAAGGCGGGCGTCTCCCCCGATCAGGTCGATGTCCTGCTCTCGGAGTGCCGCGAGACCCACAATCTCGCGATCCACGGCCTGATGTGCATCCCGCCGGCCGACGACCCGCCCTCCCCCCATTTCGCCCTGCTGGCCCGCATCGCCGAGCGCCACGGCCTGCCGATCCTGTCGATGGGCATGAGCGCGGATTTTCCCGCAGCGATCCAGATGGGTGCCACCCATGTCCGCGTCGGCACGGCCATCTTCGGCCGGCGAACGAAGCGGGTCTGAACCGTTTGCGGTCGACGAGCCGGCTCATCCATCAACCAGAAGAATGAGCCGACTAACGAACGGTCATCGCCCGATCTTCATCCGTGTTCCCGGCCCGAGGCGGCGGAGCAGGCGCAGCAGGTCGGCGGGTTTCAGGGCGACGCAGCCTTCCGTCGGACGGTAGCCGCTGCGGGCGATGTGCAGGAAGATCGCCGAGCCTCGGCCCGGACGGATCGGACCGCGGTTGTAATCGAGGTCGATCACGAGGTCGTAGAGCCCGTCATCGCGCCAGAGCTGCTCGGCGCTCGCCGCCGTGCTCGGCAGCCGGATCGGCCGGTTGTAGCGGCGATCCTGGGGCGCATCGCACCAGCCGTCGTCACGTCGCGTGGGTCGCAAGGGGAGCGCGCTGACGGGGCGGACGGGGAAGCGGTCGGGCCGGTAGAAACCGCCACGCAGGCGAAAGATGCCTCGCGGCGAGGCTCCGTCCCCCTCGCGCTTCTGCGCCGTGATGCCGGAGCGCCCGAGGGCACACGGGATCACGACTCCACCCGCGATCAGCGTGCCGCGGGTCGGATCGCCCGGCAGCGGGCGCACCCGCAGCAGGCCGAGGGTGGCGGGCGGCCTTCCCTTCACCGAGGTGGCGGCCTTGGCCTGCTTTGCAACTTGAGCGCGCCACATTGCCAGTTCGTCCCAGCTTGCTCCGAGCTTGGCCCGGCCTGACGTCATGTCGCGGCAGAGAAAGCTGGAAGATGGCGAAAATTCTGCATAAGCGCGCAATCCGGATTTCCCGGCGCGTAAAACGAACTAGGTTTGTCGTCAGGCGGCACCGCATGGGTTCCGTCCGCGGCCAGCCAATGGGCGATATGCCTATTCGAATCGGCGTGCCGCGATGAAATCGTCTTGGCCGCCTGCCGGATCTCTGTGCGAAGTCCAGGTGGCCGGAATGCTTGTTGAGAGCCGCTGCGTCGATGTCCAACCCCTATTGCCTCCTCGTCTGTGACGACGACGACGCCCTGCGTGAGGCATTGACGGAACAGATCGACGCCTATGAAGAATTCTCCGTCATCGGCGAGCCGACGGCGACCGGGGCGCTGAACCGCGTCACGCAGGAGCCGGTCGATCTCGTCGTGATGGATGTCGCGCTGCCGGACATGGACGGGCGCGAGGCGGTGCGGACCCTGCGCCGCAACGGCTATCGCGGCCCGATCATCATGCTGACCGCGCAGGAATCCGACGACGACATGGTCGAGGGCCTGGAGGCGGGTGCCAACGATTACGTGGTCAAGCCGTTCAAGTTCGCCGTGCTGCTCGCCCGCATCCGGGTGCAACTGCGCCAGCACGAGGCGAGCGAGGACGCGGTGTTCCGCATCGGCCCCTACACCTTCCGGCCCGGTGCCAAGCTGCTGGTGGGCGAGCGCGGCTCCAAGCTGAAGCTCACCGAGAAGGAGACGGCGATCCTGCGCTACCTCTACCGGGCGGGCCGGGAGGTGGTGGGGCGCGATACGCTGCTCGCCGAGGTCTGGGGCTACAACGCCCACGTCACCACCCACACCCTCGAAACGCATATCTACCGGCTGCGCCAGAAGATCGAGCCGAACCCGGCGGTGGCCGCGATCCTCGTCACCGAAGGCGGCGGCTACAAGCTGCTGCCGTGAGGGCCGATCGGGCACCGGTATCCACCGTCCCGCACAGCCTGCGGCCGGGCAACGTATCGCGTTGCCTCCGCATCGGTTAAGCTTGCGCCCGGACAGTCACGTATCGTCCCGAAAGGTGGTCGCCGGCTTTCGGACATGAGGCGATGCAAAGAGCGTAGCGTATCGCGGCCAGGGGCGGAGAGGCGTTGGGGCTCGACGACGACATCGCGATCCTCGCCGCGGCGCCCGTGTTCGAGTTGTTCGGGCGCGACGCCCTGCGCCTGCTCTGCTTTGCCGGTGAGCGCCGCCTCCTGGGGGAAGGCGACCTGCTCTTCGCCCGTGGCGAGCCGTCCGACGGCGGCTACGTCGTCATGTCCGGCACCATCGCACTCGTCCCCCTGCGGTCCGGCGCGGAGCCGGTCACGGTTTCCCGCTCCGGGGTCATCGGGCGCAATGCCCTCTTTCGCCAGGTCGAGCGGCCGGCGGATGCACGCGCGGTCGAGCCGGCCGAAGTGATGCGCGTGACGCCTTCGGTGATGAGCCGCGTCCTGCGCGAGTTTCCCGACGCGGCGGCGGCGATCCGTGACGGCATGGCCGAGGAGCTGCGCGATCTCGTGCAGGGCCTGACCGGCGTGCGTGAGCGGCTTGTGGGCCTCGCGCCACGCAAACGGTGACAGGACCGGCCGGCTTTTGTAAGCACGACCACCTTTCGCGCCGAACCAGAGACGCTGGCCCGATGGCATCGGCCGACGACTCTCGGTCCTTGTGTCAACGTGCATTCTCTCGACGAACCGGTTGCCGCTTCGTCGGAATGCACTTCAGTCCGGAAAGCCCGATGTCACACGCCGATCTCGAAAAGACCATCGAAGCCGCCTGGGAGGAGCGCGCCGGCATCTCGACCGCGACCACCGGCGCCGTGCGCGAGGCGGTGGACGAGGCGCTGAACCTGCTCGATTCCGGGCAGGCCCGAGTCGCCGAGAAGGCGGGCGATTCCTGGCAGGTCAACCAGTGGCTCAAGAAGGCGGTGCTGCTGTCCTTCCGCCTCAACGACATGGTGCCGATCGAGGGTGGACCCGGCTCCTCCGCATGGTGGGACAAGGTGCCCTCGAAGTTCGCCAACTGGGGCGAGGCCGAGTTCCGCGCCGCGGGCTTTCGCGCCGTGCCGGGCTGCTTCGTGCGCCGCGGCTCCTACATCGCGCCGGGCGCGGTGCTGATGCCGAGCTTCATCAACCTCGGCGCCCATGTCGGCGAGGGCACCATGGTCGATACCTGGGTGACGATCGGCTCCTGCGCGCAGGTCGGCAAGAACTGTCACATCTCGGGTGGCGCCGGCATCGCCGGCGTGCTGGAGCCGCTCCAGGCCAACCCGGTCATCATCGAGGACAACTGCTTCGTCGGCGCCCGCGCCGAGGTCGCCGAGGGCGTGATCATCGGCGAGGGCTCGGTCCTGTCGATGGGCGTCTATATCGGCGCCTCGACCCGGATCATCGACCGCACCACGGGCGAGACCTTCTACGGCCGCGTGCCGCCCTACTCCGTGGTGGTGTCGGGCACGACGCCCGGCAAGCCGCTGCCCGACGGCACCCCCGGCCCCGGCCTCTACTGCGCCGTGATCGTCAAGCGCGTCGATGCCGGCACCCGCGCCAAGACCGGCATCAACGAGCTGCTGCGGACCTGATGGCGTCTGCCGTCGCATCGCTCGCCACCCGGACCTTCGACCTCACCGTCGCGGGGCATCGGGTGGCGACGCCCTGTGCCGTGGTCGGGGAGGGCGCGGACGCGCTGCTCCTGCCCGCTCTCTCCTCGATCTCGGCGCGCGAGGAGATGCTGCCGCTCGCTCGCGAACTCAGCGCGACGCATCGCTGCCTCGTGCCCGACTGGCCGGGCTTCGGCGCGCATCCGCGGGCGCGGCTGCCGCTGAATCCCACCACCCTGCACGCCTTCCTCGACGCGCTTCTGGCGGCCGCCCCCGGCCCCTACGCGCTCGGCGTCGCCGCGGGCCATGCCGCGCCCTACCTCGTCGCGGCCGCGCGCCGCCATCCCGGTGTCTTCGAACGGCTCGTGCTCGTGGCGCCGACTTGGCGCGGACCGTTGCCGACGGCCATGGGGCCGGAGCGCGCCGCATGGTTCGGCCGGATCCGCCGCGCGGTCGAGATGCCGCTTCTCGGCGAGGCGCTCTACCGGATCAACATCAGCCCGCCGATCATCGGGCGGATGATGCGGGCCCACGTCTATGCCGAGCCGTCGCATGTGACCCCGGCCGTGATCGCTGCCAAGCACCGCATCACCCGCCAGAGCCGGGGCCGGTTCGGCACGGCGGCCTTCGTGACGGGCGGCCTCGATCCCGCCGCCTCGCGCGAGGCGTTCCTGGCTGCGTTCGGCGACGGCCTGCCGCCGGTGCGGGTGCTGCGCCCGGAGAAGGCACCGCGCCGCTCGGGCGCCGAGATGGATGCGTTGATCGGCACGGGCCGCGTCTCGGCCCTGACCGTACCGGGAGCGCTGAGCGCCCACGAGGAGTTTTCGCGCGACGTCGCCGCCGCGATCCGGGCGCCCTGAAGCCGGCCCCGAAAAGGCAGCGCGGTCTGACAGCGGATTGGGACTGTGACGCATCCGTCGCACGTCCCTCCTAGACAGGCCGGAAGCATCAGCCCGAAACTGACGCCCGCTCCTGGCCTCCGCCACGATCCGTTCAGCCCCGGCGCCTGAAAGTTTCTCTTGCGATGACCCGCCCGACCCGCGCGCCGGTGCGCTTGGCCGCCCTGCTGACGCTGATCCTTGCCGCCCAGCCGCCCCAGATCGCCCCCGTCAGGGCCGAGCCGGCGGGACCGGCCGGCCCGGCGACCTCCGCTCCCTCGCTGGAGAAGGACAAGCTCGCGACCGCGGCCCCGAAGGGCTATCTCGGCGAGGAGGCGACGCCGAATCTCGTAGCGATCCTGCCGCCGCCCCCCGCGGGCCACTCGGCGGCGGAGGCGGCCGACCGGGCGGTCTACAACGCGACCCGCGCCTTCCAGGGCGGCCCGCGCTGGGCGCTCGCCACCAACGACGTCGCCGACGGCGGTGCCGCGCTTCTGGAGGATTATGCCTGCGTCCTCGGCCGGCGCATCGACCAAGCGAGCGTGCCGGACCTGATGCGGCTCCTCGACCGGGCCCGCATCGACATCGCCCGCGCCACCCGCGTGGCCAAGCGGCGCTACCGCCGCCTGCGCCCCTTCGTCGGCAACGATTTGCCGATCTGCGTCGCCCGCACGGCCGAACTCGCCGACAGCTTCAGCTATCCCTCCGGCCATTCCGGCCAGGGATGGGCCTACGGGCTGATCATGGCGAACCTGATGCCGGAGAAGGCAACGCAGTTTCTGGTGCGGAGCCGGCTCTACGGCGAAAGCCGGGTCGTATGCGGCGTCCATTGGCTCAGCGATGTCGAGGCCGCCCGCACCGGCGCCTCGGCGCTGGTCGCCGTGCTGCTCGCCGATCCCGGCTTTCGCACCGATCTGGAGCGCGCCCGGGCCGATCTCAAACGCGCGCTGAGCGGGGAGGGGGCGAAACCCGATCCCACGCTCTGTGCCCGCGAGGATGCGGCCGCGCGCCAGCCTTTGCTCTGACGAAACCGGGATAGAGCATCATCCCGAAAGGTGGTTGCCGGCTTTCGGAAAAGGATGATGTAAAAAACGAGAGGATAGAGCATCGTCCTGGATCCGATATCGGGGACGATGCTCCAGGCCCGGCCCCGACGGCTTACCGCTTCCAGACGCCCAGCCGCTCCGTGCGGGCGTGGTCCTCGGCCGCCGCGAGATCCGGCGTCGCCTCCGACGAGGCGCGGCCGCCGCCGTTGAACAGCACCACCTCGGAGAGGTCACGGCCCTCGACGGTGCAGATATGCGCGGTGCTGCCGGGCGCGGGCTGGCAGGTCACCGAGCGCTTGCGAAGATACTTGCTCAGTTCGTCGGATTGGCCGCCGCGGACCCACTCGACGCCGAACAGGCGCACGACCTTGCCGCCGACCCGCAGGGTCGCCGTGTCGATCACTTCCGGCACGCCGACGATAGCGTTGGCGCTGTTGCCACCCTTGCGCGGCGCCTCCGGCTCGGTCGGTCGCTCGGCCGCATTCCCCGGCGCGTCCGCGGGCGGTGCGTCCGGAGCTGGCTCCTCCGCCGCCGGGACGCGAGGCGAGGCGGGCGGCGATTCGGCCGGTGCCGTCTGCGGGGCCTGCGTTTCGGCGGTCTGCGGGGCGGGGCGGCCGGATTCCTCCGTGTCGCGTCCGCTCAGGGAGAGCGCCGCCACGAGGCCTGCGCCGGCCAAGGCGCCGAATGCCAACAGCAGAACCGGCCGGCGGCTGCCGGCAGCGAAGGCATCCTCCGCGAGGTCGCGAATCCGGGTCGCCGCCCGGTGGGGCTGAATCCCACCGGCCACGCGCCGCCAGCCGTCTCCGACGCGGGCGCGCGCCTCGGCAAGGCGCTCCGCCGCGTTCGGCCAGGACTCGGCCGGATCGAGGGCGGCGCTGACCGGTGCGGGCCTCGGCCGGGCCTTCAGCCGCTCGGCGAGCCGGCTGCGCCAGCCCTCGACAGTCTCGCTCGCCGCACTGGCGAGCGCCCGGCTGCGCTCGGCAGAGGTGTTCGCCAGGGAGCGCGCGAGCGCCGACTGCGTCTCCACGAAGCGGGCGCCCGCGGCCCGCACGTCGGCGATGGTGTCGCGGGCGGGTTCCGGTTCCGGTTCGGGGGCAGGGGGGAGAAACAGCGGCGCGTGCCGCTCACGAAGCTCATCGACGAGGTCGTGCAGGGTCAGCGGCACGCCGGCACCCGCCTCGCCCCGCAGGCGCACCGTGCCGGTTCGGTCGACGATCCGGTAGCCGGGCACGCCATCGGCGGGCTCGACGAAGCCCTCGGCGATCAAGGCCAGCGTCCGGCGTGCCACCGGCCGCGCGCCGCGCCGGTCGAGCTCGGCCAGGATCAGCGCGCGGATCCGGCGGTCGTCCTCGGAGACCGGCGCCTCCGGCGGGGCCGTCGTCTCGTCCTTGCTCCGGCCTGCGGCCTTTGCCGATCCCTTCACGCGTGCGATGCCCTGTTCTCGATCGTCGCCGGGGCACCCCCTCACGGCGGCACCCGGCTGCTGCTTCTACAGCATGGACCGGCCGGAGTATCCGGTCGATGCGGCGGCTGATCCCGCAGGATGATCGCTCGAAGCCATCACCCTGATTCCCATCCGGCCTCATTCGCCGGCGCCCGCCTCCGCGGGCTGAGCGTGCCTCGGAAAAACTCCCGATCTCTGACCGTTCTCCCTCTGACGGGGACGGCGCAGCGGGAGTTTTGTGAGCGACACTTAGAGCGCCTTGCGACGAAGTGGTCACCGGCTCGTCGAAAGAAGGCGCGTCAAAACAAGGGGCTTGAGACGCCGGCCTGATGCGATCGGGTCGGATACGGCTCTAGGCTTCCGCTTCGAGCGATGGCTTTTCGGCTTCGCCTGTTAGGCCCCCGCCCGGCTCAGGACGCGGCTCGACTCCGAGACGATGACCGGTGCTCCTCCGGCAAAGCTCACCGTCAGCGTGAGTTCGGCGACCCCCTGCGAACGCGCGCCGCGCGCCGGACTCACGGCCGTGAAATCGTGGACGATGCGAACGAGGCAGGTGCCGCTGGGTCCGTCACAGGCGATCCGCGGTTCCCCGTGCGGCTCGTAGCGCCGCTCGGGCCAGCGCAGCGCGAAGCGCCGCTTCTCAGACAGGAGCGCGTTGATGGTCATGACACGGCCGTGGAAGCGCACCGTGCTGCCGTAGAAGCGGGGCGCGGCGGACAGCATCGCGCCGTTGGGCGCCGATACGCTGTCGAGATAGCCGAGACTCAGGCGACGCGCCGCCACGGCCCAATCGGAGAAGCGCGGATCCGGCTCGGCGCGGGCCATGTTCGCGGCGGGCGGCGGGGCAGGGCGGTGCATCCGGGCGGTATGGGCGTGGCTCTCTTCGCGCGCCCGCTCGCGGATGGCGGCCCGTCGGGCGCGGCGCATCTCGGCAGCACGGGTGCGGTCCTGGCGGTGCATGTCCCGCCGGGCGGGGGAGTGGGAGGCGGCAGCGGCCCGGCGCGAACGGGGCGCGGCTTCCGGTTCGGCCTCGAAACGGGGGGCGGACTTGGCCGCCGGCTTCGCCCGCTCGCCGCCGGCAGGGGCGGGCCCGGATTTGGCGGGTGGGTCGATCCAGTTCGATCCCTGCTGGGCCAGGGCGCCTCCCGCCGCGCAGGCCGAGGAGAGGAGAAGGGTCAGAAACAGCACGGGGCGCATGACGGGACCGATCGGGCGAGCAGGCCTGAAGATGCCTCGCGGAAGGCCGGGTTACCGTCGGCGCTCACCTCGGATGGGTGACGGCGGCCGGCACTCCGCGAAAGGCGGTCGGTGAGACGGAACGCGTGACGGCACCGCTACGGTTCCACGCCATTCTGCCACCGGTTCAGTGCCTACACCGAGTCGGACGCCGGTGCGACCGGTGCCGGGGCTGGACCGCCCGTTACCCCCGCTGTCCAAGCTTCCCGCGTCGGAGCCTACGAAGCCGGGCTCCCGCCCCACGCTCTTGCCCCGCACTCTTGCCCCGCACTCTTGCCATCGCGCGGGAAGTGCCCACCTTGAGCGTGAGGATTCCGGCTCGTCCTGCGCGCGCATGCAGCAGGCCGAGCGCGCCTTGTGCGAAGCATCGGGTGGGATCACTGAGGACGGGTCCGGGCCCCTCTGACGGTCGAGGCGTCGACCGTGATGTCGGATTCTTTCACCGCTGGCGCGAACGCGGCGCGGAAGCGTGCGAGGATATGCCTGTGCCGGCCATGCTGGTTTTCCTGTTCCGGCCCGATGCGAGCGGAGCGGCTGCTTGAGCGCGACCTCGCAGACCGGGAAGCGCCGCGCGCTCCTTCTCGTGAACGCCAAGGCCCGCAGCGGGTCCGCGCCGCTGGATGCGATCCGCACGATCCTGCGCGAGGGGGGGCTCGACCTCGTCGAGCCGGAGGGCAGCGCCGATTGCAAGGAGGTGATCGGGCGGCATGCGGGCTCCGTCGATCTGGTGATCCTCGGGGGCGGCGACGGCACCATGAACGCGGCGGCGCCGGCCCTGGTCGAGACGGGGCTGCCCTTCGGCATCCTGCCGCTCGGCACCGCCAACGACCTCGCCCGCTCCCTTGGCCTGCCTCTCGAGCCGGAGCCGGCCGCCCGCGTGATCCCCACGGCGCCGGAGAAGGCGATCGACCTCGGCTGGGTCAACGGGCACTATTATTTCAACGTCGCGAGCGTCGGCTTTTCCGCCGATCTCGCCAGCGAGCTGACGGCGGAGGCCAAGAAGACCTGGGGCACGGTGGGCTACGCCATCGCCGCTTTTCGACTCCTGCGCCGCGCCCGGCCCTTCACCGTGACGATCGAGCATGACGGCCGTACCGAGAAGGTAACGACCATCCAGGCTTCGGTCGGCAACGGGCGCCATTACGGCGGTGGCATGACCGTGCAGGAAGACGCCACCGTGGATGACGGGCGGCTCGATTTCTACAGCCTCGAAGTCGCCCATTGGTGGCGGCTGATCGCGCTGCTGCCGGCCCTGCGCCGCGGGACCCATGGCAAGGCCGCGGATGTGCGGGCCTTCGAGACCACGGAACTGATGCTGACGACCCGCAAGCCGCGGGCGGTCAACACCGACGGCGAGTTGACGACCTGGACGCCGGCCCATTTCAAGGTGATGCCGAAGGCGGTGCGCGTTCTCGCGCCGCTGGACGCCGCGCCCGGCAGCACCAGCCGGTTCCCTCTTCCCTTCTGAACCCCCGGATCCGGCCGTGGACAGCCTGCTTCACCTCGCCGCCGATCCCACCGCCTGGGCGGCACTGGCGACCCTCGTCGTGATGGAAGTCGTTCTCGGCATCGACAACCTGATCTTCATCTCGATCGTCTCCAACAAGCTGCCCGAGGCCGAGCGGAGCCGGGCGCGGCGCTTGGGTATCGGCCTCGCCCTGATCCTGCGGCTGGCGCTCCTCGGCACCGTGGCCTGGATCGTCCACCTGACCGAGCCGGTCTTCGAGGTGCTGGGCAAGAGCTTCTCCTGGCGCGACCTGATCCTCATCGCCGGCGGCCTGTTCCTGCTGTGGAAGGCGACCAAGGAGATCCACCACAGCGTCGATCCGAGCCCGGAGGAGAAGCCCGCCAGCCGGGCGGCGCTCACCTTCGGCTCGGCCATCGGCCAAATCCTGGTACTCGACCTCGTCTTCTCGATCGATTCGATCATCACCGCCGTCGGCATGACCGAGCACGTGCCGATCATGGTGATCGCCGTCCTCGCCGCCGTGACCGTGATGCTGATCGCCGCGGACCCGCTGTCGCGCTTCATCGCCGCCAACCCCACCGTGGTGATGCTGGCGCTCGGCTTCCTCATCATGATCGGCATGACGCTGCTCGCCGAAGGCTTCGGCGCGCATGTGCCGAAGGGCTACATCTACACCGCGATGGCGTTCTCGGCCGGCGTGGAGGGCCTCAACATGGCGGCCCGCCGCCGCAGGCGGGCGAAGACGCCGACGGGCGGAGCCTGAAGCGCCGCAGTTTTCCCGTGAAAACTGCGGGGGTCTGCCAAGGGGCGGCCTACCGCTTCCAGGTCGACCGTTCCCCCGGGGCCGCGCGAGAGCATCGTCCCGAAAGGTGGTTGCCGCTTTCGGAAAAGAGAGGATGCGAAACAAGAGGCACGAGCCCCGGCGAGTGGCATAGGAGCGAGCCTGTTTTCCGGGGCCTTGCCCGCTCGCCAAGCATGTTTCCATTTGGGCCAAATGCGCTCGATCCGAGCGAGGCGGTCAACGAATGGTAAGGCATAGGGGCCGAAGCCCGTCTGCCTCGGCTTGCGGGGTAAGGGTCCGTTCACGCCGCACCACGCGAGTAAGTGGCATGACCTGAACCCAGGCGAATGCCTCCATGCGCTTCCTTCTCGCACCGGCCCTGCTCGCCGCCGCGTGCGGATCCTCCCTCGCTGCCGCACCCTCGCCGTTCCGCGCAGCCCTTGCGGCGGCTGGCGGCTGCGGCGTGCACCGCGTCCTCGCGGAGGAGAGGCTCGGCCGGCTCGGCGCCCCCACGGCACATGCCGTGTCGCAAGGTGAGGCCGACCTGTTCGGCAAGCCGGCCGGACAGTGGACCGAGGACGAGATCCGCGACGCCGTTTCCGTCTTCGCGGCCTGCGAGACCAAGTCCGGGGGGGCCCGCACCGGGTTGAGCGAGCGCCTCGCCCGCGACCTGCGCGGCTTGGAAACGGCCCTGCGCCGGGCCATCGTCGTCGGGCATGCCCACGCACCCGTCGAGGCGAGCGAGGAGCGGGCACCGCACGGAGCCGGCCGCGATGGCACTCCGACCGCGCCCGCTGGGCTGCGACAGGGCCCGGCCTTCACCCCCGCCGCGAAGAGCGGCGCCCCGCAGGGGGGAGCGCCACGCGCGCTCGCCGCGATGCCAGCCCCCTCCTCCGATGTGCGGGATGATGCGCCGCCCGCCCGAGCCTGGCGGGCGCAGCCGTCGGCCACCGATGCGGCAGCGGGCGAGCCGCCTCGCCCCGCCGCGGCGTCGGTCACTGCGCACCGGCCGCCGACGGAGCGGACCCAGTGCCCGGTCAGCCTCGGCGCCTTCGATCTGCTTCAGGCCGAGATGCGTCTGTCCGAGGCCGAGGGCCTGCTCGGCTGCCGCGGCACCATCGACGCCACCACGACCATACCCGGGGTCGGCACCTTCGAGACCTATCTCTGGTCTGACCGCGGCAGCGGCGGCACCGTCACACTGGTCTTTCAGAACAAGCGCCTGCGCTCGAAGGCGCAGCGCGGCCTCGGCGCGGAAGCCGGGCGCAGCGGCTGAATCGTATCGCCGCCGAGAATTCCCAAGGCTTAGCGCATCATCCCGAAAGGTGGTTGCCGGCTTTCGGAAAAGGATGATGCAAAAACAAGAGGATTGAGCATCGCCGCTCTCGCTCGGGCCGTCCTTGCGGTTTCGGCTCGGTACGGTGGGCCGGCAACGTCCGGGCCGGCAGCGCGCGTCTCGCCTGAGGGCGCGCTGCGGCGCGATGGATTCAGCGCAGCAAGTTGGTCTTGGCCAGATCGAGGATCGCGTCGCCGCGTCCGTTCATCACGGCTTGGAGCGCGTAAAGACTGAAACCCTTCACCTGCTCGGCCTGAAGCTTCGGCGGCATCGCCAGCTCCTGCCGGTTCGTCACCACGTCGAGGAGGGCCGGGCCGGGATGGGACAGAACATCCTGGATCGCGCCTTCCAAGTCGCCCGGATCCTCGACCCGGTAGGCATGGATGCCGATGGCGCGGGCCATGGCGGCGAAATCCGGGTTTTCGAGCGTGACGCCGGTCTCCAGATAGCCCGCGGCCTTCATCTCCAACTCGACGAAGCCGAGCGTGCCGTTGTTGTAGATGACGACCTTCACCGGCAGCTTTTCCTGCGTCAGGGTGAGGATGTCGCCCATCAGCATCGCGAAGCCGCCATCGCCCGACAGCGAGATCACCTGCCGGCCGGGGCTCGCCGCCTGGATGCCGATGGCGTGCGGCAGGGCGTTCGCCATCGAGCCGTGCGCCCAGGAACCGATCAGGCGCCGCCCAGCCGTCATGGCGAGGTAGCGCGCCGCCCAGACTGTGGGCGTGCCGACATCGGCCGTGAACACCGCGTTATCGGTGGCCGCCTCGCTGAGGAGCCGAGTGAGGTATTGCGGGTGGATCGGCTTACGCCCCGGCTTGCCGGTGGCGAGATCGTCGAGATCCTCGCGCGCCTTGGCGTAATGCTTGAGGCTGGACTCCAGATGGCGCCCGCTGTCGTTGCCGGTCAGGCGTGGCAGAAGGGCGTCGATGGTGGCGGCGACATCGCCGACGAGACCGAGTTCGAGCCGGCAGCGCTTGCCGAGATTCTCCGGACGCAGATCGACCTGCGCGATCTTGGCGTGTTCGGGGTAGAACTGGCGGTAGGGGAAGTCGGTCCCCAGCATCAGCAGGGTCTCGCAGGCTTCCATCGCCGCATAGCCCGAACTGAACCCGATCAGCCCGGTCATCCCGACATCGTAGGGGTTGTCGTGCTCGACATGCTCCTTGCCGCCGAGCGCATGGACGATCGGGCTCTTGAGACGTTCGGCCAGCCGCATCAGCGGCGCGTGCGCACCGGCGCAGCCGCGTCCGCATAGAAGCGTGATTTTCTTGGATCCGTTGAGGAGGTCCGCCAAGCGGTCGAGTTCATCGGCGGGCGGAACCGTGACCGGTGCGCGGGGGCGCAGCGTCGCGGGGGCGGACAATGCGCGCTTGGGCGCTTCCTTCAGAGCGACGGTTCCGGGGATGACCACCACGGCGACGCCGCGCTTGCCGACGGCCGAGCGGATCGCCGCTTCCAGGACGTTGGGCAGTTGCTCCGGGTCCGAGACCGTCTCGCAGAAATGGCTGCAATCGCGGAACAGCTCCTCGGGCCGCGTCGCCTGGAAGTAGTTGAGGCCGATCTCGCTCGACGGGATATGCGCGGCGATCGCCAGGACCGGCGTGCGGGTGCGGTGGGCGTCGAACAGGCCATTGATGAGATGGAGGTTGCCCGGTCCGCAGGAGCCGGCGCAGACCGCGAGTTCACCCGTCACCTGCGCCTCGCCTGCGGCGGCGAAGGCGGCGACTTCCTCGTGACGGACATGAACCCAATCGATGACGCCGCGGGCGCGGATCGCCTCGGTGATTCCGTTCAGGCTGTCGCCGACGAGGCCGTAGACGCGGCGCACGCCCGCCTGCTGGAGCGTCTCGACCACGAGATCCGATACGTTGCGGGTTGCCATGCGCCGTCTCCGAACAGAACCGCCTCGAAAGGCAGTGACGGCGGGCCAACGTCAGACGCAAGCGAAGGTTCGGATGGGTCGAAGATTTTGCAATGACTGCACAATTTCACATACCGGGCGCGTCGCCTCCGGCAGGATCGTGACTTCGTCGATACCGGCCGGACCGGATCGGCGAAGGCCCTTTGTCATCCGGGCCGCACTGTGCCCGAACCAGCCCTTCGCGCGATACGGTCCGAAATAAAAAAAGGCCGGCCGATCGTGTCGGCCGGCCTCTCGGCAAAAAGCCTCGGCGAGGTGCCTCGCCTTACGTGTTCATCGAGTCGAAGAAGTCGCCGTTGCTCTTCGTCTGGCGCAGCTTGTCCATCAGGAACTCGATCGCGTCGGTGACGCCCATCGGGTTGAGGATGCGGCGCAGGACGTAAGTCTTCTTGAGCGCGTCCGGCGGCACCAGCAGCTCTTCCTTACGGGTGCCGGAGCGGGTGATGTCGATGGCCGGGAAGATGCGCTTGTCGGAGACCTTGCGGTCGAGAATGATCTCGGAGTTGCCGGTGCCCTTGAACTCCTCGAAGATCACCTCGTCCATGCGCGAGCCGGTGTCGATCAGCGCGGTCGCGATGATGGAGAGCGAGCCGCCCTCCTCGATGTTGCGGGCCGCGCCGAAGAAGCGCTTGGGCCGCTGCAGGGCGTTGGCATCGACACCGCCGGTCAGCACCTTGCCGGAGGACGGCACCACCGTGTTGTAGGCGCGGCCGAGGCGGGTGATGGAGTCGAGGAGGATCACCACGTCGCGGCCGTGCTCGACCAAGCGCTTGGCCTTCTCGATCACCATCTCGGCGACCTGCACGTGGCGGGTGGCCGGCTCGTCGAAGGTCGAGGCGATGACCTCGCCCTTCACCGAGCGGATCATGTCGGTCACCTCTTCCGGGCGCTCGTCGATGAGCAGCACGATGAGGTAGCATTCCGGATGGTTGATCGTGATCGACTGCGCGATGTTCTGCATCAGCACGGTCTTGCCGGTGCGCGGCGGCGCGACGATCAGCGCGCGCTGGCCCTTGCCGATCGGCGAGACGATGTCGATGATCCGGGGGCTGAAGTCTTTTTTCGGCGGATTGTCGAGTTCGAGCTTGAAGCGCTGCGTCGGGAACAGCGGCGTCAGGTTGTCGAAGTGGACCTTGTGCTTGATCTTCTCCGGGTTCTCGAAGTTGATCGTGTTGACCTTGAGCAGCGCGAAATAGCGCTCGCCGTCCTTGGGGCCGCGGATCGGGCCCTCGACGGTGTCGCCCGTGCGCAGGCCGAAGCGGCGGATCTGGGTCGGCGAGATGTAGATGTCGTCCGGGCCGGGCAGATAGTTCGAATCGTGCGAGCGCAGGAAGCCGAACCCGTCCTGGAGCACCTCGACCGTGCCGGCGCCGATGATCTCGGTCTCGTTGGCCGCGAGCTGCTTGAGGATCGCGAACATCAGCTCCTGCTTACGCATGGTCGAGGCGTTCTCGACATCGACCTCCTCCGCGAAGGCCGTGAGCTCGGTCGGCGATTTGGACTTGAGGTCCTGAAGCTTCACCTCACGCCGGGCGACGAGATCGGCCGGCGCGACGACGGCTTCCGCCGGAGCTTCAACGGGGGTGAGAGCGTCGTTCTGTGACGTCATGTGGGGAGATGCAACCAACGAAGGGCGGGGAATGGTCGGCCGGTTCGGGAGCAGAGCCGGGCGCTGGGGAAGCGCCCCGGGGTCCGTAGCCGTCGCGGGCGCGCGGCCCGGCCCGCGCATCGGTTCCGCTCGGTCAGAAAGACCTCGGAATGCGACACGGCTGCAATGGGAGAGCATCGTTCAGTAGCGCGTTTCGCCACCCAGCTCAAGACCCCGCCCGCCGATTTCCATCTTAGGGTTTGGCGAGTCGGCCTACCGCCGCCGCAGGCGCACGTAGAGGGCGCCGCCTCCACCGTGGTGGCGGGCCGCCTCCTCGAAACCGAGCACGAGGCCGCGCAATTCCGGGCCCCGCAGCCAGTGCGGCACGCTGCGGCGGAGCACGCCGCGCTCGGAGAAGCCGGCGCGGTCGCGACCGCCGAAATCCTCGCCGCCCTTGCCGGTCACCACGAGCACGCGGGCATGCCCCGCCGCGCGGGAGCGTAGCAGGAAGCCGACCAGGGCCGCATGCGCCTCCGCCTGATACAACCCGTGCAGATCGATGCGTGCCTCGATCGTCAGCGTACCCCGCTCCAACCCGCGCCGCTCCCGCCGCTCCAGACCCGGCGCCCCCAGGGACGCTGGGGGAAGGGGGGGAGTGGGCGCGGCGCTGGCTCGGGCGATCTCGGGAGCGAGGTCGCCGAGCTTGAGCGGCTTCGACGCGGCTCGCGACAGGGAGACGAGAGGGCCAGGCTTGGGAGGGCCAGGCTTGGGTGGGACAGGCTTGGTGGGGGCGGCCGGGGGAGGGGAGGTGGGTTTCCAGGCAGGCTTGGCGGCAGGCGTCGGAGCTGGCTCGGCAACCTTCGCCGCAGGACCGGCGACCGGCGGCGCGGGCTGTTCGGCGCCCTTCTGAGCGGGCTTTTTCGGCTTGGCGCGACCCCGCAGGGGCGTGATCAGCTTGGCGATCTCGCCCCAGAGATGCGCCTCCTCGCGCGAGAGCAGGCGCGAGCGCCGCGGCGGTCGCGCGCTCACGGCCGTGCCTCTCCGGCAGCGGCCTCCGGTGCAGCCGCGTCCTTGGCAGCGCCATCCGGGGCGGGCTTCGGGATCAGCACCACGAAGCCCATCCGGTCGTGCAGGTCGCCCGCCGCCCGTCCGGCGGCAGCGCCGGTGCCGACATAGAGGTCGCCGCGCGCCGGGCCGACGATGGCCGAACCGGTATCGGCGGCGACGACCAGATGGCCGCGGCCGGGCTGGCCCGGCAGCTTGCCTTCCAGCCAGAACGGCAGGCCGTAGCGCCAGAGGTTCCCGTCGACGGCCATGCTGCGCCCCGGGCTCAGCGGTACGCCGGCGGCGCCGGGCGGCCCGAGGGCGGGGTCGGTCACCGGCTCGATCCGGAAGAAGATGTAGGACGCGTTCATCCGCATCAATCGGCGGGCATGATCGGGGTTGGCCCGCAGCCACGCCGTCCAGCGCTCCAGGCTCAGCCCGTTGATCGGCAGGTGGCCCTCGTTGACGAGCAGCTTGCCGATCGAGGTGTAGGGCTGGCCGTTCTTGCCGTCGTAGAGCACCCGCATGCCGCGCCCATCGGGCAGGCGGACCCGCCCGGACCCCTGCACCTGCAACACGAAGAGGTCCACGGCGTCGCGCAGCCACAGCAGCGGCCGGGTCCGCTCGCCGAGTGCCCCATCCTCGATCGCCGCGCGCTCGGGATAGGGGACGAGCCCGGTCTCGGTGCGCCGGCCCGCCCGGTAGAGCGGATCGAGCCCCGGCACCGTCTCGCCGGGAGCGAGGCTGACGAGATCGTCCGGCCGGGCCAGCACGGGTGCGGTATAGCCGGGCCCCGGCTCGAGCGACCCCGTCAGCTCGGGCTCGAAATAGCCGGTGAGGAAGCCGACCCGGCGCTCAGGCTCCGTTCCGGACGCCGGTCGGACGATGCGGTAGGCGGAGAACCGCGCCTCGAAGAATTTTTTTGCCTCGTTCGGCCTCACCTCGGCTGCGGCGGCGCAGGCCGCCGCGAGGTCGGCGGGCGAGCCCGTCACGCCCTCGATCTGGGGCGGATTGGGGCCGGGCCCGGCGCAGGTGCGGCGGAAGGCGTCGAGGGACGCCGCCCCGTCATCCTCGCGCCAGCCGGGCAGGGCGGCGAGGGAGACTGGCTCCAGCACGGCGCCCGCCACCGGGGGAGGGACGCGCAACGCTTCAGCCGCGTGCGAGGGTCCGGCGGGAATGGAAACGGCCGCAGCGGCGAGGACCGCTGCGGCCGGAAGGGAAACGCGCAAACACGGCATGAGGCGAAACGATTAGCCGCCCGCGTCGGTGGCGACGAGTTGCCAGTTCGGGTCGCGCGAGCCGAGCGTGCGGGCGAAGGTCCACACGTCGGGCACCTCGACGCCGGTCTCGGCATGGCCGTCGATCACCTTGCCGTCCGCGTCGCGCGTGGCGGTGATAAGGTTCGAGAGGAAGCGCACGGTGATCTGGGCGGCACGGTTCTTCACCTCGACGGCGGCGATCTCCGCCTTGTCGATGGAGATGAAGGTCGTCTCCGCCGTCTCGTTGCGCTTCTCGCGCTCGGAGATCGCCCGCTCGAAGCCCTCGCAGACCTCCCGCGAGAGGAGCGCGCGCAAGGTCTTGCGGTCCCCCTTGGCGAAGGCGGTGACGATGGTCTCGTAGGCGCCCTTGGCTCCCTCGAGGAAGGCGCGGGGCTCGAAGGTCGGTTCGAGCTGCACCACCTGCTCGAGGCCGCGGGCGACCGCCGAGCCCGGCTCGGCGATGCCGCGCCAGTCGCGGGTCGCGGTCTGCACCGCCGCCGCGCCCGCCGGGCTACGGTCGGCGCCGGGCAGGCGCACCACGTTGTCGCCCTCACCGCGGCCGCCCGGCGGCTCGGTGCGGTTGCGCTCCACCGGCCGGAAGGGCGAGCGCTCGGTACCGGTCTTCTGGCCCAGGACCGAGCGCAACCGCCAGATCACGAAGACGGCCAGCGCCAGGAAAATCAGAGTGGTTGCGTCGAAGGAATCCTGCATCACCGATCCGAATCGTGACCGTCGCACACGTGAGTCCGGCACCCGTAAGGCCACCTGGACGGGAAAGCTCCGCCCCCTGATCCCGCTCGCCGCGCTCCGGGAGATGGTTTCGCGAGGCTCCCGACCGGAGCCGGAGAGGGGTTCGCAAGACCGGCTCTTAGCCGAGGGCGGCGCGGGGATCGACCCGGGAACGGAGACCTTGGTAGGCGCTTGGGTCTGAGTGTCTCCGACTGTTCGAAGTCCGTGACCTTAACGTCATATGGGCGGACCTGCGAGGTATTCCAGGGAAACGCGCAAGACGAGCGTCCGCGTCCCATTCACGCGCTCCCCGGCGAGAGCCGCAGAACCGGGCTTCGAAGCCTCGCGCGGGCCGGGGCGATTGCTTCGGTTCGGCTTGTTCGCTGGATACGGGCATGGTAGCCGCAGCCCGCGCCGGAGGGGCGCTCTTTGCGCGGGACACGTGCGCGCCGAAGACGACGCAAGAAGGAGAGACGCCATGGCCGATACCGCGGCACCGAACGGCAACGGCGCGCAGGGCCAGGATCTCGCGCCCGCGATCAACGCACTGGCGCAATACGCCAAGGATCTTTCCTTCGAGAACCCGAACGCGCCGCGCTCCCTGCAGCCGCAGGAGGGCGGCCCTCAGATCAACATTCAGGTCAACGTCAACGCCCAGCAGATCGCCGAGGCCGACTTCGAGGTCGAGCTGACGCTCGAGGGCGATGCCAAGATCCAGAACGAGGTGCTGTTCGCCTTCGAGCTGAAGTACGCCGGCATCTTCCGCATGCGCAACATCCCGCAGGAGCAGATCCATCCGGCGGTGATGATCGAGTGCCCGCGCCTGCTCTTCCCGTTCGCGCGCCAGATCGTCGCCGAGGCCGTGCGCAACGGCGGCTTCCCGCCGCTCTACATCGACCCGATCGATTTCGTCGGCCTCTATCAGCAGAAGATGATGGAAGCCCAGGCCCAGGGCGGCCAGCCGGGCGCACCGCTCGCCTCCTGAGGCGCTCCTTCGGGGACAGCTTTCGATCAGATTCTCGCATTCTCTGAGCAAAACCCCGGAGCCGACGGCCCCGGGGTTTTTTATTTTCGATCATTTGTTTGTTTTTGGCCGCCTTGTGACCTGTCGGCCGCAGGGCTCGCGCAACGGCTGTGCTAGCGCGCCGGTGCAGCCGATTTTGGCTGCCGACCCGAGCCTTGCCGATGTTCCGCCGTCCGACCTTTGCCGCGCTTCTCCTGGCGCTCGGCCTGTCCGCCTGCACCACCGTCGCGCCCAATACGCTCTCCCCGCAGGAGACCGCCAACCTGCGCTTCACCAGCATGGAGGTTCGCATCCCGCCCGAGGCCGCGATCCGCTGGAGCGCCGCCGAAGACGATTACCTGCGCGCCCGCGGCCTGTCGCAGACCGATCCGGCCCTGACCGCGACGCCGGAGGCCCGCGCCCATCTGCGCGACCTCGCCGCCGGTCGCCTCAAGCGCGCCCTGGAGCGCGCGGTCGCGCAACGGCCCGAGGGCACCCGGCCGGTGCGGCTCGTCGCCACGATCAACCGGGTCGACATCCCCTCCGCGGCGCAGCGGGTGCTCATCGGCGGCCATCCGAGCGTGCAGGCCGACATCGCCGTGGTCGACGCGCGCTCGGGTGCGCTGCTGACGACGTACCGGGGCGCGATCGGCACCCGCCCCGCCGGCCAGGGCGCGGTCGCGCTGGTGGATGCCGTCATGGTGTCGGCCGGGGCCGACGACCAGTTCGACCGGGCCGCCAACGATTACGCCGACGGCTTCCAGCGCTGGCTCGCACCACGATAGCCGGGTTGCGCGGCCGGCGGCGGTGAGCGTTGCCCCGGGGGCGGGGCGACGCTGGCGCAGATCGCCACCATGCTCGGCCTGTTCTCCCTGGGTTCTGGGCCCTCGTCGCCTCCGCCCTCGGCTCTCCCAACCTCGCACTGATGCTGGTGATCGCGGGCTTCACCGCGATCACGATCCTCGATCCCATCGCCGCCGCCGCGGCGAGGCGCCCCTGTTCTTCGAGCGCCTGCGGCCGGCTCAGATCCCGCTCGCCGTGCTCAGCCTCGCCGCCCTGCTGGCCTACCGCTTCACGCTCTGAGTCCGCGTTCGGCGGGGGGCCCTCACGCCCCGCATCCTGACGCGGGTCCCTCAGGATGAGGGGGCGGATTGGAGAATGTCGGCGGCTTTCGTAAAAGCCCGCACCGACCCTCCAGCCCGTTTTCCGACCGCCCCATGCATGTCAGCCACGATCCCACCGCCCCGGCATCCGAAACGATCGGGTTCGACGCCTTCCTCGCCGTCGATATCCGCGTCGGCACCGTCGTCTCCGCCGAGCCTTTCCCCGAGGCGCGCAAACCCGCGATCAAACTCGTCATCGATTTCGGGCCGGTGATCGGTGCCAAGCGCTCCAGCGCGCAAATCACCGAGCATTACGGGCCCGACACCCTGGTCGGCCGGCAGGTCGCGGCGGTGGTGAACTTCCCGCCGCGCCAGATCGGCAAGTTCCTGTCGGAGGTGCTGACGCTCGGCTTTGCCGACCCGGCCGGCGCCGTCGTGCTGTTCGCCCCCGACCACCCGGTGCCGGACGGCAGCCGGCTCTTCTAACGCACCATCGGGTTGCCGCCCCGCCCGCGGCTGCGATAGAGCCGGACCTCATTTCCGACCCATCCCGCTCGATCGGCGACGACATGGCCAAGGCCGACACCCTGAAACCCCGCCTGCCGCGCGGCTTCCCCGACCGCACGGAGGCCGACATCCTGGCCCAGGGGCGGATGCTCGACACGATCCGGCAGACCTTCGAACTCTACGGCTTCGAGGCGCTGGAGACCCCCTTCGTCGAGTACACCGAGACGCTGGGAAAGTTTCTGCCCGACCTCGACCGACCGAACGAGGGCGTGTTCTCGTTCCAGGACGACGACGAGCAGTGGCTCTCGCTGCGCTACGATCTCACCGCGCCGCTCGCCCGCCATGTCGCCGAGAACTTCGACGCGATCCCGAAGCCCTATCGCAGCTACCGGGCGGGCTACGTCTTCCGCAACGAGAAGCCGGGGCCGGGCCGCTTCCGCCAGTTCATGCAGTTCGATGCCGACATCGTCGGCGCGGGCAGCGTCGCGGCCGATGCCGAGACCTGCATGCTGATGGCCGACACGCTGGAGCGCCTCGGGCTCGCCGGCCAGTACGTCGTCAAGGTCAACAACCGCAAGGTGCTCGACGGCGTGATGGAGGCGATCGGCCTCGCGGGGGCCGACAAGGCCGGCCAGCGGCTCACCGTGCTGCGCGCCATCGACAAGCTCGACCGCCTCGGCGCCGACGGCGTTCGCCTCCTGCTCGGCCCCGGCCGCAAGGACGAGAGCGGCGACTTCACCAAGGGCGCCGGGCTTGGCGACGACGCCATCGAGCGCATCCTCGCCTATGTCGGCTTCGAGGCGAGCCCGCACGAGGGCGCCGACCGGATGGCGTTCTGGGAAAAGTTCTTCGGCTCCTGGCAGGAGGTCGTCGGCACCTCCGAGACCGGCCGCGAGGGCATCGCCGAACTCCACGCGATCATGCGGCTCTGCGAGGCGGCGGGCTACGGCCATGACCGGGTGCGGGCCGACCCCTCCGTGGTGCGCGGTCTCGAATACTATACCGGCCCCGTCTACGAGGCGGAGCTGACGTTCCCCGTCACCAACGAGGACGGCCAGACCGTCCGCTTCGGCTCGGTGGCGGGCGGCGGTCGCTATGACGGCCTCGTCGGTCGCTTCCGCAGCGAGCCGGTGCCGGCGACCGGCTTCTCCATCGGCGTCTCGCGGCTGTTCTCGGCCCTGCGGCTGACCAAGAGCCCGCTGGTGGAAGGCGCAGCCAAACCCGGCCCGGTCGTGGTGCTGGTGCTCGATCGCGAGAACATCGCCGAGTATCAGGCGCTGGTCGCGCGGCTGCGCGCGGACAACATCCGGGCCGAACTCTATCTGGGTGCGGCCGGGATGAAGGCGCAGATGAAATACGCCGACCGCCGCCGCGCGCCGGCCGTCGTCATCCAGGGCTCGAACGAGCGCGAGGCCGGCGAGGTCCAGATCAAGGATCTGATCGCGGGTGCCCGCGCGGCCGAAGCCATCGCCAGCAATGCCGAATGGAAGGCCGCCCGCCCGGCCCAGGTGTCGGTGCCGGTGGAACGGATGGTCGAGGCGGTTCGCGAAACGCTGGCCCGGCATTTCGGGTGAGGCGCCAGAGCATCGTCCCGAAAGGTGGTTGCCGGCTTTCGGAAAAAAGATGATGCGAAAACAAGAGCCTCAAGCATCGTCCTGGATCTGGGGGATCCAGGACGATGCTTGAGGCGGGAGGGCGATTCTCTCCTTGAAGAGCATCCCCTCGCCCCGCTGTGCGAGGAGAGGGCTTTGACGCCCACAGAGCTCGGGTGTTCCCGAGTTCTGATCCACGTGGCCCAAGTCGGGCAGGCCCGACTTGGATCGTCGGCAAAGCGAGGCGGCGGCCGAAGGTGAGGGGGCGGTTCCGACGAGCCTCGTCGAGAACCGTCCCCATGCCCCGGCGTGGTCTCCGCTCCCGGCCCGCATGACAGGGTGCAGGGAGAGGGGAAGACCCGCGCTTGTCCCTTACAGATTCTGCGCCGGCCGTCCGGTCTCGTTGAAGCCGGGCCGCGAGCCGGTCGCTTGGGCGGTCGCCGGTCCGCCCTGCTGACCACTCTGCGGGCCGCCTTCCGCGCTCGCGCGCTTGACCGCCGCATCGAGGTTTTCGGGATCGAGCGCCGTCTCGACGAAGGCGCGGCCGCGATGGGTCAGGTCGCGGGCGTAGCGAATGCCCTGGTCGCGCAGGTCGTCGGCATAGGGGCCGAGCGCCCGGTCTTCCTGGCGGGTGCGCGGCAGGAGCGCGCCGAGCAGCAGGCCGGCGGCAAGGCCGACCACGCCGACGAGGAGCGGGTTCTCGGAGACGAAGTGCTCCGTAGCGGTGCGGCCCTCGTGCAGGCGGCGATAGCCGCGATCCGCAAGGTCGGCGGCGCGTTGGCGCTGCGTCTCGTAGCGGTCCTCGACCCAGGAGCGGGCATCCTCGTAGGTCTCGCCCGCCCGTTCGCGGGCGGCGCGCACCGTGTCGCTGGCCTGGGCGCGGGTGGAATCGGCGGCCTCGCTCACGCGGTTCTTCAGCTCGGAAGCCCGGTCCGCGGCCTGGTCGCGCAGGTTGCGTGCGCCTTCCCGCGCCTGTTCGGTCGTATCCTGCAGGCCGGCTTGCAGGCGGGCATTGGCGTCGCGGCCCTGCGCGGTCGCCCGGTCGGAGATGTCGTGCAGATTGTGCTCGACGCCGGACTCGCGGGGCATGCCGGAGCGGGCGGCGATGTTCTCGGGCAGGGTCTCCACCGGCGCGCCGGAGGGCGGCGTGGTGACAGGGCCTTGATGGTTGGGGCCTTGGCTCATGATGGACTCCGTTTCCTGGTCGGCCGTCGGCGCGGGGCGTTCCGCGCGCGGCCTGAGATGAGGGGTCAGACCTGACGCTCAGGCGGCAGATCGTGGAGGGGGCGCCCGCCGGGGGCGTCGGGGTCGTAGGTGCGGTCGGCCCCCGTCACGATGACGGGCTTGGCCTCCACCGGCACCACGGCACGGGAGGGAGAGGGACGGCGGACGGTCCGCATGCCGTTGAGCAGGAGGCCGACGCCGGCCGCGATCAGCAGCACCGGCACGGGGTTGCGCCGCACCGCCAGCAGGGCGTCGTCGTAGAAGCCGCTATAGGGCGTCTGCCGGGCCGAACCGAGCATCTCGTCGACGAGGCTCGACGCGTTCAGGCGCCCCTGGATCCGGTCGATGGTCTCATCGAGACGGGCACGGCTCTGCTCGATGTCCTTCTCGAGATCAGAGATCGATTCGCTCATCCCGAAACCCTTTCCGTCAGCGCGCGGGCATCCTGCCGGACCTGCCGCGAGGTCCGGGTCGGCGCGAGGTTGGACAGCGACATCGCCCGGGCGCCGATGACGCCGAGCACGACGGCCACGAGCAGCATGCCGCCGCCCACCAGCAGGGCCGCGAGCCATTCGGACCCCACGAGGGTCGCGACGAACTTCACGAGCGCGCCGATGAGCACCAGCATCGCCGTGACCGCGAACACCGCGGCCAGCACCATCATCGCGAGGCCGATGAACAACGAGCGGACGTTGTTCGTCATCTCCGTGCGGAAGAGGGCGATCTCCTTGCTGGCAAGCTCACTCGCCTCGCGCAGGGCATCGGCGACGAGGGCTTGGATCGAGGAGGGGGGAGGGGAGGGGTTGGGGCCTGTCATGGCGCGTCCCTTCAGACCCGGTAGTCGTCGTAGGCGTGGTCCGTCTCGGCGCTGCCCGACGCCTTGACGAAGCGCGACAGCAGGAAGCCCGCCGCGAACGCGCCGACCGCCACCGTCACCGGGGAGCGCCGGGCGTAGGTTTCCGCCTGACGGTAGAAGTCCTCGAGGCTGCGCCGCTCGATCGAGCCGGCGAGGTCGTCGAGCCCTTCCGCCGCGCTGTCGAAGAAGGCGCGGATGTTGGGGCGATCGTCGAAGGTCTTGCCTGAATCGCGCAGGGACTTGGCGAGGTCCGAGACGGAACGGGCCGCCTCGCCCTTGCGGTCGTCGACGTAGGAGAGGGCCTGCTGGCGCGCGGCCGCGGCGAGCCCCTTGCCGCGCTCGGCCGCCAGACTTGCGGTGTCTTCCACGTCGTGGCGCAGATCCTCCAGGTCGGCCTTGGTGTCGGCCGCCCTGGGGCCGCCGACGGGATCTGGGGACGCGGACGATGTCATGGGCTTGTCTCCGGGCAGGATGGCTGGTCAAGGTCGCTGGACCGGCGCGGATGCGCTTCGATCTGCGATTAACGTGGCCGGAGAACCGTTGGCTGCCTCGCGGAGTTCCGTTTCACGACACCCTTCCGGGCCGCGGTCGCCGAACGAACGGCCTTCCGCGAACGGAAGTCAGAACAAGCGAGGAAGCGCCGCCGCTCCGATGCCGATACCAGCGTCGATCATGCTCTCCGGCCCCAGGCCGGTTCAGGACCGGATGTCATCGCCTATTCAGCTTGGCCCTTGCATGGTTGCGGCGGCTCTGCTGCACTGCGGGGAACGCGGGAAGGCGTGGGGGCCGGTCGGGCGGATGCGGGATCGAACAGCGGTAACATCGTCGGTCCGCCCGCTTGACCTGCAGGGGGGGATGCGTTTGGCTGCATCTCGACGGATCGCGCCAGGCTTCCGCGCGTTTTCACCCAGACGCAAGACCCTTCGGCTGGCGCGCGCCGCGTGCCGGCCCCAGCAAGGACCGGAGCCGGGTTCGTGGCACGTCTGATCATCGTCTCCAACCGTGTTGCCGTACCCGCCGAGGGTAAGGATGCGGTCTCCGCAGGGGGACTCGCCGTTGCGGTCAAGGAAGCTTTCTCCTCCTACGAGGGGTTGTGGTTCGGCTGGAGCGGGAACATCCGCGACAACCCGAGCACCGAGCCGGAACTGATCGACCGCGGATCGATCCAGTACGCCGTCCTCGACCTCTCGCCGCAAGACCACCGCGAGTACTACGCCGGCTTTGCCAACCGGGCGCTCTGGCCGATCATGCATTACCGGATCGGGCTCGGGACGTTCTCCCGCTCGGATTATGCCGGCTACCAGCGCGTCAACCAGACCTTCGCCCAGGCGCTCGCCAAGCTCGTCGAGCCGGACGACCTGATCTGGGTCCACGACTACCATCTGCTGCCGCTGGCGAGCGAGCTGCGCGGCCAGGGTATCGCCAACCCGATCGGCTACTTCCACCACATCCCGTGGCCCGCCGCCGACGTGTTCAACACCCTGCCCGCCAGCAACGAGCTGCTGCGCGCCATAGCCGATTACGACCTGATCGGCCTGCAGACCGATGCCGACGTGCAGAACCTCTCGCGCAACTTCATCGACACGATGCGGGCGATCCCGCTCGGCGGCGGCTCGATGATGGTGGACGGGCGGCGCACGCGGATCCGCAGCTTCCCCATCGGCATCGATGTCGCCAGCTTCAAGGAGGCCGCCGACAAGGCCGGCTCCAACAAGGTGGTGCGCGAGACCATGGCGGGCCTGCGCACCCGCAAGCTGCTCATCGGCGTCGATCGGCTCGACTACTCGAAGGGCGTGCCCGAGCGCATGGAGGCGGTGGACCGCTTCTTCGCCTCGAATCCGGACCAGCGCGGCAACGTCGTCTACATCCAGATCACGCCGAAATCCCGCAGTGAGGTGCCGGAATACGAGCAGCTCTCGCGCGAGGTGAACGAGAAGGTCGGCGACATCAACGGCATGCTCGGCGAGCCGGCCTGGACACCGATCC
Source organism: Methylorubrum sp. Q1 (assembly GCF_004683995.1). Lineage (NCBI taxonomy): Bacteria > Pseudomonadati > Pseudomonadota > Alphaproteobacteria > Hyphomicrobiales > Methylobacteriaceae > Methylorubrum > Methylorubrum sp. Q1. The sequence continues at coordinate 213,815 of NZ_SRHQ01000002.1, read as the reverse complement.
AATACGTCACCAAGGCCTATCCGCGCCCCGTTCTCGCCGGGCTCTACCGGGCCGCCCGCGTCGGCCTCGTCACGCCCATGCGCGACGGCATGAACTTGGTGGCCAAGGAATACGTCGTCGCCCAGAGCGAGGAGGATCCCGGCGTCCTCGTCCTCTCGAAATTCGCAGGCGCAGCCCGGCAGTTGCCCGAGGCGCTGCTCGTGAATCCCTACGACCGCTTCGAGGTCGCCGAGGCGATCCGGCAGGCGCTCTACATGCCCCGCGGCGAGCGCCTGGAGCGCTGGAAGCCGATGGCGGACCGCATGCGGCGCGAGGACGTGGATTGGTGGGCCCGCTGCTTCATGGTGGAGCTGGAGACCTTCCGCACCGTCGAGCGCGAGCCGCCGAGCACGACGGCGGCGGCGGCGGAGTAGAGCGGGGCTTCCGCCTCGGCGACGAATCGGCCTCAGTCGAAGCGTGGCCTTTCATTTTGGGCCCACTTCACGAAAGACCGGAATGATTGTCATCGAGGAGGGCCTGCCGACACCGCTTGGCGCGCATTTCGACGGCCGCGGCGTCAACTTCGCCCTCTTCTCGCAGAACGCGACCCGGGTCGATCTTTGCCTGTTCGATCCCGGGGCGCGTCACGAATCGCGCACGATCCGCCTGCCCTGCCGGACCGACGACGTCTTCCACGGCTATCTCCACGGCCTTCTGCCGGGGCAGCAATATGCCTACCGCGTGTTCGGTCCCTGGGATCCGGCGGCCGGTCACCGCTTCAACCCGGCCAAACTCGTCCTCGACCCCTATGCCCGCGAGATCGCCGGCCGCATCCGCTGGCACGACGCCCTCTACAGCCATCGCCATGGCGGCGCCCGTGAGGACCAGATGGACCGGCGCGACAGCGCTCCGTTCGTGCCCCGCGGCGTGGTCGCCCGCCCCGACACCCCCGACGCGATCGCCCTGCCCGCACCGCGCCCGCTCCAAGAGACGGTGATCTACGAGGCGCACGTCAAGGCGCTGACCCGGACGCATCCGGCGCTGTCGGAGGCCGAGCGCGGGACCTATCTCGGCCTCGCCCACCCGGCGATCATCGAGCACCTCTTGAAGCTCGGCGTCACCGCCCTCGAACTCCTGCCGATCCAGGCCTTCGCCGACGACCGCTTCCTGATCGACAAGGGCCTCGTCAATTTCTGGGGCTACCAGCCCTACAACTACTTCGCGCCGGAGCCGCGCTATCTCGGCGAGGGCGGGGCGAGCGGGCTGCGCTTCGCCATCCGCGAACTGGCCTCGGCCGGCATCGAGACCCTGATCGACGTGGTCTACAATCACACGGCGGAGGGTGATCATCTCGGGCCGACCCTCGCCTTCCGCGGCATCGACAATGCGAGCTACTACAAGCTCGACCCCGACAATCCACGCCGCAACATCGACTGTACCGGCTGCGGCAACACCCTGAACGTCGCCCATCCGCGGGTGATGCGGATGGTGCTCGACAGCTTGCGCCACTGGGTGACCGCTTACGGCGTGGCGGGTTTCCGCTTCGATCTCGCGACGAGCCTCGGCCGCGCGCCGAGCGACTTCTCACCCCAGGCCGCCTTCTTCCAGGCGGTGCAGCAGGACCCCGTTCTCTCGCGGGTCAAGCTCATCGCCGAGCCCTGGGATATCGGCGGAGGCGGCTACCAGCTCGGCGGCTATCCCTATGGCTGGAGCGAGTGGAACGACCAGTTCCGCGACAACCTCCGCGGCTTCTGGCGGGGGGATTCCGGCACGCTCGCCAAGCTGACTCAGGGACTCTCCGGCTCGCGCGAGATCTTCCTGCCCTCCGGCCGCTCGCCGCTCGCCAGCATCAACTTCGTCGCCTCGCATGACGGCTACACGCTCGCCGACGTGGTGGCCTACGAGGAGAAGCACAACGAGGCCAACGGCGAGGAGAACCGCGACGGCCACGGCCACAACCTCTCGGCCAATTACGGCGTCGAGGGGCCGACCGACGATACCCGTATCCTGGCCTTACGCGCCCGGCAGAAGCGCAACATGCTGGCCTGCGTGTTCTTCGCGCAGGGCGTGCCGATGCTGCTGATGGGCGACGAGCGATCCCGCACGCAAGGCGGCAACAACAACGCCTATTGCCAGGACGGCGCGTTGAGCTGGATGGATTGGGAGACCGATCCCGATCCGACGCTCACCGAGTTCGTCGCGAACCTCGCCGCGCTCCGCCGGGTCTGCCGTTCCTTGAGGCGGCGGCACTTCCTCGTCGGCAGCCGCGTCGGCGAGACGGCCCTGAAGGACGTGCACTGGCTCTCCCCCGACGGGACCGAGATGGACGCGGCCGCCTGGGGCGACGGCGAGCGCCGCGCCTTCGGCATGCAGATGAGCAACGACATCGAGGGATCGGAGCGCGTCCTCATCCTCATGAACGCGGCGCCGGAGCCCTGCCCCTTCGCCCTGCCGCCGGAACTCGGCGGCCCATGGCGCCCGGTCTTCGACACCACCCGCGACACCGGCACGGTCCCCGACGACGCGCGTCCGCCGGTTCCGGTCGGCGGCACCGTCGATCTGCCCGAGCGGGCGGTGCTGGTGCTGAAGTCGCCGCCCCTCCTCGATTGATCCGCTCAGGCGAGAAAACGTCCCGCGCGTCTCGGCTTCCTCCGCCCCCCGTGGCATCGTGCGGCCCGGATCACGACAGGCACAGGGACGGTATCGATGCAGGCGGAAAGCGGCGGCGCGGCGCGGGTGACGGTGGTCGATCACCCCCTCGTCCAGCACAAGCTGACGATGATGCGCGACGGCGAGCGCTCGACGAAGGGTTTCCGCGAACTCCTCAACGAGATCGGGATGCTGCTCGCCTATGAGGTGACCCGCGACCTGCCGCTCGAACCGGTCACCATCCAGACGCCGATTCAACCCATGGAAGGGCGCCGGATCGCCGGCAAGAAGCTCGTGCTCGCCCCGATCCTGCGGGCCGGCGTCGGCTTTCTCGACGGCATGCTCTCGCTGATGCCCTCGGCCCGCGTCGCCCATGTCGGGCTCTACCGCGATCCCGACACGCTCCAGGCGGTGGAGTATTATTTCAAGAGCCCGTCGGATCTGGCCGACCGGACCGTGCTGGTGCTCGACCCCATGCTCGCCACCGCCAATTCCGCGGTCGCGGCGGTGGAGCGGCTGAAGAGCCGGGGCGCGAAGGATCTCCGCTTCGTCTGCCTGCTCGCCGCGCCCGAAGGGATCGCCCGCTTCCAGGCGGCGCATCCGGACGTGCCGGTCTGGACCGCAGCCATCGACAGCCACCTCAACGACCACGGCTACATCGTGCCGGGCCTCGGCGATGCCGGCGACCGGATGTACGGCACCCGCTGACTTTTTTGCCGTCGGGTCCGGTATTCCGTTGGTCGTCACGCCGTGGCCGGCGTCATCGCGCGGCGGGGCCGACGCGAACCAGGGCTCGGCCCTGTCCGGAAGGGTCGCGCCGCCGGATCGCTTCGCGTTCGCTCGCGACGACGAAGGCGGTTCACCGCTCGACGCGCCCCGTCGCGTGCGCCATGTGACCCGAACTGCGAGCGACCGACCCGCCGCGTGAGTCCGAGGAGACCCCATGCCCACAAACCTGCCCGAGACCATGCGCCAGATCCGCTTCACTGGCGCGGGCGGTCCTGAGGTCATCGCGGTCGAGACCGTGCCGCTGCCCGAGCCCGCGGCCGGGCAGGTTCTGGTCGAAGTGGTCGCGGCGGGGGTCAACCGGCCCGACATCATGCAGCGCCAGGGCAGCTACCCGCCGCCCAAGGGCGCGACCGAGATTCCGGGCCTCGAGATCGCCGGCCGGATTGCGGCGCTGGGCGAGGGCGTGACGGGTTTTTCGGAGGGCGACGAGGTCTGCGCCCTCGTCATCAGCGGCGGTTACGCCGAATTCGCCGTCGCCGAGGCCGGGCAGGTGCTGAAGAAGCCCGGGCCGCTCTCGCTGGTGGAGGCCGCCGGCCTGCCCGAGACCACCTTCACCGTCTATTCCACGGTGATCCAGCGCGGGCGCCTGCAGAAAGGCGAGACCTTCCTCGTGCATGGCGGGTCGAGCGGCATCGGGACCACCGCGATCCAGATCGCCAAGCAGCACGGCGCCCGCGTCCTCACCACCGCCGGCTCCGCCGAGAAATGCCGGTTCTGCGAAGAGCTGGGCGCGGATGCCGCCATCAACTACCGCGAGGCCGATTTCGCCGAGGAGGTGAAGCGCCTCACCGACGGTCAGGGGGTCGATGTGATCCTCGACATGGTCGGAGCGGCTTACCTCTCGCGGAACATCGCCTCGCTGGCGGTGGAAGGGCGCCTCGTCCAGATCGCCTTCATGAAGGGCTTCAAGGCCGAGAACCTGACGCTCACCCCGATCATGCTCAAGCGCCTGACCATCACCGGCGCGACCCTTCGGGCCCAGGCCAAGGAGGCGAAGGCCGCCATCGCCGAGGGGTTGAAGCGGGATGTCTGGCCGCTGGTCGAGGCGGGCAAGATCCGGCCCGTCGTTCACGCCACCTTCCCGCTGGAGGAAGCGCGCAAGGCGCACGAGTTGATGGAAACCAGCAGCCACACGGGCAAGATCCTGCTCACGACGGGCCGCTGAAGCCTCATCCCGAAGATGTTCCCGGCAGTTTGAAAGAAGGGCTGCCGAACTGAGAACCTTGAGCTTCGTCCCGAATGCGGAACGAGCCTCAAGGCGCAGCTTACTCAGGAACTCTCGGAGCCGGACCGGCGTTGGCCAAGCATAACCGATGCCGACGCCGCCCCTTTCGTCGGGCGGAAGAGAGGGAATTTCATGGCCCAGATCGAGACCCAAACCGATGCCCGCCAGGGTGCGAAGGGCAAGCCTGTCCTCTACGTGCTGGTGGCGAGCCTCGTCCTGCTGGCGGTGGCCGCAGTCGGCCTCCTGAGCTGGAACCGGGCGGAGACGACGTCCGATTACGCCGGCAAGAGCCAGGAATCCTCGCGTGAGATAACCACGGGTTCCGTCAACAAGGCCCCGTCCTCCAACAGCGGCAACGTTCCGGCCGAGAACCCGGCCTATCCGCAGCCGGCGCAGAAGTCGGCTCAGTAAGGCCAAGCCGCACGATCACGAAAAGCCGCCCGGGACGATGTCTCGGGCGGCTTTTTCTTTTTCGTCGGAATGCGCTCTCGCAGCGCGAGGCCTCAGCGCGTCGGGATCGGCGTCTCGCCGCGGTAATCGTAGAATCCGCGCTTGGTCTTGCGGCCGAGCCAGCCGGCCTCGACGTACTTCACCAGCAGCGGGCAGGGGCGGTACTTCGAATCCGCCAGCCCCTCGTAGAGCACCTGCATCACGGACAGGCAGGTATCGAGGCCGATGAAGTCGGCGAGCTGCAGCGGCCCCATCGGGTGGTTCGCGCCGAGGCGCATCGCGGTATCGATCGACTCGACCGAACCCACGCCCTCGTAGAGCGTGTAGATCGCCTCGTTGATCATCGGCAGCAGGATGCGGTTGACGATGAAGGCCGGGAAGTCCTCGGACATGGTCGAGGTCTTGCCGAGCTTGGCGATGAAGGCCTTGGCCGATTCGTAGGTCGGATCTTCGGTGGCGATGCCGCGAATCAGCTCGACGAGCTGCATCACCGGCACCGGGTTCATGAAGTGGATGCCGATGAAGCGGTCCGGCCGATCGGTCGCCGCAGCCAACCGCGTGATCGAGATCGAGGAGGTGTTGGTCGCGACCAAGGCGTCGGGCTTGAGCGAGGGGCAGAGCGCCTGGAAGATCTTGCGCTTGGTCGCCTCGTCCTCGGTCGCCGCCTCGATGACGAGGTCGCAGGGCGCGAGGTCGTCGTAGCTGCGCGCCGCCGCGATGCGATCCAGGGCGCTGCGGCGCTGCTCGTCGCTCAGCGTTCCCTTCTGGACCTGACGTGTGAGGTTCGCGTCGATCTGCGCGAGACCGGCATCGATCCGCTGGGGATCGCGGTCGTTCAGCCGCACTTGGAGGCCCGACGTCGCGCAGACATGCGCGATGCCGTTCCCCATCTGGCCGGCACCGACGATGCCGACCGTCTTGATCTCGATGCCCATAACCGTATCGCGTCCTACCTGCTGCGGCATCGTCCTCTCGACCGCACCTCTAGAATGCGGCACTGCAACAAATGCGTCAAACCGGGCTCAAGCCGCAGGCGCCCAAGCCGGTTCGACGGTGTCGCGAGGTGCGTTACCGATCCGTCTACCGATGCGTCTAACGATCCTTGGCCTTGGCGATCTCGGCCTGCAAGTCCGGCACGACCTGAAACAGGTCGCCGACCAGCCCGTAATCCGCCACTTGGAAGATCGGCGCGTCCTCGTCCTTGTTGACGGCGACGATGACCTTCGAGTCCTTCATGCCGGCCAGATGCTGGATCGCGCCGGAGATGCCGACCGCGACGTAGAGGTCGGGCGCCACCACCTTGCCGGTCTGACCCACCTGCCAATCGTTCGGGGCGTAGCCGGCATCCACCGCCGCGCGCGAGGCACCGACCGCGCCGCCCAGCGCGTCGGCCAGCGGCTCGATCAGCTCCTTGAACTTCTCCGCCGAGCCGAGCGAACGGCCGCCGGAGACGATGAACTTGGCCGAGGCCAGCTCCGGCCGGTCGGACTTGGCGATCTCTTCCGACTTATAGGCGGCGCCCAGCGCGTCGGGCGCGGCCGCCGAGACCGCCTCGATCGCGGCGGAGGCGCTGCCCGGTTCCGCGGGCTTGAAGGCGGCGGTGCGCACGGTGATGACCCGCTTGCCCGCACCGGACTGCACGGTCTGGATCGCGTTGCCGGCGTAGATCGGCCGCTCGAAGGTGTCGGGCGAGACGACCTTGATGATGTCGGAGACCTGGGCGACGTCGAGGAGCGCGGCGACGCGGGGCAGGGTATTCTTGCCCGTGGTCGTGGCGGCGGCGACGATCGCGTCGTAGGGCTCGGCGATCGCGGCGATCAGGGCGGCGGTCGTCTCGGCGAGGTCGTGGTCGTAGGCGCCGTCCTCGGAATTCAGCACCGTCTCGATGCCCTCGAACTTGGCCACAGCCTCGGCCGCCGCCTTCGAGCCGGTGCCGAGCACCAGAGCGTGGATGGGCGCGCCCAGTTCCTTGGCAGCGGTCAGCGCCTTCAGCGTACCGTCCTTGATCTGCCCGTTGGCGTGCTCGACGTAGAGGAGCGTGGTCATCGGCGAAACTTCTCGACAAGAGGGGAGGCGCGCCGCTCGACCGGAGGCCGGGAGCGGCGCCGCGAGGATCGGAGCGGGATCAGAGCACGCCGGCTTCGACCTTGAGCTTCTGCACCAGCTCGGCCGCGGAGCCGACCTTGACGCCCGCCTGCCGGCCCGACGGCTCGACGACCTTGAGCACGGTCAGCTTCGGCGCGACGTCGATCCCGAGCCCCTCCGGAGTCAGCTCCTCCAGCGGCTTCTTCTTCGCCTTCATGATGTTGGGCAAGCTCGCGTAGCGCGGCTCGTTGAGGCGCAGATCCGTCGTGACGATCGCCGGCAGCTTGAGCGACACGGTCTGAAGGCCGCCATCGACCTCGCGGGTCACGTCGATCGCGCCCTCGCCGAATTCGAGTTTGAAGGCGAAGGTGCCCTGTGGCCAGCCGAGGAGTGCGGCGAGCATCTGGCCGGTCTGGTTCGAATCGTCGTCGATCGCCTGCTTGCCGAGGATGACGAGATTCGGGCTCTCTCGTCCGACGATCGCCTTCAGCACCTTGGCGACGGCGAGCGGCTCGCAATTCACATCGGTCTTGACCAGGATGGCCCGGTCGGCGCCCATGGCGAGCGCGGTGCGCAGGGTCTCCTGGGCCTGCTGCGGGCCGATCGAGACGGCGACGATCTCGGTGACCTTGCCCTTTTCCTTCAGACGGATCGCCTCTTCGACGGCGATCTCGTCGAAGGGGTTCATCGACATCTTGACGTTGGCGAGTTCCACGCCCGACCCGTCGGCCTTGACGCGGATCTTCACGTTGTAATCGACGACCCGCTTGACGGGCACCAGAACCTTCATGGCTGTCGCTTTCCTCCGCTCCTGCGAAGTCCCGGCGTCACTTGACGGACGGCTCTCGGACCCGCTTGACCGCGATCGATGGGATTGTCAGGGCGGCGGGACCGTAACGAGGCGATTTCCCGCTTGTCAACGCGCCTTATCGGGGGCGTGACCCGCGGCGATTCACCGGTTCTGGCCGGGCACCCAGAGCACGTCGTCGGCGCCGTCGCGGTTGGCCGCGCGGGAGGCCACGAACAGGAAGTCCGACAGCCGGTTGAGATATTGCAGGGCTTCCCCCGAAATTGCCTCGCTCTCGACGCCCGACAGCGCGACCACCAGCCGCTCGGCGCGGCGGCAGACCGTGCGGGCGAGGTGGAGCGCGGCGGCCGTGGCCGAACCGCCGGGCAGGACGAAGGATGTCAGCGGCGGGATGTTCGCGTTGAGCGCGTCGATCTCCGCCTCCAGCCGCTGCACCTGAGCGGGCACGATCCGCAGGGGCTCGTAGCCCAGCGGCGTGTCGCTCGGCGGGGTGGCGAGGTCGGCGCCGAGATCGAACAGGTCGTTCTGGATGCGCGCCAGCATCGCGTCGAGGGCGGGCTCGGCGGTGAGGCGGGCGAGGCCGATGCAGGCATTGGTCTCGTCGACCGTGCCGTAGGCCTCCACCCGCAGGTCCGCCTTGGAGCGGCGCTCGCCGTTGGCGAGCCCGGTCGTCCCCTGGTCGCCGGTGCGGGTGTAGATGCGGTTGAGCTTGACCACGGCGTCTCTCCCGCGGGCCTTTAAGTGTTCTTCAAAGAGAAGACCCGCCGGGCGATGTTTCGCGCCCGGCGGGTCTTTGCAACCCGTAAAACTCTGGCAAGCCGCAAAAGCGGCTTTTGGTCAGAAGGTGTAGCCGAGCTTGCCGCCGAAATTGGTCAGGCCGCGATTGTCGCCGCACAGGCCGGCATTCGACATGTGCTCGACGGTGGCCATGACGCTCCAGTGCGCGTCGATGCGGAAGCCGAGCGCCGCCGCCTCGCGGAACAGCGGATTGCAGCCCAGCGCGTTGAAGCCGTAGGGCGCATTCGCCTTCAGGCCGGTATAGCCGTTATGCGCCGCACCGCCGAAGAAGCCTTCGAGGAAGACGCGCCGGTTCAGGGTCTCGGGGAAGAGATCCACGGTCCAGGTGGCGCCGATATAGGCGTAGCTGGTGCGGCCGCCGGTGTTGTAGCTGCCGCCGACGGTGGGCCGCGGCACGAAGGCCTGCCAGAACGGATCGGTGGTGATCAACGGCTTGGCGAACAGGATCTCGCCGTTGACGTTCGCGGTGCTGAAGCCCGGCAGCTTGCCCTCGGCGCTGCCCGGATCCTGCACCGAGCCGCCGATGCGGACCTCGGAGACGATGGAGTAGGGCTGGACGGGGGCGAAGTAGGGCGGCGGAGCGGGAGCCCGGGCGGCGCCGAGATCGGCGGCCTGCGTGGCCGTGACAGCCGAAGCGGCCAGGGCGCCGACGAGAATCCGGGCAAGGGGTGACTTCATCGGCGGGCGGTCCGTCCGTTTCAACCCGCCTCGAATATCATGCCGCTCCGGACGCAGCCCGCGGATTCATCCGGCTCCAACGCTTTTGGCCGCCCGGTGGGGCGCCGACGCCACACTCCGGTCGGGAGCCGGCATCGCCGGTCACGTCACGGACGCGTCCGTCGGAGGCGGTGACCGCGCAGGGTGCGTGAGCCGCGATCATGCATCCACCGCGCGCCTCTCGCGTTGGGGTGGGCGATCCCGTGTCGGGGACGTGCCGGAGCCGGGGGGAAGCGATGCGGACGACGATGGCGATGGTGGGCGCAGCGGTTCTGGCCGCCGGCCTGCAGCCGGCCCGGGCGGCGGACGGGGCCCGGCTGACCGGGCTGTGGAAGCTCGTCTCCTACGAGGTCGAGGTCCGCAAGGACGGCGAGAAGCTGCCGGTGATGGGCGCGCACCCGACCGGCTACGCCTATTTCACGCCGGAGAAGCGCGTCTTCTTCGTCCTGACCGGGGAGGGCCGCAAGCCCGCCGAGACCGAGGCGGAGCGCGCGGCCCTGATGGGCACCCTCGTCTCCTACTCCGGAAAATTCCGCCTCGACGGTGACAGCTGGACCGCCGATCTCGACGTCGCCTGGGATCCGAAGTGGGTCGGCACGCAGCAGACCCGGATGTTCACGCTCGACGGCGACCGGCTGCAGGTACTCACCCCCTGGCGGGTGATGCCGAACTGGGCCGACAGGGGCGAGACCCGCAGCATCGTGACCTTCGAGCGCGCGAAGGAGTGAGATCGGCCGTGTCGGGCGGTCAGGCGGCCCGCCACCAGACCACGCCCATGATGACGATGATCGCGACGAATTGCAGGAGCACGCGCAGGCGCATCAGCTTCTGCGAGACGTTGGCGCTGCCGCCCCGCATCATGTTGACGAGGCCCAAGAGCAGCACGGCGGCCACGGCGAGGCAGGCGAGGAGAACAAGCTGGTTGGCAGACATGGGTCGTTGATCTCGTGAGAGGCCGTGCCCGCGCGAGCACGGCCCGAAATGGGGTTCGATCGGCGGGGTTCAGTTCCGGCGGAGCAGACGCTCGAAGTAATCGAGTTCTTCCTGCGGGCGCGAGGGGTCGCCGAGCTTGCGCCGCAACTCCTCCATGATCCGGCGGGCGCGCTGGACCGCGGATTCGTCGGCATTGGGCACCCGCACGTTGCCGTTCGAGAGGTCGCGCCCACGGGTCGGACGGCCGAGCGGGTCGTCGTCGGCGGAGCCCGAGCGGCCCTGCCGGCCCTGGGACTGGCCCTCCTGCTGGCCCTCGCCCTCCTGGCCCTCGGCCATCTGCTGCATCTGCTTCTGCATGCCCTCGGCACCGCGCTTCAGCCCGTCGAGGGCGCGGCCCTGCGCGTCCACCGCGTCGCCGTTGCGGCCCTGGCCGAGGGATTCCTCGGCCTCGCGCATGGCCTCCTCGGCATCCGCCAGCCCCTCTTCCCCCTGAAGCCCCTGCTGCTTCATCCGGTTCTTGAGATCCTGGAGCTGCTCGCGCAGGCCCTGCTGGCGCTGGCCCATGTTCTGGCCCTGCTGCCCGCCGCCCTGACCTTGCTGGCCCTGGCCGCGCTGCCCCTGCTGGCCGCGGCCCTGCTGCCCCTCCTGTTGGCCTTCCTGGCCCTCGCCCTGCCGGCCGGGCTGCTGCCCGCGCTGGCCTTGCTGCCCCTGCTGCTGGCCCGGCTGCGGTCGCTGGCGCTGGCCGGGACGCTGCTGGCCCTGCTGGCCTTCCTTGTAGGTCTCGTCGCGCAGGTCCTGCTGCTCGCGGGACATCTTGTCGAGTTCGTCGAGCTGCCGGTTCATCTCGGCCATGCCGCCGTCGGACTTCTGGCCGTTCTCGGCGTTCTGGAGGTTTTCGAGCACGTTGCGGAGTTGTTCGAGCAGGCGCTGGGCTTCCGCCGTGTCGCCGCGCTGCATCGCCTCCTGCATGTCCTTGATCATCTTCTCGAGATCGTCGGGCGTGACGGTCTGGCCGTTCTGCTGCTGTTGCTGGCGCTCCGATTGCTGCCGGTTCTGCGGCTTCGCCCGCTGGGCGAACTCCTTCATGAACTTGTCGAGGGCCTGTTTCAGATCCTCGGTGAGCTTCTTGACCTCCTCGTCCGGGGCGTTGCGCTCGATCGCCTCCTTGAGGCGGTCCTGGGCGGCGCGCAGGGCCTTCTCGGCATCCGAGAGGTCGCCGTCCTCGATCTTGAGGGCCATCTCCCACAGGAGGTCGGCGACGTTGGTGAGATCCTCGTCCGACTTCGCCGCCCGCAGCCGGTTGGCGGCGGTGGTGAGGCCGAGGAAGATCGCGGGCTGCGGCGTGAAGCGCTCCGGCGCGATCCGCAGGGCGTCGAGCGCGGTCTGGACGCGGGCGCGGTCCGCGTCGGGCGCGGTGACGAGGCGGCGGCGCTCCTCGGCGAGCGCGCGGGCGAGCGGCTGGCTGAAGGGACGGGCCGGCAGCACGATCTCGGCGGTCTCGGTGCGGCCCTCCTGCCCGGCCTCGTCGCGCACCACGAGGGTGAGCTTCACCCGTGCGCCGGACCAGGGATTGTCGGTGAGGTCGACCAGCGTCTTGGTGTCGGTCTCGCCCGTGGCGTCGGCCGGCAGCGCGAGCGGGATCTTCGGCACCGGAACGAGCGAGCGGCCGGGCTTCACCGGCTCGACCAGCCCCTCGGCGGCGGCGATGCCGTAATCGTCCTTGGCGCGGTAGCTGAGATTGAAGGTGCCGCGCCCGTTCACTTCGAGGTCGCCGACCTGGCTGACCTCGGGCGGCCGGTCGGGGATCGTCTCGATCACGAGGCGCTGCGGCTCCGATCCGGAGGTGGCGATGCCGAGTTCGGCGGTGCCGCCCGCGAGCCGGAAGCGCTCCTCCCGCAGGGTCGCGCGGGTCTCGTTGGCCTTCGCGCCGTTCTGCACGATGCTCTGCGGAGCGGGCCGGCCGGCGGTGTCCTTCTCGTCCTTGGCCACCGGCACAAGGGCGGCGTTCGGGGTCAGCTCCGCCTCGCCCTGGCCGGCGATGCGCACGATCAGGGTGGAATTGACCGGCGCGCGCAGGCGCTGCACCGGGTCCTTCGGGGTGCCCGACATCGTCACGATCAGCGGCGGCACGCGGGTGTAGATCGGCGGGTCGATCCAGCCATCGACGCGGAAGCTCGGTGCCGCGGCCTGGGGCTCGCGCCAGTCGAAGGCGGCGGCGACGCGCCCGCGCCATTCGGGGCCGGCGACGAACAGGGCGGCCAGCGCCGCGACGAGGACGCCCGCGCGGAGCGCCAGCGGATCGTGGCCCGGCATATGCGGGCGCGGGCGCCCGGCCTTCAGCCGCGCGACGGCGGCGGCGGCCCGCGACTGATGCAGGGCCCACAGGGCGCGGGTGACCGGATCGCTCTGGCCGACAGCTAGCGTGTCCTCGATCGAAGAAGCCGGATCATGCGCGGTCCCCCCCTTGCGGGCGGCCTCGCGGTCGATCCGGGCGAGCGCCTCGCGCCGGCTCAGGGCGCGGAGCCGAACGGCCGGCCACAAAGCGGCGGCGAACAGAGCGGCGAAGAACCCGAGCCCGACCATGCGCCCAACCGGGGACAAATCGAGCCACAGGCCGAGCCAGGAGGCGGCGAGGAAAGCCAGGACGACGCCAAGCCCGCGCCACAGCACCGGCCAAGCCCGCTCCCACAGGCCCGCAGCCCGCGCCTGCGCCACCAGCCGGTCGAGGCGGCGGCGCGGCGCGCCCTTTGGATCGCCGCTGCTCGAATTCGTCCGTTCGGCCTCGCTCATCGTGTCCGGTCGCGGCTCCCGCGGGCGCCGGGCAGACGAGCCCCGCGCACGAATGAGGAAGCTAGCATGGTGACGGGCGCGCTCCGCCGGGTCAAATCCGCCCAGCCGCGCTTGGTGCCGTCAGGCCGCGGCCAACGACAGGTCGCGACCGATCCGAGCGGCGAGCGGCACGCTCGCTCGGTTCTTTCCCTTGGCCTCGATCTCGAAATCGGTCCAGGCGAGGTGCCGGGCGACGAGCGCGTTGACCGCCTCGTTCCACATCAGGTCGGAATGGGCGGCCAGATCGCGCCAGGAATGCCCCTGCTCGGACAGCGCCGCGTAGTCCGGCAGCGTGCCGGTATCGTGCTCGGGCAGGACCGTTTCCCGTGAAACACTGATATGGCTCACCGGCCGCACCCCGCGCCACGAGGCGATCACCGCCGGGATCCGGGGATCGTCGGGTTCGAGATAGGCGCCGCGGCTCTCGACCCAGTGATGGTGGAGATCGAGCACCACCGGCACCCGGTCGCCGAGCCGCAGCACCGCGTCGAGGCCGAACAGCGACTCGTCGTTCTCGACGGTGAGCAGGTTGCGCGCCGTCTCCGAGATCAGCGACAGGCTATCCCGAAATCCCTCGATGCCGGGCTCGCGCCCGCCGATATGGATGTTCACGTGGGCGCCATGCGGGTGCCAGCCGGAGCCGTAGCCCAGCATCGCCATCACCTCGGCATGGTATTCGAGTTCGGCGATGCCGTTTTTCTGCGCGTTCGGGTTGCGCGAGGCGATGATGCAGAACGGACCGGGATGCATGCTGAGCCGCACGTCCCCCGCCCGCGCCTGCGCGCCGATCCGCGCGAGGCCGGCCTCGATCAGGGCGCGCATCGGGGCTTGCGCATAAAGCGGCTCTGCCACCGGATGGGTGTAGCCGGGGAGCACCGAACTCGCCATGCGCAGCAGCCGCTCCAGGGGCGGCCGGGCCGACACCCAGGCGATCTGGCGTTCCAGCGCCGCGAGGTTGTGGCGGACCACGCCCTCCAGCTTCTCGAAGCGCGCGGTGGGTTCGAGGCGCTCCAGATGCGCCATCGTCACCGTGCCGAGATTCATCAGCTTGGCCGCGTCCTTGGCGGCCTTCAGGGTTTTGTGGGCCGGGTCCGGATCGGGGATGAAGGTGCAGCAGAAGCCGAGGCGAGGCGGCTCGGAGGTGTTGGGACTGGGGGGGTTGGGCTTGCGCGACATGGGCCGATAACGCGTCAGGGCCGGCTTCGGCCCCCGGCAAAAAAGATCAATCCTCCGCGCGCAAAGCGTCCACCGCCGCCCCGGCGAGGTTGGCCGCCATCAGCCGCTCGGCCTCGCCCTCGACCGGCCGGAGGCGGGCGCCCAGGGCCGCGATCCGCGCTGCCGCCTCGCGGGCAAGCCGGGTGGCGGTGGCGAGATCGACCGCCGCGAACCGCACCGTCTCGCCCGGCCGACGCTGGGCGATCCGTCGCAGATCGGCGGAGATCACGGTGGCGACCTTCGGATAGCCGCCGGTGGTCTGGCGGTCGGCGAGCAGGACGATGGGGCGGCCCGAACCCGGCACCTGGACCGACCCGGCCACGGTGGCGTCGGAGACGATGTTGAAGCCGCCCGCACCGTGGGCGATCTCCGGTCCGTCGAGCTGATAGCCCATCCGGTCGGCCCGGTTCGACACCGTGAAGGGCTCGCTGAGGAAGGTCGCGAGGCTGGCTTGCGAGAACAGGTCGTCCTGCGGCCCGAGGACGACGCGGATCGGCGCATCGCGCTCCAGCGGGATCGGATCGAGGCTCGAGTCCGCCTCGCCCGAGGCCGGGGCGGCGAGCGGCAGGCGGTCGCCCTCGCGGCATGCGCGCCCGTCGAGGCCGCCGAGTGCCGCGCGCTGGTGGAGCGCCCGGCTGCCCATGACGCTGCGGACGGGAAAGCCGCCGGCCGCCGCGAGATAGGCGAACACGCCCTCGCGCGGTCGCTCGACCGTCAACGCCGAGCCCTCGCGCAGGACGAAGGAGCGATGCGCGGCGAGCGGCTCGCCATCGAGGCGCAGTCCGCTCGGCGCTCCCGCCAGCGCGAGGCGCACGGCCCCGCCCTCGACGCGCAGGCTCGCCCCGGCCAGCCCCAGTTCGAGCGCCGCCGCATCGGCCGGGTTGCCGACGAGGCGGTTGGCGGCGGCGAAGGCGAGCGGGTCCATCGGCCCGGAGGCCGAAAGCCCGAAGCGGAGATAGCCCCGCCGCCCGCCATCCTGAAGCGAGGCCGCGCCGGTGAGGCGGGCGAGATGGAGGTGGGCGCTCATCCCTCGCACAACTCGGCCACCGGTTCGCCGGCCTCCGCCGCGGCGGTGAGCGCGTCCCAGCGCCCGGCCGGGGTCGGGACGAACCGCACCCGGTCGCCGGGGCGGAGCAGGAAGACGGGGTCGCGCTCCGGCACGAAGGTCTTTTCGGGGGTTCGCCCCAGAAGATGCCAGCCGCTCGGGGCCGCGATGCTCGCCACCAGCGCCTGGGCGCCGCCGATGGAGATGGTGCCGGCCGGCGTGACCGGGCGCGGGGCGGGCCGGCGCGACAGGGCGAGCCCGGAATCGAGCCCTTCGAGATAGGCGTAGCCCGGCAGGAAGCCGATCATCGCGACCCGGTATTCCGGGGCGCTGTGGCGCGCGATCACCGCTTCGGGCGCGAGCCCGTGATGGGCGGCGACCGCGTCGAGATCGATCCCGAACGCGCCGCCATAGACCACGGGGATGCGCCACAGGCGCGGGGCCGGAACCACGGCGAGCAATTCGCCCGCGAGCGCCAGGACGGCCCGGCCGAGTGCGGCCGGATCGGCGCGGAGCGGATCGAGATGGACGGTCAGCGAGCGGTAGGTCGGCACCGTCTCCAGCACGCCGGGGAGGGCCCGCTCCGCGAGCGCCGTATCGAGGGCCAGCACGCGGGCGCTGAGGCGCGCATCGATGCCTGAGCCGAACTCGATGGTGAAGGCCGTATCTCCGCAGGGCAGCAGCCGCGGCGCGTCGTGCATCATGGCGGCAGGTTACCCAATCGGGCAGCCCGCCGCGAGACGTCGATCGTCAGAACCCGGCCGCGAGGCGGTGGGGCACCGCCGTTCGCCCGGCGGCTGCGGCCTGGCGGTAGAGTCCGCGGTGCTGGGGATCGGGCACCAGCGCCTCGGTGAGGCCGATCACGGTCTCGGCGGCGCCGAGCAGCAGCGCGCCGTCGGGGGCGAGCGTCTTGGCGATCCGCTCCAACACCTCGGTCTTGGTCGGCGCGTCGAAATAGATCAGCACGTTGCGGCAGTAGACGATGTCGAACTGGCCGAGATGCTCGAACGGGCTCAACAGGTTGAGCGGCCGGAAGCTCACCATTCCGGCGAGCGCCGGGCTGATCCGCCACTGCTCGCCGATCTGGGTGAAGTGCTTCACGAGGAGCTGCACCGGCAGGCCGCGCTGCACCTCGAAATGGCTGTAGAGGCCCAGCCGCGCCTTCTCCAAGACCTCGGTCGAGAGGTCGGTGCCGACGATCTCGATCTGCCAGCCGGCGAGTTGCGCCACGGCCTCTTGGATCATCATCGCGAGCGAGTACGGCTCCTGCCCCGTGGAGGCCGCCGCCGACCAGATCCGCAGGCGCCGCTGGGGCGCGCGTGCCGCGATGGCTTTCGGCAGCAGCACGTCGCGGAACAGGTCGAACGGCGCGCGATCGCGGAAGAAGAACGTCTCGTTGGTGGTCATCGCCTCGACCACGGCCTTCTCCAGCGCCCCCTCGCGCGACACCCGCAGGGTGCCGACGAGGTCGGTGAGCGTCGCGATCCCGAAACGGCGGCAGACGGGGGTGAGCCGGCTCTCCACCAGGTAACGCTTCTCCGCGCCGAGGCTGAGCCCGGAGCGCTTCCTGAGATAGTCGCGCAGGAACGTGAAATCCGCTTCGGTCATCAAACCCGCTCCGCGATCGCGTTGCGCAGAGCCGGTCCGATCTCGGGGAGCGGCAGGACGGCGTGGCACAGGCCCGCTTTGGCGACGCTTCCGGGCATGCCCCAGACCGTGCTGGTGGCTTCGTCCTGAGCGAGCATGATGCCGCCGGCCTCCACCAGCGCGCGGGCGCCGGCCGTGCCGTCCGAACCCATGCCGGTGAGGATGACGCTCAGCGTCGCCCCGCCGTAGAGCGCGGCGGCATCGAGGAACATGACGTCCACCGCCGGGCGGCAGAAGTTCACCGGTGGCCCGTCGTCGAGGCGGATGATGGTCTCGGTCGCGGAGCCTGCGAGCCGCATGTGGCGCCCGCCCGGGGCGACGTAGATGCGGCCGGGCTGCAACCGCTCGTCGGCCTTGCCCTCGGCGGCCGGCAGCCCGATCCGGGCGCCGAGATGCTCGGCGAAGACGGCGGTGAAGACCGGCGGCATGTGCTGGACGATCAGCACCGGCAGGCGCCGGAGCGTGGCCGCGCCGATCTTCTCCAGCACCTCGCCGACCGCCCGCGGGCCGCCGGTCGAGGAGCCGATCAGCAGGGCGCGCGGCGGCACCACGGTGCGCGGCTTCGGCCGCAGCGTCACCGTGCCCGACAGGCGCGAGACGGCCGGTGCGGCGGGCGCTGCGGAGGAGGCGGATTCGACCGCGGTCGGCGCGGGCCGGCGCCGGGCGCGGGCGGCCCCGAACACCCGGATGCGCTCGATCAGGTCGTTGCGGAAGCCGTCCGAGGTGGTGACGCCGCGGTTGCTCTCGGGCTTGGGGATGTAATCGACCGCACCGAGCGCGAGGCAGCGCAAGGAGACATCGGCGTTGCGCTGGGTCAGCGTCGACATCATCACGACCTGGATCCCCGGCTGCTTGGCGAGCATCAGGGGCAGGGCCTGGATGCCGTCGAGTTCCGGCATCTCGATGTCGAGGAGCACCACGTCGGGGTTGCAGCGGGCCAGCGCGTCCACGGCGGCGCGGCCGTTGGGCGCGGTGGCGACCACCTCGTGGCCCGCCTCGCCGAGCCAGCGCGAGACGAGCCCGCGCACCACCGCCGAATCGTCGGCGACCAGCACCTTGATCGGGCTGCGCGCCGCCGGAGCCTGTGCGACGGCCGGGAATGCCGACATGGGGGAACTCGTTTCCGGGGGAGCGAAATGAAGGGCGGAGGCCTGGGCAAACCCCCGGAGACGGATCAGGCGGCTACGGACGGATGGACCGCGAAGCCGACCTGATCGAGCTTGGCCATCATGATCTCCCGGTCGAAGGGCTTCATGATGTACTCGTCGGCGCCCGCGCGGAGCGCCCGGGCGATGGCGCCGAGATCGTTCTCGGTGGTGCAGAACAGAACCTTCGGCTGGTCGCCGAGCGGGGACTGACGCAGGTGCCGCAGCACCTCGTAGCCGTCCATGTTCGGCATGTTCCAGTCGAGCAGGATCACCGTCGGCATCGCTTCCGCGCACATCGCCAGCGCCGTGACGCCGTCTTCCGCGTCGCGGACGCTGAAGTCGAGGGTTTCCAGGATGCGGCGGGCGACCTTGCGGATCACCGCCGAGTCATCGACGATCAGCGCCGTCTTCGCCGGGTTCTTGGTCGATTTCTTGGTCGGGCCGGTCATCACGCGCGCATCCCTTGGCTTCAGGCGACCTTCGCCTCGCGGGCATCGCCGAAGGCGAGCAGCGCATCGACGTCGAGGATGACCAGGAGGCGCCCGTCGAGACGGTGGACGCCGAGCGAGAGGTCGCGCCAGCGGGGATCGAGGTTGATCGGCACCGGCTCCTGCGTGTCGGCGCCGAGCTTCAGCACCTCGCCGACACCGTCGACGATGAGCGCGAAGGTCTCGCCCGCCTGCTCCAGGCCGATCGCCATCTCGGCCGCGCCCGCCTCGCGGCCGGGGATGCCGAGGCGGCGGCGCAGGCACAGGGCCGTGACGACCCGTCCGCGCAGGTTCAGGAGGCCGACGATTTCCCGGGGCGAGAGCGGCACCGGGGTGATGCCGGCGGGCACGAACACGTCGTGCACCCGGTCGATGGTGAGCCCGAACATCGTCTCGCCGACGAAGACGGTGACGTAGTCGGTGGTGTCGGTGGGAACGGTGTTTCCGTTGGCGGCCTGCATGGCGGCGTATCCTCTTCCGGTCCGTTCGTGGTTCAGGCAGCGGCGCGGGCGTCGGCCGCTTGGGCGGCTTCGCCGATCTCGGCGAGCGCCGCGATCAGGCCGCTGCGGTCGAACTTGGCGACGAGATCGCTGATGGCGAGGCGTCGCGCCTGTTCGATGGCGTCGGGGGCGACCGTGCCGGTGAGCGCGATCACCGGCATCGCGGCCAGCCGCCCGCCGCTCTTGCGCATGGCGGCGACGAGGTCGAAGCCGCTGCGGCCGGGCATGTCGAGATCGCTGACCACGAGGTCGATGCTGGCACTCCCCTTGAGCAGACCGAGTGCCTCTTCGGCGGAGGACGCGGTCGTCACGCCGTAGCCCGCCGCCTTGAGGACGGGGGTGAGCATGTCGCGGAAGAAGGCCGAGTCGTCCACGAGCAGGAGCGAGGGCGCCTTGACCACCGACTTGCGCGGGCCCCGCGCCCAGTCGTCGTAGGCGAGCGGCAGGAAGTGGGCGATGTTGATGATGTCGGTCGCCCGGCCCCGCAGAACCGCCGAGCCGATGAGGTCGGAGCGGTCCGCCGAGATCTCGATGTCGAGGCGCTCCTCGACGATGTCGACGATCTCGTCCACGACGAGGCCCATCGCCCGGTCGCCGTCGGAGAACACGACCAGCGCCTGGCTGCCCTCCGAGCGGATCGGAACCGCCGGATCGGCCGGCACCAGCGGCATGAGGCGGCCGCGGTACTGGATCAGCGGACGCCCGCCGAGATGCTCGATCTTCGAGGCGTCGATCTCCTCCAGCCGGGTGACGAGCGAGAGCGGCACCGCCTTGAAGCCGCCGCCGCCGCCCTTGAACACGAGGAGCGTCGCCTTGGCGTCGCCGGCCTCGACCTCCTCGGACTCGGTCTCCGTCGCCGCGCCGGACTGGGCGCTCTGGCCCACCAGCTTGGCGACGCCGTTGGGATCGACGATCAGTACCACGGCGCCGTCGCCGAGGATCGTGTTGCCGGCAAAGAGTGGGATGTGCCGCAGCTTCGACGACATCGGCTTCACGACGATCTCTTCCGTGTGGAAGACCTCGTCCACGAGCACGCCGAAGCGCTGCCGGCCGACCTGAGCCACCACCACGAAGCCGGATTCCACGACCTCGCCCTCCTCGACGGTCGCCTGCCCGCGCATCAGCCCGTTGAGGGTGACGATCGGCAGGAGCCGCTCGCGCAGGCGCAGCACCGGCGCGCCGTGGATGCGCTCGATGGAGTTCGCGCTGGTGTTGTCACCCTTGGGATCGACCCGCACCAGCTCCAGCACCGCAATCTGCGGCACGGCGTAGCGCTGTGCGCCGGCCTTGACGATCAGCGCCGAGACGATGGCGAGCGTCAGCGGGATCTTGATGGTGAAGGTCGTGCCCTTGCCCAGTTCGGTGGCGATGTCGACCACGCCGCCGATGGTTTCGATGTTGGTCTTGACAACGTCCATGCCGACGCCGCGGCCGGAGACCGAGGTCACCGCCTTGGCGGTGGAGAAGCCGGCGTGGAAGATGAACTTCGCGACCTGCGCGTCGGTCATCCGCTCGATGTCGGCGGCGGGCGCGAAGTTGCGCTCGACCGCCTTCTTGCGGATCGCGGCGAGGTCGAGGCCCTTGCCGTCGTCGGCGATCTCGATCGTGATCGTGCCGCCCTCGTGGTAGGCGGAGAGACGGATCGCGCCACGGGCGGGCTTGCCGGCCTTGATGCGCTCGTTGGTGGACTCGATGCCGTGATCGGCCGAGTTGCGCACCATGTGGGTGAGCGGGTCCTTGATGACGTCGAGCACCTGGCGGTCGAGTTCGGTCTCGGCGCCCGACATCACGAGGTCGATACCCTTGCCGAGTTCGGCCGAGAGGTCGCGCACGACGCGGGGCAGCTTCTGCCACGCATTGCCGATCGGCTGCATGCGCGTCTTCATCACGCCTTCCTGCAGCTCGGCCGTGACGTGGCTGAGGCGCTGGAGCGGGACCTTGTAGCCGGAATCCTCGTGACGGCGGGCGATCTCGAGGAGCTGGTTGCGGGTCAGCACCAGTTCCGAGACCATCGTCATCAGGTGCTCGATGGTGTCGACGTTCACGCGGATCGTCTGCACCTTGGCGGCCACCGCACTCTCACCGCCCTCGGCGGCGGGCGACGCGGCCGCCGTGGCCGCAGGGCGCTCCGGAGCCGGGGCCGCGGGCTCGGGGGCGCTGTCGAAAGCGGGCTCGCCCGCGTCGAAGACGTGGGCCGGAGCGTCCATGGCGGGCGCGGCGGCAAAGTCGTCGGGGCCGGGGGCTTCCATGAAAGCCCGTTCGAGATCGTCCAGCGAGACTTCACCGGGCTTGAGCTCGCGCTCGACGATCGGCGGCAGCTCGGGAAGCGGCGGCGGCGGCGGAGCCGCGGCGACGGGCGATTCCTCGGAGGCCATCTTCTCCAGGGCCCCGATCAGGTCTTCGTCGGCGCCGCCCGGCTCGGAGCCGGTGGCTTCCAAGTCGCCCAGGATCGCCTTGAGGCGGTCGAGGGTGGCCAGGATCAACGTGACCGAGGCGCCGCTGACGGGATAGCCGTCGCGGAAGCGCCCCATCAAGGTCTCGGCGGCGTGCGCCAGCGCTTCGAGGCGCGGCAGGCCGAGAAACCCGCACGTCCCCTTGATGGTGTGGACGAGCCGGAAGATATTGCGCAAGATCTGCTGGTTATTGGGGTCCTGTTCGAAACGGACCAGCTCCGCATCGACGGTGTCCAGATGCTCGGCGCTCTCGACCAGAAACTCGCGAAGCAGATCGTCCATGGGGGGTACTCGTCTACGCGCACAAAGGGACGTGCGACGAGCACTCTCGCCTCGGAAAGTTATTGAAGCGTTGAGGGTGGGGCCGACTTCACAATTGTTTTGAGAAGACGGCTGCAAGAATTTGCGCGAACCCGCCTCGGCTTGCTTTCCCGTGGGATGGTGGCGGCGTCGGCCGCGTCAGGCGAGCTGCGTATCCGGCGGGGCGCTGTCGGAGGGGCGCTCGTCCTCGATGCTGGGGGCGGGGGCGCCGGGCAGCCCGACCGCGGCCTCGGTCGGCGTGGCGGCGACCGTCACCTCGTCGCCCTCGATGGTGAAGCGCACGTCCATCGCCGCCGCGCGGGCGACGAGACCGGCATAGAACGGCAGGATGCCGTGGGCATCGACGGTGCCGCCCTCGGGCGTGCCGGCGATCAGCCCCTCGACATGGGGCGGGATGCGCGCATGGCTGCCCTTGGCGCGCAGGATGAAGCGCGGAGCATCGCCGCCGCCGGTCACCGCCACGTCGATCAGGCCGCCGCGCGGGATCGCGCTCGAGGCGATCACCACGAGGTTGAGCAGCAGCTTGACCTTGTTCTTCGGAAACAGCGCCTGAGGCGCGCTCCAGGCGATCTGCGTCTTCTCGTCGGCGAACATGGCCTTCGAGACCTTCTCGGCATCGGCCAGATCGATCGAGGCGCCGGCCGAGCCCGCCGCGCCGAAGGCGATACGGGCGAACTGGATCCGGGCCGAGGCAGTGCGCGCGCTCTTGCGGATCAACTCCAGCGCGAATTCGCGCATCGAGGGGTCGTCGTCGTCCTCCAGCACTTCGAGCCCGTTCACGATCGCGCCGATCGGGCTGATCACATCGTGGCACACGCGCGAGCACAGCAGCGCCGAGAGATCGAGGGCGTCGAGGGTGAGGCTGCTGGTACCGCTCATACTACCGCTCATGGCGCGCTCCGTTCCCGGTTGTCGAAACCGGCTATTCGAAAGTGGTGTCGCGAGGTGTCGTCGATCGCGGAGGTGGCCTGCCCCCTCGGATGCCGCGGACACCGGATAGGGCCAAGCGAATAGTCACCGGCGGCCGCTTTGGAAAGCCGGCGACATCAATCCGTCCGGCTCGCCGGTCGCGCGCGAGGGCGCCACGGCCAATCGTCGATCCCCATTGCGGCGTGCCTTTCCCGGACAAGGCCGCCGCGACGGCACAGGTGTCCCCAATTCGCCGCAACCGGCGCTCATGGGGACCGGGTCACGCAGGCTTGCGCACCGGATTTGCTCAGGCTTCGGATCGACAAGCCCCTTTCCTTCATTGAAGACATTGCGATGACCGCCCCCGCTCCCACCCTGGCCGTCCCGCCGGCATCCCTGACGGCCCCCGTTCCGGCCGCGATGCGGGACGCCATCGCGGAGCAACTGGCCGGAATCGCCTGCGAGGCCGGGCGCATCCTGCGGGGGTATCACGGCAGCGACTGCCCGCACGTCATCAAGCCCGACGGCTCGCCGGCCAGCCTCGCCGACACCCGCTCCGAGGAGCTGATCGTCACGGCCCTGGGACACGCTTTCCCCGGCATCCCGGTGATCGCCGAGGAGACCTCCTGCACCGCGCAGCCCGCCTCGCTGTTCTTCCTCGTCGATCCGCTCGACGGCACCCGCGACTTCCTGGCCGGCAGCGAACAGTACTGCGTCAATATCGGCCTCATTCAGGGAGACCGCCCGGTCGCCGCCGCTTTGGCGGCGCCGGGGCTCGGCCGGGTCTGGGCGGCGGGCACCACCGCCCGCGAGGCGCCGATCCGCGAGGGGCGGCCGGGCGCGTTCCGGCCGGTGAGCGTGCGCCCGGCCCCCGCCGACGGTCTCGTCGCCCTCGTCAGCCGCCTGCACGGCGACAGCGACACCGATGCCTGCCTGGAACGGCTGCCGGTCGGCGAGCGGCGGGTCGCTTCCTCGGCGCTCAAGTTCTGCCTGATCGCGGCGGGCGAGGCGGACATCTACGTGCGCTGCGTCCCCACCATGGAGTGGGACACGGCGGCCGGCGACCACGTGCTGACCATGGCCGGCGGGCACGTCGTCGGGCCCGACGGCGCCACGATCACCTACGGCCACCATGCCCGCTTCTACCGCAACGGCCCCTTCGCGGCGCTCGCCTCGGCGGCCTACCGCGACGCGCTCGCCCTGCCGCAGCAGAGCGCCGTGTCCTATTTCGACCGGCGCCGCGCGGGGGCGGTCGAGGCCGCCGGGCAGGAATAGAAGGCGCAAAGCCGGTCGGCAGCGCTCGCCCCGCCGCCCGTCCGCCAATGCCAACCGATTCCCACGAGCCCCCGCGGGTCGGCGTCGCATCCCGACGTCCCGACGAGACGGCCCGCTCCGGAGAGCGGACCGCCTCGTCCAGGCCTGCCTGCACCGGCTCTCCACCCGGCTCCCCGCCGAGCGGACCTCGTGTTGGCATAACGAGACCGATGGGGACGGCCGCAGAAGACCTCACACAGGCTGTTTTAAGCCGCGGTGCAGCCGATCAGGGCGGACGCCGCGAGCGTCTGGCCGTCGCGGGAGACCACGGATTCGAACTCGCCGGTCTTCGGATCGCGGATGCGCAGTTCACCCGTCTCGATGCCGAAATGCGCGCCGTGCAGATGCAGCTTGCCCGCCTCGACCGCCTCGCGGATGAAGTCGAAGGTCATCAGGTTCTCGAGGCTCTGCCCGATCATCGTGTATTCGAGGCGGGTGAGGAAGCCGTCCTTGTCCGGGGTGTCGCCGGATGCGGTGAGTTTCTCCTTGGCCGGCTTCACCAGCGAGACCCAGCGGCCGATGAAGTTGCCCGCGGAGAGCGGGTCGGCGCCGAGACCGGCCGCCTTGATGCCGCCGCAGGTGGCGTGGCCGAGCACGACGATGTGCTTCACCTTCAGTGCCTGCACCGCGAACTCGATCGCCGAAGAGGTGCCGTGATAGCCGCCGTCGCGCTCGGCGGGCGGCACGATGTTGGCCACGTTGCGGATCGTGAAGATCTGGCCCGGGCCCGTATCGAAGATCACTTCCGGGGCGACGCGGCTGTCGCAGCAGCCGATCAGAAGCACTTCAGGCTCCTGGCCTTCCTTGCCGAGCGTCTCGTACTTGCGCCGTTCGTTCGGCAGCCGCTCGCCAAGGAAGCTGCGGTAACCGTCGGTCAGAACCTGAGGAAACATGGGCGGTTGTCCTTTCATCCTTGCTGTGTTGGTGACGCGCTTACCAAACGGTCTGACCCGCCGAATCCATCCCCTCCGGCGGATGCGCTTGCGCACATGGCGTGTGGCCGACGGCGCAGGCGAAAGCCGGGGGAGCCGATCCCTGGTGCTGGCCGGGCAAGCGCGCGCGGCTTCCACGCATCGGCGTGCTCGCCGCACGGGGTGGCCGGCATGCCGTGAAAGGAGGCTCAAGCGTCTCGCCAAGTGAGGCGAACGGGCTGATCCGGAACGTCGCCGGCGGCGATTCGTTGCGCCAGCTCGGCCAGTCCTGCGGGTTCGACGCGCTCGGCCGAGGCGGCGAGTTCATCGAGCGGCCACCACCGGGTGCCGCGCACGGGATTGTCCTCGGTCTCGGCCAGCCGGCTCGTATCGACGCTGTCGCTCGCGAGCCGGACCACGAAGTAGCGCTCGCGGGCATGACGCGGCTTGCGGAACAGGTGGAACGGCCCGTCGCAGACGGCGACGCAGGGTCCGAGTTCCACCTCCGCGACGCCGATCTCCTCCGAGAGTTCGCGCCGGCACGCCTCCTCGTGGTTCTCGCCCGGCTCCAGCCCGCCGCCGGGCATGAACCAGAAGCCGCGGGCATCGGGATCGGAAGGATTGATCGGGCGCAGCGCTTCGTACTCGATCAGGAGAAGGCGGTTCGAAGGATCGAAGACCAAGGCGCGGGCGATGTCGCGGGTCGGTGGATCCGCGTCGGGGTGATCGGTCACGGGGCTCGACTCCTCATGGCAAGGGGCACCGGTTGCGGCGCGGGAAGGGGCTCAGGAAGAGGCGCAGGAAGAGGCGCGGGCGCCCAGATCACGATCGGCAGGCCATAGTTGTCGCGCTCGATCGCGTTGGGAAGCGGCTCGGCGCGGTCTTCGGCGATGTCGCGGGCGACGACGAGGGCGGCCATGGCGTCGAGATGGTCGTCGGCAGCGACACCCGGAGGCGGCGGCGAACCGACCATCGCCGCGGGCAGCCCGGCCGCGATCAGGAGGGCCCGGCGTGCGGCAAGACCCTCGGCACGGGCCGGGCCCTTCTTGCCGGCCCCGAGACGCCGCTCGCCGTTGAGGCGGAAGAAGGCGACCTCCGGATGCACCTCGTGCAGGCGCGTCACGAGATCGGACCGCGCGCGCAGGAGTTCGTCGGCTTCCCGCACGGAGCGCAGGATGTTCCAGCACTGGATCGAGGGCGCGAAGGGCGGCTCCGAATGCGCCCGCGACAGGGCCTTCGCCTCGTCGTAGCTCTCGGCATAGACCGCTGCGCGGGGCGGCACCGGGAAGACGCTGGAACGCCCCGCCCCGAGAAACGCCCGCGCCGCCCGGTCGGCCGAGCGTCCCCCGCTCACCCGGTCGGGCAGGCCGATCGGCACGTCGATGCCGACGCAGACCGGAGCCTCCGGCCCGTCGAGCAGGTCGATCACCCGCGGGAAGCGGGCACAGCGCCAGCGCGCCGGATCGTCGAGATCGAGCAAGGCGCCCGCCCAGGCTCCACGGCACCCATCCAGCCCCGCCACCCAGCGTGTCATCCGCTCACCCCGATTGCTCCACGCCGCCGCTTCGGAGAAAGGTCTTCCCGCAGTCCCGCGCGGCCGTCGAGAGGAACCCTTTGTCACAATCCGCTTCGAAGGTCGGCCTTCACATCCTCGATCCGCGGCTCACCGGATGGGGCTTTCCCCGCTGGGGCAGCGCTGCGGCCGCGGGGCTCGATCTGCATGCCTGCCTCGACGCCCCCCTGGTGCTGGAGCCGCAGGCGCCGCCCGCGCTGATCCCGGCCGGCTTCTCGCTGCGGATCGGCGAATCCGACTGGTGCGGACTGGTCTTCGCCCGCTCCGGCCTCGGGCACCGGGAGGGCTTGGTGCTCGGCAACGGCACCGGGGTGATCGATGCCGATTACGAGGGCCCGCTCCTGATCTCCGCCTGGAACCGCAACCCACCCGGCAGCGGCGCGGCGATCCGTATCGAGCCGGGGGAGCGCATCGCCCAACTCGTCTTCACCCGCGTCCTGCGGCCGGATTTCGAGATCTGCGACGGTGCGCCGGAGCCAAACAGGCAGGGGAGCCGGGGGCAGGGCGGTTTCGGCTCGACCGGCCGGCGCTGAAAGCCGGCTCAGTCACCGGAACCCACCTCGCCGACGATCTTCGGTGAATTTCAGTACAAGCTTGGCCATTCGAAGCTCAAGCTATCGATCGGACAAGCTTGCTCGAGAGAAACGGCACCGGAACGATTGAACTCTTTTGTCCGCATCCCGTTGGTTCCCCGCATCCACCTGCGAGACGAACCATGGCCGCCCCCCACGACATCCTCGGTTTCTTCGAGCACCGTAGCGACGGCGCCTGGATCTGTGTGAAACCCTTCACGCTCAACACCCGATCCACCCAGGTCGATATCCGGCGCGGGATGCGGTTCGAGTACGGTCGGCGCGTCGGCGGCCTCGACTTGGCCGAGTATCTCGAACAGCTCGGCTCGCAATTCGGCTCCTGACGGCTCGTCTCAGGATCTGACAGGGTTCCGCCGGTTTCCAGGCTCTGCGGCAGGATCGGCGCGGGTCGGCATCCCGCGTGCGGCCGAAGCATTTTTTCAGCGTTCTTTCACCGGCTAAGAGCTTGTGTGTGGAACGGCTCGCACAATTCCGCTTTGAGGACCGGATGACCGGACTCGCAAGTGTTCAAAGCAGCCGGAGTCGAAGCTTAGGTACCGACGACGATGCCCGCCGCCACGGCCCAGATTCTTCCTTCGTCCAGCGAAGCCGCGCCGACGACGCGTGACCGGATCGTGGAGGCGGCGGCCCGCTCGTTCCAGGACATCGGCTATCAGAAGACCACGGTCGCCGACATCGCCCGCACCCTCAAGATGAGTCCGGCCAACGTCTATCGCTTCTTCGAATCGAAGAAGGCGATCAACGAGGCGGTGGTCGAGCAATTGACCGCCGAGATCGAGGCGATGATCGTCGCGATCGCCGATGCGCCGAAACGCGACGCGCCCGAGCGGCTCGCCCGGATCATCACCGCGCTCCACGACGATTGCCGCCGCCGCTTCGAGGCACATCCGCGCGTCCACGAAATGGTCGAGGCGGCGATGAGCGAGAGCTGGGGCGTCTGCCAAGCGCATGTCGATCGCATCGGCGCAGTACTGGCGCGGGTGGTGGCCGACGGCGTGCGCGAGGGCGCCTTCACCGTCGCCGACCCGAAGAGCGCGGCGGCCTGCCTGCAGGCCGGGATCACCCGCTACTGCCACCCGATGCTGGTGGGCCGCCAGCCCAACACGATCGATCCGCCGCTGCCGGTGATGATCGCCTTCCTGCTCGGCGCCCTGCGGTCGGGCGGCTGAACCCGCCCGACGCGAGGATCTACTCCGACGCGGTGCCCGGCGTCGGCGAGGGCTCGGAGACGACGGGCTGCGGTCCGTCATACCCTTCGATCACCAGGATGTCGGCCTCGGCGCCGCCCTTCTGCAGGGCGCGGGCGGATTGGTAGAGGTCGGAGTTCCAGCAGGCGAGGGCGTCGTCGTAGCTCGGAAACTCGACGATGACGTTGCGCGCCCGCGCCTGCCCCGCCACCGCTTCGAAGGCGCCGCCGCGCACGAGGAAACGCCCGCCGAACCGGGCGAAGGCGGCGCCGTTGGCGGCCGCATAGGCCTTGTAGGCCTCCGCGTCGCTCACATCGACCCGCACGATCCAGAAACCCTTGGCCATGTCTTAAACGTCCTCCATCTCGGCAACGATTCTCTGAGCGACCGCGCGGGGGTCGTCGGCTCCGGTGATCGGGCGTCCGACCACCACATGGTCGATGCCCGCCGCCCGCGCCTGCCCCGGCGTCATCACCCGCTTCTGGTCGCCGGCCTCCGCGCCCGCCGGGCGGATGCCGGGCGTCACGATCAGCCCCGACGGGCCGATTTTTCCGCGGACCGCGGCGGCTTCCACTGCCGAGCAGACGATCCCGTCGATGCCGATCTCAGCCGCCTGCTCCGCACGGCGCGCCACGAGGTCGGCGACGGAGAGTGCGTAGCCGGCTTCCGCCGCGTCGGCGTCATCGTAGGAGGTCAGCACGGTGACGGCGAGAATCTTCAGGCTCAGCCCCCGTCCGCGCACGGCCGCGCGCATGGTCTGCGGATAGGCGTGCACGGTGAGGAAGGTCGCGCCCAGGGCGGAGGCCGAGCGCACCCCCTCCTCCACGGTGTTGCCGATGTCGTGGAGCTTGAGATCGAGAAAGGTCTTCTTGCCCTGGCCCGCCAGCCGCGCGGCGAAAGCGAGCCCGCCCGCATAGGCCAGCCGGTAGCCGATCTTGTAGAAGGTCGCCGCGTCGCCGATGCGCGCGACGAGCCGCTCCGCCTGCTCCACGTCGGGCAGGTCGAGGGCGACGATCAGGCGGTCGCGAGGGTCGGCAGGCTCCGGCATCGGGCTCTCGTTCGTGGCACAGGCGGCGGCAGCGATCCTCCCAAGGGGGGCCGCCTGTCAACGCCGGATCGCCCCTCGTGTCTCTCACATAACGCCCGCCGCACCGTCACCGTCCGCGTGCGTACGGTCCGGCGAACGGGCATTTTGCGCGGCACGCGAAGGATCGAGAAGGCCCGCCGCACGGCTTTCGCCGGCCGCTTTCCGGCCGCATCCTTCGCCGCGCGGCGGCGCTCCTCCGCGAGCAGGTGGGCCGGGAGATCGCGGCGGAACCCGTGACGTGTCACGGATTCCGGCTCGTGCGTCGGATTAAAAATCTTTCTCGGACGTAGGGGATCGACGGAAAAATCTTCTTATCGTTGAAGCTTGGGCTTATGAGGAACTCCTCCCGTCCCTTGGAAAATTGGTACAAGTTTCTGTTTTAACATCAGCTACTTACACGCATAATTCGAAGCGATCCGACAAGATTTTCAGTGCCGAGGGTTCCTGTGTTTGGTGTTTTCGGGGCTGCCCACGGGCGAGCCCATCCATCGAGCGTCCTCGAGAGGCGGGGCGATGCGATCCGGTCGGGCCGAGGCTCCGCCCCTCGGGGCACAGCATCGCGCCAGCCGGGGATGCGGTCGATCCGTCTCGCGGCCCTTCTGAGCGCCCTCGTTCCGGCGGCGGCCGCCGCCCAGGGGGCGGCTCAGGTCGCGCCCGGCCAGACCCTGCAGCTGAAGCCGTACTTCGCCCTCTACGAGGCGCTCGGCAAACCCGAGAACTGGAAGATCTACGGCAGCTTCCGGCCGCGGGCCGAAGGGCTCGGCGGGCAGTTCCGCCCCGCCCCCGCGCCGGCCACCAACGACCTGTTCTCGATGCAGACCACGTTGTTTGCCGAGTACGACAGCGGCCCGGTCCGGTTCGGCGGCGAGATCTTCGACAGCCGGGCCTATTTTCAGCGCCGGAACTCGAACTCCATCGCGACCACCGAGGTGAACGCGTTCGAACTCGGCCAAGCCTATCTCGGCTTCGACATGGCGGATGCCGCGGGCCTTGGCACCGTGAGCACGCTCACCGTCGGGCGCTTCACGCAGAATGTCGGCTCGCGCCGCCTCATCGCCCGCAACCAGTTCCGCAACACCATCAACGCCTTCACCGGCATCGCCTATGATTGGGAGAACGCGGCCAAGGACCGGCTGCGCCTGTTCTACACCCTGCCGCATTACCGGCTGCCGGATGATCGCGCCGGCCTCCTCAGCAACAGCATCGCGTGGGATCACGAGGGTCTCGACACGCAGCTCTTCGGTGGCATCTTCACCAAGGCGGGCGTGCTCGGCGGCATCCTGGAAGCCTACGGCTTCGGCCTGCTCGAACGCGATTCCGGCTCGCAGCTCGAAGGCATCCAGACCCGGGACCGGCGCCTGTTCACGCCGGGCTTCCGGCTCTACCGCGTGCCCAAGCCGGGGCAGTTCGACCACGAACTCGAAGTGATCGGTCAGCTCGGCGTCGCGCGCAACACCGCCGCCGTCACCGACGTGACCGACGTGCCCGTCTCGGCCTACTTCGTGCACGCGGAGGCCGGCTACACCTTCAAGACCGCCTGGGCGCCCCGGATCTCGCTCCACTACGACCACGCCAGCGGCGACAGCGCCAACCCCAACAGCTACACCCGCTTCGACACACTCTACGGCGCGCGGCGCTTCGATTACGGCCCGACGAGCCTCTACGGCGCCGTGCAGCGGGCGAACCTGATCTCGCCGGGCGTCCGGTTCGAGGTCGCGCCGGACCCCGATTGGGACGCCTTCATCGATTACCGCACCCTCTGGCTCGAAAACCCGACCGACAGCTTCGCCGCCACCGGCGTGCGGGACCGGACCGGCCGCTCCGGCACCTTCGCCGGGCACCAGCTCGAGGGGCGGGTGCGCTACTGGCTGGTGCCGCGCTCGATCGTGCTCGACAGCGGCGTCGCCTACCTCCTCAAGGGCGACGTCCTGCGCAATGCGCCCAACGCGCCGAACACCGGCGACACGATCTACGGCTACATGACGACGACGTTCTTCTTCTGAGCCGAACGCGGGGCCGGCGGTTCACCCGCCATCGCCGCCGCCACCTCGGCGCGCAGCACCGGCAGCAGCTCCGCCTCGAACCACGGATTCGTGCGGAGCCAGCCGTTGTTGCGCCAGGAGGGGTGGGGCAGGGGCAGCACCCGCGGTCGCGCCGAGGCCGCGAGGATCTCGCGCCAGCGGGCGACCGTCTCGGTGAGGCCGCCGGGCCGCGGCCCGAGATGCCAGGCTTGGGCGTACTGGCCGATCACCAGGATCAGATCGAGCTGCGGCAGCCCGGCGAGGAGGTCGGCCCGCCAGGTCGGCGCGCATTCCCGCCGCGGTGGCCGGTCGCCGCCCTTGGCGTCGAGGCCGGGAAAGCAGGCGCCCATCGGCAGGATCGCCACCCGTCTGGGATCGTAGAATTCCGCCTCGTCGAGCCCGAGCCACGCCCGCAGGCGCCGGCCGGACGGGTCGCTGAACGGGATGCCGCTGCGATGCGCCCGGTTGCCCGGCGCCTGGCTCGCGATCAGCAGCCGCGCGGTGGTCGAGCCCTGAACCACGGGCCGCGGCTCATGCGGCAGGGGCACGCCGTAGAGGGGCGCGTCGCGGCAGATCCGGCAGGCGCGCAGGCGAGCGACGGTGGCGTCGAAGTGATCAGGAGTGGCGGACATCGCCCCGGAAATGGGGTGGATCATCCGGCGGCGCGATGCGGCACCGCGCCCAATCCGTTACGTCCGAACAAGCTTGGCACGAATCGCGCCGGCCCTACCTCACTCATGGCGCGCATCTCGGGCGCGCCGATGGAGGCCCCGCTTGGCAGGATCGCGCGCGTCACGGCTGGGGGCGGGCGTCGGCCCGAAATATCCGCAGGTCGTCGTCCTCGTCGGCGCCACCGGCGACCTTGCCCAGCGAAAGCTGCTGCCCGGCCTGTTCCACCTGTTCAGTGCCGGCTTCATCCCAGACCTGCGCATCGTCGGCGTGTCGCTGGACGACATCGGCGTCGAGGCGTTCCGCGAACGTGCGCACAAGGCGATCGACCAGTTCTTCACCCGCCAGGCCGGGGCCGGGGAATGGGCGGCCTTCGCCGAGCGGCTCGACTACGTGCCGCTCTCCGCCGGCGCCGAAGCGCTCGCCGCGGCGGTGGCCCGGGCCGAGGCGAGCTTCGGGCAGGAGAGTCGGCGCCTGCACTACCTCAGCGTGCCGCCGGCCGCGGCGCTCACCGTGGTGCACCTGCTCGCCGAGGCGGATCTGGCCGCGGGCTCGCGCATCGTCATGGAGAAGCCGTTCGGCACCGATCTGGAGAGCGCAGTGGCGCTCAACGATCGGCTGCACGAGGTTTTTTCCGAGGACCAGATCTTCCGCATCGACCACTTCCTCGGCAAGGAGCCGGCGCAGAACATCCTGGCCTTCCGCTTCGCCAACGGTCTGTTCGAGCCGATCTGGAACCGCACCTTCATCGACCACGTGCAGATCGACGTGCCGGAGACGCTGGGGCTCAGCACCCGCGCCGCCTTCTACGAGGCGACCGGCGCCTATCGCGACATGGTGGTGACCCACCTGTTCCAGATCCTCGGCTTCATGGCGATGGAGCCGCCGACCTCGCTGGAACCCGGCCCGATCTCGGAAGAGAAGAACAAGGTGTTCCGCTCGATGCTCCCGCTCGACCCGCGCGAGGTGGTGCGGGGACAATATGCCGGCTACCGCGCCGAGCCCGGCGTCGATCCGCAATCGGACACCGAGACCTTCATCGCCCTCAAGTGCCGCATCGACAACTGGCGCTGGGCCGGGGTGCCGTTCTTCCTGCGCACCGGCAAGCGGATGGCGGAGGGGCAGCGCATCATCTCGATCGCCTTCCGCGAGCCGCCCAAAAGCATGTTCCCGGTCAATTCGGGGGTCGGTGCGCAGGGGCCCGACCATCTCACCTTCGATCTGGCCGACGCCTCGAAGATGTCGCTGTCGTTCTACGGCAAGCGGCCGGGGCCGGGCATGCGGCTCGACAAGCTCTCGCTCCAGTTCAACATGAAGGATACCGGCCTCATGGGCGAGGTGCTGGAGGCCTATGAGCGGCTGATCCTCGACGCCATGCGCGGCGACCACACCCTGTTCACCACGGCCGAGGGCATCGAGCGGCTGTGGGAGGTCTCGACGCCGTTGCTCGAGGCGCCGCCGCCGGTGCGGCTCTACGCGCCGGGCTCCTGGGGCCCGAAATCGATCCACCAGCTCGTGGCACCCCAGGCGTGGCGTCTGCCCTTCGAGCGGGAATGGCGCAACACCGACGAGCAGGGCTGAGCGTCCCGCAGGCAATGATTCGTGCCTCGGGCGATAAATTGGAATAATTCTCAGCTTAGTCACAGATCAGCCGTCGTCAAGACGATTGCCGGCTCACCGAAAAGCGGGATCGCAGGAAAACTTGCTCATCGAGCCGATCTGTCTAATCTGGTTGTCCAACGATTCGACTGACGGACATTCAGCCACGCGAGCCGCATGAGCCTGACGACTGCCCAAATCCTTGATCTCGCCCCCGACGCGTCGAGCCGCAAGGCCGGGCAGGATCAGGGAAAACCGCAGAAATGGGCCGGTCTCGGCCGGGCGGGTACGGTGATCTGGGGCGAGATCAAGGGCAGCGGGGCGAGCCCCTACCGCACGGTCGCGGATCTCGCCGGGCCGTCCTCGAAATGCACCTGCCCGAGCCGCAAGTTTCCCTGCAAGCACGGCCTCGGCCTGATGCTGGTCGATGCGAGCGCTCCGATCGCCGAGGGCGAGCCGCCGGACTGGGCCGCCGCCTGGATGAAGGGGCGCGAGAGCCGCGCCGCCGCGGCCGAGACCCGGGCGAAGGAACCCGCCAAGCCCGTCGACGAGCGGGCACAGGCCAAGCGGCGTCAGGCCCGCGAGGACCGGGTCGCGGCAGCACGCGACGAACTCGACCTCTGGCTGCGCGACCTGATGCGGCGCGGCCTCGCGGCCGCGCGCGCCGAACCCTACGCCTTCTGGGACAGCATGGCCGGGCGCCTCGTGGACGGGCAGGCGCCGGGCCTCGCCCGCCGGGTGCGTGCCCTGCCGGGGCTGATCGCGGCGGCGCCTCAGGCCGGCGCGCCCCGGCCGGAAGCCGCACTCGGGCTCGGCCTCGGCCGGCTCGCCCTGTTGCTCCGGGCCGCCCGCCGCCTCGATGCGCTGTCGCCCGATCAGGCGGCGGGCGTGCGCGCCGCGCTCGGCTACCCCGTCACCGCCGAGGAGATGGCGGCCCGGCCGGACCATGCCGATAGCTGGGCGGTGATGGCCCATGCGGTCGAGGAGGAGGAGCGGCTGACCGCCCGCTCGGTCTGGCTCATCGGTCGCGCCAGCGGCGCCCTGGCCCAGGTCATCGATTACGGGACCGTGGGCTCGCCCCTGCCGCCGGCCCCCGCCGCCGGCCAGGATTTTTCCGGCGCGCTCGCCTTCCAGCCCGGCGACCCGCCGTTGCGCGCTGTTTTCCGCGAGGGCCGTGCCGGCCCGGCGGCACAGGCTGTGCTGCCCGGCGCGGCCAGCGTCGCGGCGGCGCGGGACGCCTTCTCCGAGATGCTGTCGCGTGCGCCCTGGCTCGAGCGCTGGCCGGTGCGGCTGGGGAGCGTGCGGCTCGGGCGCCTCGCCACCGGCAGCGCGGCGGCCTTCGCGGCGGGCGACGCCACCGGCAGCCTCGCGCTGCGGGCCGAGCCGCGCCTGCCGAGTCTGCTCGCGGTGGCGGCAGGCCGCCCGGTCGATCTGTTCGGCCTCTACGACGGCTACGGCCTGAGCCCCCTCGCCCTGATCGCGGAGGGCCGGCTCTACGCGATGCCGGCGCAGGATTCGCAGCCCATCCTTCTGCAGGTGGCCTGATGGACGCGACCGAACGTGCCCCGGACGGTTGGGAGCCGACGCTCGCCGCCGCGCTGCTCGGGGCCGAGCGCGCCCCGCCCTCGGCGCCCTCGGCGCTGACCGCCCTCGTCGCCGAGGCCGATCCCGGCGCCGCCCTGCTGGCTCGGCTCGCCGCCGAGGGCGCCCACCACCTCGCCGGTCTTGAACTCGGGCCGGAGGCGCTGGCGCCGCCGGAGGAGCGCGGCCGCTTCGGGCCGGACTGCCCGCCCGCCGCCGCGACGCGGCTCTATGGCCTCCTCACCGAGGGCACTCGCGCGCGCGACCGCGTGGAGGAGTGGTTCGAACTCGCCGCAGCCACGGGCGCGCGCCCACCCGCTTGGCTGCTCCAGGCCTTGATGCAGCAGCGCGGCACCCTGCCCGCCACGGCGCAGGCGGTCGTGGGCGCCGAACTCGACTGGCTCGCCCGTGCCTGCGGCGAGGCCCCGGCCGAAGGATCGGACGCGGCGGAGGCTTCGGACTGGACCGAGGGCACGGTGGCCGAGCGGCGCGCCGCCTTCACCGCGTTCCGCGCCCGCGATCCCGAAGGCGCCCGCGCCGCGCTGGAGCCGGTCTTCCGCAAGGAGAAGGCCGATGCGCGCGAGGCCCTGGTTCACGCCCTGGCGACCGGCCTGTCGGCGGTCGACGAGCCCTTCCTCGAAGCTTGCCTCGACGACCGCGCGAGCGGGGTGCGGCTCGCCGCGCAGCACCTGCTGCCAAGCCTTCCCGGCTCGCGCTCTGCCGAGCGCATGGCGGCCCGCGCCCGGGCCGCGCTGAGCGTCGAGAGCAAGCGCAAGCTGCTGGGCGGCACCACGTACAATCTCGTCGTCACCCTGCCGGAGGAGAGCCCGGAACTGGCCCGTGACGGCGTCGAAGCGAACAGCTGGGAGCGGCGCGGCGGCGGTGCCCGGGCCGGCTTGCTGCGAGCAATCCTGGCGCGCGCGCCGCTCCACGCCTTCGCCGAGCATCCGCCGCGGCTCTGGATCGAACTCGCTTTGCGCAGCGAGTGGGCCGACCCGGTCTTCCACGGCCTGTTCTCGGCAGCCAAGCGCACACGCGACCCGGCCTGGGCGGAGGCAATGGCCGACATCACGGCGGACGCCTACGAGGGCAAGGTCACCGGTGTCCGCCGCACCAACGAGGTTTTGGGGATGTGGGCGGAGGCGCTCGACCTTCTCCCAGACGCCGAATGGGAGGCCCGGGTCGCAGGCCTGATCCGCGCCCGCAAGATCGAGGTGGTGCTGGCCGTGCTGGGCCAAGGCCCGGAGCACTTTTCCGAGTCCTTCAGCGCCGTACTGCTCGACTGGCTCGCCTTCGTCACCCGCGGTTCCGACGCCCTGCGGCGCGATCTGGCCAAGCCCTGGGTGATCGCCCGCCTCGGCAACCGGCTCTGGCCAAGCGACGACAGCGCGGCCGCCGCCGCCGCCATCCTGGCACGCCTGCCGGAGGAGGACGGCGACCGCCTGCGCACGCAGCTCACGGGATTGACGGGCGTGCTGGAACTGCGCGCCGCGATCCGGCGCGACTTCCGACCGGAGACCACCACAGGGGGAACGGCTCAAGGATGACATCGACCCACGCCGTCAAGACCGCGCAGCTGCGCCAAGCCGCCGAGGATGCCTTCGCCGAGGAGATCGCCGCCCTGCGCGAATCCGACGACCGGCCGCGCCCGCCGAACTGGCAGATGTCGCCGCAGGCCGTCGTCACCTACCTGCTCGGCGGCAAACTCCCGTCGGGCTTCGAGGTCAGCCCGAAATATATCGGCGACCGGCGCCTGATGGAGGTCGCGGTGGCCACGCTCGCCACCGACCGGGCGCTGCTGCTGCTCGGCGTGCCGGGCACCGCCAAGAGCTGGGTCAGCGAGCATCTGGCCGCCGCGATCTGCGGCACATCGCGCCTGATCGTGCAGGGCACCGCCGGCACCAGCGAGGAGGCGATCCGCTACGGCTGGAACTACGCGCTGCTGCTGGCCAAGGGCCCGAGCCGCGAGGCGGTGGTGGCCTCGCCGATCATGCGGGCGATGAACGAGGGTCGCATCGCCCGCGTCGAGGAACTGACCCGCATCCCCTCCGAGACGCAGGACAGCTTCATCACCGTCCTCTCGGAAAAGACCCTGCCGATCCCCGAGCTGAACGAGGAGGTCGCGGCCCAGAAGGGCTTCAACCTCATCGCCACGGCCAACAACCGGGACCGCGGCGTCAACGAGTTGTCGAGCGCCTTGAAGCGCCGCTTCAACACCGTGGTGCTGCCGCCGCCGGCCACGATCGAGGCCGAGATCGCCATCGTCGAAACCCGTGTCGCCGCGCTCGGGCGCGCCTTCGAGATCCCCGCCGAGCCGCCGGGCGCCGAGCAGATCCGCCGCGTCGTCACGATCTTTCGCGAGCTGCGCGAGGGGGTGACGGCGGATGGCAAGAGCAAGGTGAAACAGCCCTCGGGCACGCTCTCGACGGCCGAAGCGATCAGCGTCGTCGGCAGCGGGCTGGCGCTCGCCGCGCATTTCGGCGACGGCCGCCTCTCGGCCCACGACCTCGTCTCGGGGATCAGTGGGGCCGTGGTGAAGGACCCGGTGCAGGACGCCATCGTCTGGCGCGAGTATCTCGAAACCGTGGTGAAGGAGCGCGACGGCTGGAAGGATTTCTACAAGGCCGCCCGCGCGAGCGCGTGACCCGAGCGATGCCCGATATCCGTCTCTTCGGCATCCGCCACCACGGCCCGGGCTCCGCCCGCTCGCTCAAGGCGGCGCTCGACGCGCTCAACCCCGATTGCCTGCTGATCGAGGGGCCGCCGGACGCCGACGCGCTGATCCCGCTCGTCGCGCAGGAGGGCATGGCGCCCCCCGTCGCGCTCCTCGTCTACCGGCCGGACCGGCCGCGCGAATGCGCCTTCTTTCCCTTCGCGGCCTTCTCGCCGGAATGGGTGGCGATGCGCTTCGGCATCGCGGCGGGCGCGACCCTGCGCTTCATCGACCTGCCGCACGCGATCCAGCTCGCCGACGGCTTCGGCACGCCGGAAGCCCCGCCGGAGGCCGCACCGATCGATGCGGAGCCGGTCTCCGAGGCGGCCGAAACCCCATCCGGGGACGGGCCGGCGCCGGCCGCGATCCGGCGCGATCCGCTCGGCGAACTCGCGGCACTCGCCGGCTACCCGGACGGCGAGCGCTGGTGGGACGCGCTGGTCGAGAGCCGCGCGGGCGCCGACGGCGACGTGTTCGCCGCCATCGGCGAGGCGATGGCGGCCCTGCGCGAGGGCGCCGGGACCGACCCCGACGAGGCCTTCCGCGAGGAGGCGCGCGAGGCGCATATGCGCAGCTCGATCCGGCGGGCGGCCAAGGAGGGGTTCGCGCGCATCGCCGTGGTCTGCGGCGCGTGGCACGTGCCGGCGCTCGCCCGCCACGACGCCAGGGGCCAGGCCGGCGCCGATGCCGCAACGCTGAAGAACCTGCCCAAGACCAAGGTCGCCGCCGCCTGGGCGCCCTGGTCCTACGAGCGCCTCGCCTTCGCCTCCGGCTACC
Organism: Methylorubrum sp. Q1; assembly: GCF_004683995.1. NCBI lineage: Bacteria > Pseudomonadati > Pseudomonadota > Alphaproteobacteria > Hyphomicrobiales > Methylobacteriaceae > Methylorubrum > Methylorubrum sp. Q1. The sequence continues at coordinate 174,802 of NZ_SRHQ01000002.1, read as the reverse complement.
GCGCCGGGGTGCTCTCGCCGGAATGGTACGACACCCTGTGGCACCACGAGGGTCGGGTCGCCGCCCGCTGGCTCGCCCGCGCCGCCGCCCTGCTGCGGGAGGCCGACCTCGACGCCTCGCCGGCCTCGGTGATCGAGGCGGCCCGGCTCGCCGAGGCGCTGGCGGGATTCCGCGGCCGGTCCCGGCCCTCCCTCGACGACCTCGATGAAGCCGCCCAGGCCACGCTCTGCTTCGCCGACCCGGCGCCGATGGGGCTGATCCGGCGCAAGCTCGTCATCGGCGAGCGCCTCGGTGCCACCCCGCCGGACAGCCCCGGCACCCCGGTCGAGGCGGATTTCGAGGCGCAGTGCAAGCGCCTGCGCCTCAAGCCGGGTGCTTCCGCCGGCGAGATCACCCTCGATCTGCGCAAGGAGACGGATCTCGCCCGCAGCCATTTCCTCAACCGGCTGACCCTGATCGGCATCCCCTGGGGGGAGCGGCGCGAGGCGCGCGGGCGCGGCACCTTCAAGGAGGGCTGGTTCCTGGCGTGGCAGCCGGAATGGGTGGTGGAGCTGGTGGCGGCCTCGGCCGAGGGCGGCACCGTCGCCGAGGCCGCCGCCGGCCGGGTGCGGGTCCGCGCGCGGGAGGCGACCCGCGTCGCCGAGCTTTCCGGCCTGATCGGCACCCTGCTCGACGCCGATCTCGCCGGGGCCACGGCGGAGGTGATCCGCGCGCTCAACGACCGCGCCGCGGTCTCGGCCGACGTGTTCGACCTGATGGACGCGCTGCCACCGCTCGCCGAACTCGCCCGCTACGGCTCGGTGCGCTCCTCCGACACCGAACCCGTGCTCGCCGTGGTGCGGGGCCTCGTGCCCCGCGCCGCCGCCGGGCTCGTCGCCGCCTGCCAGAGCCTCGACGACGACGCGGCGAGCGCCGCCAAGGCGCGCATCGTCGCCGTCTCCGGCGCGGTGGCGCTGATCGAGGAGCCGGGGTTGAAGGCGGTCTGGGGGGAGGCGTTGCAGGCGCTGGCCGATCAGGAGCATGTCCACGGCCGCGTCGTCGGCCGCGCCGTGCGCCTGCTGTTCGACGACCGCGCCATTGCAGCGGATGCGGCCGGCGAGCGCCTGCGCCTCGCCCTGTCGCGGGCCTCGGGTGCGGGACCGGCCGCCGCCTGGATCGAGGGGTTTCTGGAGGATAGCGGCACCGTGCTGATCCACGGGCGCGAATTGCTCGCGGTGGTCGATGAATGGCTCTGCGGCCTCGACGCGGATCTCTTCACCGAGTTGCTGCCGCTCGTGCGCCGCACCTTCGCGACCCTGGCGCCGGCCGAGCGCCGGGCGGTCGGCGAGGCCCTGGCCCGGCCGGGCGGGGCCGCTCCCGGCGAGGCGGAAGGCGCCCAGGGCTTCGACGCGGCGCGGGCGGCCAAGGTGCTGCCGATCCTGCGCCTGCTGCTCGGCCCCGAGCCTGCCGGCACGGTGGACGAAACCACGGGAGACGCCGCATGAGTGCGCGCGAAGCGGAACGCCTGCGCCGCTGGCGCCTCGTGCTCGGCGGCGGGGCGGCCGAGGGCACCGGCTGCACCCTCACCGAGCGCGACGGGCGCCTCGACCGGGCGATGGGCGCCCTCTACGATTCGGACCGCAAGGGGGGTCTCGGCGCCTCCGCGCCCTCCGTGCCGCGCTGGCTCGGCGACATCCGCGACTACTTCCCGGCCTCCGTGGTGCAGGTGATGCAGCGCGACGCCTTCGAGCGGCTCGACCTCAAGCGGATGCTGACCGAGCCGGAGATGCTGGAGGCGGTCCAGCCCGACGTCAGCCTCGTCTCGACCCTGATCTCGATGCGCGGCCTGCTCGGCGGCCGCACCAAGGAGACGGCGCGGCTCGTCGTGCGCAAGGTCGTGGACGCGTTGATGAAGCGGCTGGAGGAGCCGCTGCGGCAGGCCGTGACCGGGGCGATCGACCGCGCCAGCCTCAACCGCCGCCCGCGCCACGCCGAGATCGACTGGAACCGCACCATCCGGGCGAACCTGCGCCACTATCAGGCGGAGTATCGCACCATCATCCCCGAGACCCGCCTCGGCCACGGGCGCAAGAGCCGCGGATCGCTCAAAGACGTGATCCTGTGCATCGACCAGTCGGGCTCGATGGCCAATTCCGTGGTCTACTCATCGATCTTCGGGGCGGTGATGGCCTCGCTGCCGGCCGTCTCGACCCGGCTCGTGGTGTTCGACACCGAGGTGGTCGATCTCTCCGACGCGATGGACGATCCGGTCGAGGTGCTGTTCTCGGTCCAGCTCGGCGGCGGCACCGACATCAACCGGGCGGTGGGCTACTGTGCCTCGCGCATCACCCGGCCGGAGGACACGGTGCTGGTGCTGATCTCCGACCTCTACGAGGGCGGGGTCGAGGCCGGCTTGCTCGCCCAGGCCCAGCGCCTCGTTGCGGCTGGCGTGCAGGTGGTGGCCTTGCTCGCTCTCTCCGACGAGGGCGCGCCGGCCTACGACCGGGGGCTGGCCGCGCGGCTCGCCGCACTCGGCGTGCCAGCCTTCGCCTGCACGCCGGATCTCTTCCCCGACATGATGGCGGCGGCGATCCGCAAGCAGGATCTCGCCGCCTGGGCCGCCGGCGCCGGCATCGCCGCGGTCCCGGCCGCCGCCCGCGACGGCTGAGCGCTCCGGTCTCCTCGAAACCTGAAACCCGGGAGGCTCTTCCTGCCCGTCGTCCCCGCCATCTCCGGCCGCCCGCCCGTCCCGGAGGCGCCGCTGAGCTTCGAGGCCCCGCTCACCTTCGAGCACCGGGTCACGGGCAACCTCTACGCGCAGAGGGGGCCGCTCGCGGCGCAGCGGCGGCGCATCCTCACCCTCGGCCTGCCGGTGCTGTGGTTCCTCGCCCTGCTCGGCGCGGTCTCGGCCTGGGCGACGTCCGGCGGCCGGCGCAGCCTTTCGGCGCTCTGGCGCGACCTGCCGGGCTTCGACTGGCTGCCGCTCGCCGCCGGCCTCGGGCTGATCGCGCTGGCCCTGCTTACGAATCACGCACTCCACCCCTGGTTCGCCCGCCGCCGGGTGCGGGCCCTGATGGGGCCACCGGGCGGCGACGGCCACGATCCGGGTCCGGTCCCCGTGCGCTACCGTCTCGACGGGGCCGGTCTGACCCAGACCGCGCCGGATCTCGTGAGCTTCGTACCCTGGCCGCGCATCGGCGGCCTCGCGGAAGACCGGTACCACCTCTTCTTGACGACGCAGATCGGCGAGGTGCCGATCGTCCTGCCCAAGGCGTCCCTGAGCGCGGAGACCCTCGCGGGCATCCGGCGCTGGGTCGAGGCCTGCGCCGACCGGCCCGCCCCCGCCCCGCCGCCGGCCGAACCGGAGACGGGGCCCGATTCCGTGCGCGCCACGATGCGCCTGACCGCGCAGGAGCGGGTGCCGCTCATCCTGCGCAGCCTGGAGAATCCCTGGGCTCGCCGCGCCCGGCTCACCGGGGCTGCCGCGTGGCTCCTCGGCCTGTCCCTGCTCTATCCCGCCCTGCTCCTGATGCTCTGGGCGGTCGATCCCTACCGGGTGCCACTGTCCGATACGCTGCCGCTCTTCGCAGAGATGATCGCCAGCGACTTCTGGAAGCCCGCCGCCTTCACCGCCGTGGTGATCGCAGGGGTCTTCGCGGTCCACGCTTACGCGCGCCGCTGGTTCGCGGGTGATCTCGCCCGTCGGCTCGAAGCCGAGGCGCCGCCCGGCGAGGCCGAGATCGCGATCGGCGAGACCGGCATCGTCACCGCGAAGGACGGGGCGCACGCTCATCTCGGCTGGCCGCTGTTCCGCGGGCGCGCGCAGGCCGGCGACCTGATGATCCTGCCGATGCGCTGGGACGAGGTGCTGCCCGTGCCGCTGCGGATCTTCGAGCCGGAGGCGCGCGCCCGCGCCGAGGCCCTGATCGAACGCCACCTCCCGGAGGCTCGCGCCCGATGACCGATCTTTTCCGCCACGGCCCTGCGGCTCTTCTCCTGTCGTGCCTGCTCGGCATCGCTCCGGCCCGGGCCGAGGAGATGCCGACCACCACCGAGGAACCCGCACCGGAGGCGAGCACCGACGCGGAGAAGGCCCTTCCGGGACCGACGACGCTGCGCCTCGACCAGGGCTTCACGCTCGACCTGCCGCCGGGCTGGGTGCTGGAGGATGCCGATGAGGATCCTGGCGACGCCCGCGGCCGGCGCGTCGTGCGGATCGTGTGCGAGACGCCGGCCTGCGCCCACACCAAGGAGGCCTGCACCCTGCGCCTGCGAACCGCCCCGGTCGAGGGCGCGGACGACGCGGCCAGGCTTACCGGGCTCTACACCGCACCGCTCTCCCGCTACTTCCGCCTGCGCGCGGTCCTGAAGAGCACGAGCCCGGGCGCCACGATCCGCCGGCCGCTCGGGCCCGAGCGATTCGGCGCCCGCGAGTGGTTTGCGGTCGAGACCGAGGCGGCGCCGCGGTTCAAGTCGGGCCTGTTCGCCGAGACCGTGATCGACGGCCGCTTTCTCGGGGTGATCTGCAAGACCTGCGAGACCGGCGCAGTCCGCCACCGGGCCGCCCGCGCCCTGCTGGGCAGCGTCCGTCGGGTGGAGCGCTCGGCGGCGCGCTGAGGGCTTGCCCACGGGTTCATAAAATGGGCGATGGGCGACCTGGGGTTGGCCTGACAATCGGCTGCAAGTGTTCAAAATTTCAGGGCATGGCAGCCATGTAATCGATGGGTTGTCGCTCGCCCGAGCGTATTGTAGCGGACCTGTCGGGCCAATAAATTTTTGAGCGGCGCGAAAAATAAAATGAATAATGACGATAAACTGCACATCCGCCCCGCCAATGTGCAGCATAATCTGATGCCGATGAACCGGCGTCATGTTCTCGGCGGCGCACTGGCGGGTTTGGCGGCGACGGCTCTGCCGGGTTCGCCCCTGCTCGCCGCGGGCGAGCCCCGCAAGGTCGATGTCCTGCTGATCGGCGGCGGCATCATGAGCGCGACGCTCGGTGTCTGGCTGCGCGAACTCGAGCCCGACTGGTCGCTGGAGATGGTCGAGCGGCTCGACGGCGTGGCGCTGGAAAGCTCCAACGGCTGGAACAACGCCGGCACCGGCCACTCGGCCCTGGCGGAGCTGAACTACACCCCGGAGGATTCCAAGGGGAACGTCCAGATCGACAAGGCCGTCGAGATCAACGAGGCCTTCCAGGTCACGCGCCAGTTCATGGCCTGGCAGGTCCAAAAGGGCGTGCTGAAGAACCCCCGCTCCTTCATCAATTCCACGCCCCACATGAGCTTCGTCTGGGGCGATGACAACATCACCTTCCTGCGCAAGCGCTACGAGGCGCTGAAGGCGAGCCCGCTGTTTGCCGGGATGGAGTTCTCGACCGACCCCGAGCAGCTCAAGAAGTGGGTCCCCCTGATGATGGAGGGGCGCGACCCGAAGCAGAAGGTCGCCGCCACCTGGTCGCCGCTCGGCACCGATTGCGAATGGGGCGAGGTGACCCGCCAGTACATCGCCTCGCTGAAGAACGGCCCGAAGTTCGACCTTCGCCTCTCCACCGAGGTCGAGAGCTTCGAGCGTAACAAGGACGGGACCTGGCGCGTCACGTCGAAGAACCTGAAGGACGGCGGCCGCCACACGGTCGATGCCCGGTTCGTGTTCATCGGCGCGGGCGGCGGCGCCCTGCACCTGCTTCAGGCCTCCGGCATTCCCGAGGCCGACGACTATGGCGGCTTCCCCGTCGGCGGCTCGTTCCTCGTCACCGAGAACCAGGACGTGGCCCTGCGCCACCTCGCCAAGGCCTACGGCAAGGCCTCGGTCGGCTCGCCGCCGATGTCCGTGCCGCATCTCGACACGCGGATGCTCGACGGCAAGCGCGTGATCCTGTTCGGACCGTTCGCGACCTTCTCGACCAAGTTCCTGAAGGAAGGCTCGTATTTCGACCTGCTGACCTCGACCACGACCAGCAATGTCTGGCCGATGGTCCGCGTCGGCGTCGAGCAGTACCCGCTGATCGAGTACCTCGCCGGCCAAGTGATGCTCTCCGACGAGGACCGCCACCAGGCCCTGCGCGAGTACTTCCCCGACGCGAAGAAGGACGAGTGGCGCCTCGTCCAGGCCGGGCAGCGCGTGCAGATCATCAAGCGCGACCCGGAGAAGGGCGGCGTGCTCAAGCTCGGCACCGAGGTCGTGAGCGCCAAGGACGGCAGCATCGCCGCCCTGCTCGGCGCCTCGCCGGGCGCCTCCACCGCCGCGCCGATCATGCTGAACGTGCTGGAGAAGGTGTTTGCGCAGAAGGTCGCCAGCCCCGAGTGGCAGGCGAAGATCCGCCAGATCGTGCCGAGCTACGGCACGCGGCTGAACGACGATCCGCAGCGGGTGCAGCAGGCGCTGGCCTATACCAGCGAGCACCTGCAGCTCACCCCGCCGCCGCAGATCGGGGCTCCGGCCCAGCCGACGCCCGCGGCCGAGATGGGGACCGTCAAGCCGGTCCCCGACATGGCGCCGTAACACGGCGCCGTAAGACGACCGGGGCCGGAGCGGACCGCTGTACGGTTTCCTGATGATGACTTCGGGAGCCGTCGGTTCCCCTCTCACCGCAAGCGGGGAGAGGGGGGCTCCGCACCTTGCGCGGCGATCAGCCGGAGCGGACCGTCAGGCCTCCGCTTCGGCCCCGTCCTCGATGTAGAGTTCTTCCAGCAGCACCTTGATCACGGCCACGAGCGGCAGCGCGAGCGCCACGCCCCACAGGCCGAACAGCACGCCGAGCAGGAGCTGGCCGGCGAAGATCGTCGCTGCCGGCAGGTCGAGGGCGCGGCGCTGGATGAACGGGGTGAGCCCGTAGCTCTCCGCCGCCTGCACCGCGAGGTAGACGCCGAGCGCCCCGAGCAATCCGTTCAGCCCCGAAGCGAGGCTGCTCAGCACGATCACCAGACCCGCGATCAACGGCCCGATGGTCGGCACGAAGGCGAGCAGGCCCGCCTGGAGCCCGAGGATCAGCGCGCCGCCGATCCCGAGGAAGCTCAAGCCCGCCCAGGTCAGCAGGAAGATCGCGGCCATGGTCACGAGCTGCCCGAACAGCCAGTGCCGCAGGGTCTCGCCCGACCCGTCGAGGACGCGCGCACCCTTCTCGCGGTGGCGCGGGGGCACGAGCCGCAGGGCGCCGTCGCGGTAGCTCCCCGGGTCGGCGGCGACGGCGACGCCGAGGAAGACGATGACGAGGACGTTGCCCAGCGCGTTGAACAGCGCCAGCACCACGCTCGCCGCCGGCCCGAGCACGCTGCCGGCATCCGACAGGAGCGAGCCGGGGCTCTTGAGGGCGCCCGAGGCGAGGCCGGCGAGGCCGCCCTCCTTCTTGTCCTTGCCCTCACCGCCCTGACCGTCGCCTGCGGGCGCGCCCTGCGACAGGTCGATCTCGACGCCGCGCTCCTTCAGCCAGTCGCGCACGGTCTCCGATTGCTGGCGCACCGTGGTGCCGAGGTCGCGCGCCTGGCTCGCCACGGTGGCGCCGCCGAAGGCCGAGAGCCCGAGGGCGAGGGCGGCGAGCACGAGGCAGACGAGCGTGAGGCGCCAGCCGCGCCCGATCGGCAGCAGGTAGCCCAGGCCCCGCGTCAACCCGTCGAGGAAGACGGCGAACAGGATGCCGGAAAAGATCAGCAGCAGCGTCGCCGCCGCGGTCCAGGCGAGCCAGAGGGCGGCGGCAAAGGCCACGACCGCGATGCCCGCGGCCGCGAGGCGCCGCGCGCCCGGCGGGTTGGCCGGCGGGCTGAAAGGGGGAGCCGTCATGGTTCGGGGGATCCGTTCGCGGTTCATGCGGGGCCGCAGGGGACCCCGGGACAATCAAATGTGTATCACGCCCAGGCTTGGGCGGCGGCGGCGTCGGCCTCCGTCGCCGCGACCCAGCCGCCGGTGGTGCCGTCGGCGAGGTGCTCGCGCTTCCAGAACGGGGCGCGGGTCTTGAGGTAGTCCATCAGGAAGTCGGCCGCGGCGAAGGCGGCCTTGCGGTGGGGCGAGGCGCTGACGACGAGGACGATGCCCTCGCCCGGCCGCACCAGCCCGTGGCGGTGGATCACCCGCAGGGCCTGGACCGGCCAGCGGGCACGCGCCTCCTCCACCACGCGGGCGATCTCGGCCTCGGCCATGCCGGGGTAGTGCTCCAGCTCCAGCGCGGCGAGCCGGCCCGCCTCGTCGCGGCACAGGCCGGAGAAGGTCACGACCGCCCCCGCCCGCCCGGCCAGGTCCGCCTCGATCCGGGCGATCTCGGCGGCGGTGTCGAACGGCTCGGACTGGATGCTGACCGTCATGACCCACTCTTCGCGAACGCGTACGCGGCGCCGACAGGCCAACCCCGGCTTTGTCGCGCCGGCCCGTGACCCCATTTGCCCGTGAGCCTATATGGCTCAAGAATGGGACCGCGCCACCGGCGCCGTTTCGACGAACAGCGAGCCGCGACGTGACGCCCGACCTGATCCTGCCCTACGACGGCATCCTGCCCGTCTTCGCGAGCCGCCCCGTCTGGTGCGGGCGGGCCAGCACCGTGATCGGCGCCGCCACCCTCGGGAGCCAGGCCTGGCTCGGCGACGACAGCGTGATCCGCAGCGACGGCCAGCCGATCACCGCGGGCGAGCGCTTCTGGCTCGGGGCCCGCTCCACCGTCCACATCGCCACCGAATCGCTGCCGACGCAGATCGGCGACCGGGTCACGGTCGGCCGCAACGCGGTGGTGCATGCCTGCACCGTGGGCTCGGACGTGGTGATCGAGGACGACGCGATCATCCTCGATGGCGCTGTCGTCGGCGACAACGTCCTGATCGAGGCCGGCGCCACCATCTTCCCCCGCTCGAAGCTCGAGAGCGGCTTCGCCTATGGCGGCAACCCGGCCAAGCGCCTGCGCGCCGTCACGCCGGAGGAACTGGCCGAGCGGGCCGAGCGCCTGCGCGAGGCCTCCGGCGAGGCGGCGAGCCCGCCCGCGCCACCCGAGCCGCAGGAGACCGAGGCCAGCGTGTTCGTGGCCCGCACCGCTCGGCTCTCCGGCCGCATCGCGCTGGGCGCCGGATCGACGGTGCTGTTCTCCTGCGAACTTGCCGCGGAGGTCGGGCCGATCGTGGTCGGCGCCGACACCAACATCCAGGATAACACCGTGATCCGCAGCCGCGGCGAGGGCGTGGTGATCGGGCGCGACACCACCATCGGCCACAACGTGCGCATGGCCGATTGCCGGATCGGCGCCCGCAGCCTCATCGGCATCGGCTCGGTGCTGGCGCCGGGCACCGTGGTGGCCGACGACGTGATGCTGGCCGGCGGCTCGACCACCGATCCGGGCCAGTTGCTGGAGGGCGGCCATCTCTGGGGCGGGCGGCCCGCGCGCATCCTCGGCGCCCTCGACCCGACCAAGCGCGCGATGATGAGCCACATCGTCGAGGGCTATTGCCGGCACGGGCGCGAGTACCGGCTGCTGCAGGAGCAGGAGGGGTAGGGCCATCCACGCCCTCTCCAACGCGCCGTCCCCAGAGTCGATAGAGCCATGATGAGCCGTCTCTCGATGCTGACGCTCGGCGGCCGGAAACGGTTCGACGATCTCAGCGAGCAGGAGATCCTGGCGCTGGCGATCGGCTCCGAGGAGGAGGACGGCCAGATCTACCGCGCCTATGCCGGGCGCCTGCGCGGAGACTATCCCCATTCGGCCGCCCTGTTCGACGCGATGGCGGAGGCCGAGGACGAGCACCGCCGCCGCCTGATCGCGTGCTACAAGCAGCGCTTCGGCGACTTCATCATCCCGATCCGGCGCGAGCACATCGCCGGCTATTACAGCCGCAAGCCGGTCTGGCTGATGCGCAATCTCGGGCTCGACCGCGTCCGCGAGGAGGCCGCCGCGATGGAGCGGCAAGCGCGCGACTTCTACCTCGCCGCCGCCCGGCGCTCGACCGACGCCGACACGCGCCGCCTGCTCGGCGACCTCGCCGCAGCGGAGAGCGCGCACGAGCGGACGGCCGAGGCGCTGACGGACGAGCATCTCGGCGGCTCCGTCCGCGACGAGGAGGACGCGGTCGCGCATCGCCAGTTTATCCTGACCTGGGTCCAGCCGGGGCTTGCCGGCCTCATGGACGGCTCGGTCTCGACGCTCGCCCCGATCTTCGCCACCGCCTTCGCCACCCAGAATCCGTGGACGACCTTCCTCGTCGGGCTCTCGGCCTCGATCGGCGCGGGCATCTCGATGGGCTTTACGGAAGCCGCGCACGACGACGGCAAGATCTCCGGGCGCGGCTCACCGCTCAAGCGCGGCCTCGCCTCCGGCGTGATGACCGCGCTCGGCGGCCTCGGCCACGCGCTGCCCTACCTGATCCCGAATTTCTGGCTGGCGACGAGCATCGCCTTCGCCGTGGTCTTCTTCGAGCTCTGGGCCATCGTCTGGATCCAGAACCGCTACATGGAGACGCCGTTCCTGCGCGCCGCCTTCCAGATCGTGCTCGGCGGCGCCCTCGTGCTGGCGACGGGCATCCTCATCGGCGGCGCCTGACGCGACGGCGAAAGGCCACGCCTACCCGCAGGCGATCTGGTCGCAGCGCCGCATCGCCGCGATCATCCGCGCCAGCGACTTCACGCCGGGATGGCCGAGCACGCCGGTGTTGCCGAGCACGTAGGAGGGCGTCGCGGTGAGGCCGAGATTGGCCGCGACGTTCATGTGCCCGCGCATCGCCTCGCGCACCTCCTCGCTGTCGGCGATCTCTTCGAGCTCCACCCGCCTCACCCCGGCCTTGGCGCCGATGTCGAGCGCCTTGTTCCCGTCGATCTGGCCCTTGGTGGCGAGCAACTGGCCGTAGAAGGCGAAGGCGGCGGCCGAGCCGAGCTTGCGCTGGACCGCGAGCGAGACCTTGGCGGCCTGGGCCGACATCGGCGAGAGGATCGGGTTGTGGACGAGGCCGATCCGCAGGGCCGGATCGCTGGCGGCGAGCGCCGTGACGTCGGCGGCGGCCTTGCGGCACCAGGGGCAGTTGTAGTCGAAGAACTCGTAGAGGGTCACCTCGGCCTCGCGCGGCCCGACATAGGTGACGCCGCGCAATTCCTGGATCTGCCCGGTGATCTCGCCGGGCAGCCGCATGTTGGCGACCGGCCGGCCCTCGTCGTTCTCGACCTTGAAGGTCTGGCCGTAGCTCTGCGCGGCGGCGGGGCCGGCGATCGCGAGACCGAGCGAGGAGGCGAGGAAGCGGCGGCGGTCGAGGCTCATGGACGGATCCCTGATCGGGCGCGGCCTGAGCGGACCGCGCATGCCACGCCGTATCCACCGAGCATGGTTTATTTTTGCACCGCTTCAGCCCGGCATCATCGCGGGATCCTCCCGTGATCGCGCGGGATCGGCGGACCGATCATACGGCATCCGGTTGCTCGCTCCGGTCTTTGCCCCCTCCGTCATCGCGAGCGAATGCGAAGCGATCCAGGGCACCGCCCTACTCGGAGGGGTCGTGCCCTGGACCGCTCACGCCTCGCCTCGCGATGACGGGTGAGGAACCGAGTCCATCAACCGGAAACGAGGTCAGAGCCCGCCCGCGCCGGGCTCCTCACGCCGCCTCGGCCGTCGCCGCCCGCTCCTTGGCGAGTTTGACGACGCCGACCTGATCGACCTTGCCGGTGCCGAGCATCGGCAGTCCTTCCACGACGACCACCTCGGCGGGAACCGCGACGTCGGCCGCGCCCCGGCTCTTGGCGTGGCTCTGGTAGGCGGCCCGCGTCGCGCCCTTGGCCTGCGTGAACAGGATCAGGCGCTCGCCCTTGCGGGCGTCGGGCACGGCGGCCACCGCGCTCGGGGCGTCGGGCCAGAGTTCGGCGGCGAGCGCCTCGACGCTGGCCAGCGACACCATCTCGCCGGCGATCTTGGCGAAGCGCTTGGCCCGGCCCTTGATCGTCACGAAGCCGTCGGCATCAAGAGCGACGATGTCGCCGGTGTCGTACCAGCCGTCGGCGGGCGGCTCGAGCACGCCGGGATTCTCCGCCCGCAGGTAGCCGAGCATGATGTTGGGGCCGCGGACGATAAGGCGCCCGCCCTCCTCGATGCCGGGCACCGGTTCGAGCCGCGATTCGATCCCCGGCAGCAGCCGGCCGACGGTGCCGAAGCGGTTGAACATCGGCGTGTTGAGCGCGAGCACCGGGCCGCACTCGGTGACGCCGTAGCCTTCAAGGATGCGCAGCCCGAACTTCTCCGCCCAGGTCTTGCGGGTGGCCTGCTTCACGGCTTCCGCCCCGGCCACGACGTAGCGCAGGCTCCGCAGGTCGTAGGAATGGGCCATCTTCGCGTAGCCGGTGAGGAAGGTGTCGGTGCCGAACAGGACCGTGGCGTTGGTGCCGTAGATGAGTTCGGGCACGATCCGGTAGTGCAGCGGCGAGGGGTAGAGGTAGACCGGCACGCCCGAGATCAGCGGCAGCACGAGCCCCGCCGTCAGCCCGAAGGCGTGGAAGACCGGCAGCACGTTGAACACCTTGTCGCGCGGCCCGAAATCGATGCGCGCGGCGACCTGCGCGGTGTTGGCGAGCATCGCCCGATTGGCGAGCATCACGCCCTTGGGCGTGCCCTCGCTCCCCGAGGTGAACAGGATCGCGGCCGGATCGCGGCCCTGCCGCGCGACCAGCGGACGGCGGGGCTCCAAGAACCCGCGGATCTTGTCGCCGGTGGTGACGCCCGCCCGCACGTCCTCGAGATAGATCAGGCGGATCGTCCCCTGGATGCCCTCGATCAGAGCGCCGAGGCGTCCCTTCTCGATGAAGGCGCGGGAGGTGAGGATGGTGTCGACCTGCGCCGCCCGGCAGGCCGAGAGCACCGCGGCGGGCCCGGCGGAGAAGTTGATCATCGCCGGCACGCGGCCGGCGCTGGCCAGCGCGAAGAACGTCACCGCCGCGCCGTTGGCGTTGGGCAGCATCAGCCCGACCGGTTTCTTCGGGTCCGGCAGCAGCGCCTGGAGCTTGCGGCCGAGGATGTTGGCGCCCATCACGAGTCGGGCATAGCTCATCGTGCCCGAGACCGGATCTTCGAGCGCCGTGCGCCGCCAGCCGTGAAGCTGGCCCGCCTCGATGAGCGCGGAGAAGACGCCGCGGTCGATGTCGGCGGTCTCGAACACGAGATCCGACATGATGTCGTAGAGGGCCGCACCGGCGGCGCGACGGCGGTTCTTGCCCTTGAGCTCCGGATCGACGTGGAGGCGGACCGGCGGCATGATCGTCACCGTCACCTTCGGCCACCACGCCCGGCGGACCTGATCGCGCTTCAGGCGCGAGAAGATGGTGCGCTCCGGCCCGTCGATCTTCACCGGCACGACCATGGCGCCGGACTTGTCGGCGATGAGGCCCGCGCCGTCATAGACCTTCATCAGGCTGCCCGTGACGGTGAGCCGGCCCTCGGGGAAGATGATCAGCGTCTCGCCGCTCTTGACCGCGTTGATCAGCGTGCGGGTGGCGAGCGGCCGCGTCGGGTCGAGCGGCATCGCCTTCGTCACCTTGAGGAACGGCTTCACCCACCAGCGCTGGGCGATGCCGTGGTCGATGGCGAAGACGGGCTCCTTGTCGAGGAGCGAGAGCGCCAGCGGCGCGTCGAGGAAGGAGACGTGGTTGAGGGCGACGATCGCGTTCGGGCCGGCCTTCTCCACGTTCTCCAGGCCCTTCACCTCCAGGCGGTAGAAGGCGCGGAACAGGATCGAGAGGGCGTCGCGCAGGGGGTTCGTCGGCAGGGTCACGAGGATCACCGCGCCGGCGATCAGGTTCAGCACGGCCACGAGGCCGAGAAGCTGCGCCGTAGAGAGGCCGATGCCTTGAAGCACCGCGAGCGCCAAGGTGCCGGCGACCATGAAGGCGGCCGTCAGCACGTTGACCGCGCCGATGACGCGGGCGCGCTTGGCTTTCTCGGTCCAGGCCTGCACCGCGGCAAACGAGGGCACGACGTAGAGCCCGCCCGCGACGGCGAGACCGAAGAAGTCGACGGCGATGCGCAGGCCCGAGCCGCCGGTGATGAAGTCCCAGGCGCCGACCGGCTCGCCCACGGCCGGGCTCACCTGCGAGACCGTCCAGGCGAGGTCGAGGCCGAACAGACCCATCAGCACCGCGCCGACGGGCGTCGGCAGCAGCACGATACGCCCGCTCGCGAGCCACGAGGCGAGGCCGGAGCCGACCGCGATGCCGACGGAGAAGATCGCCAGCAGCGTGGTGGCGACGATCTCGGTGCCGTTGAGGGTCTGGCGCACCAGCACGGGCAGCAGCGAGAGGATGACCACGCCGACGAGCCAGAACCAGCTCACGATCACCGAGCCGCGCCACAGCCGCGTGTCGGACCACAGGTCGCGCAGGAGTTCGGCGGTGGAGCGGGCGACGTTGCGGTCGACGCGCAGGTCCGGCGCGCCCTCGCCGGTGGCCGGGATCATCCGGGCGGCGAGCCAGCACAGCACCGCCATGCCCATCAAGCCGGCGCCGAGCCCCAGCGCGTGGCCGCCCATCGCCATGGCGAGACCCGCGGTGATGGTGCCGAGCAGGATCGCGAGGAAGGTCGCGGCCTCGACCAGGGCGTTGCCGGCGGTCAGCTCCTCGCGCTTCAGGTGGTCGGGCAGGATGCCGTACTTGATCGGCCCGAACAGCGCCGCGATGATCCCGAACAGGCCGAGTGCCCCAAACAGCAGCGGCACCGAGTGGAGCCAGAAGCCGAGCACCGAGAGCAGGGCCGCGAAAATCTCCGCGAATTTCAGCCGCTTGGCCAGCACCGCCTTGTCGTAGCGGTCGGCCATCTGCCCGCCGAGGCCCGACAGGATGAAGAACGGGCCGATGAACACGGCGCTCGCCAGCGTCACCAGCACCCCGCCCGAACTCTCCCCCCGCGCGCTGACCTGAAACAGGATCAGCAGGGCGAGCGCATTCTTGAGGAAATTGTCGTTGAAGGCTGAAAAGAATTGGCACCAGAACAGCGGCGCGAAGCGTCGCGTCGTCATCAGTGTGCGGAACATCGTCGTCTCTCCCGGCTCCGGGCATGACTGCCTGCCGACGGCCAAGGCGTCAAATCCGTATTTTGCACGTTGTTCAAAATGAACGGGGTCCGCGCTGGCCGCAAGCTTGATATTGCACGGCGTGCAATTTACCCCGGACGAGGCGTGCGAACCGGCACGGGAACGGGCGGCACGCAGGCACGGAGACGAATTGGCAAAAGAGGCGGCAAAAGAGGCGGCGCCCAAGGCACGGGGCAGCGGACCGCGGGGCGAGCACGACCGCGAGGGTTTCATCGCCCTGGTCGCGGGCGCGGCGGAGAGCCTCGTCCGCAACGAAGGCTATCGTGCGCTCGGCATGCGGCGGCTGGCGGCTTCCATCGGCTATGCGCCGAACTCGATCTACAACGCCGTGGGCGACCTCGATCAGGTGGTCCTGCGGGTCAATGCCCGCACCCTGGCCCGGCTGCACACGGCGCTGAGCGCCGTGATCGATCCGGAGCGGGCGGCACGGGACAACGCGCTGGCGCTGGCCGACGCCTATCTCGTCTTCGTCGCCGCCGACCCGCGGGTCTGGAGCCTGCTGTTCGAGCATCTCGTCGCGCCGGACCAGCCGTTTCCGGACTGGTACGCCGCGGCCCTGGCCGAGCCGGTCATGCTCGTCGATACGGTGCTGGCGCCGCTGATCGTCCTGGCCGACGAGCGCCGCCGGGCGGTGGCCGCCCTCTGGGCCGCCCTGCACGGGCTCGCCTCGCTCTCGACCTCGCGCAAGCTCGCCGTGCTCACCCCCGACCCGCCGCGGGATCTCGCCCGGCTGCTGGTGGGGCGGTTTCTCGGGTGATGTTTTGCGATCCTTTCCGCCCGGCGGGAAGGGGCGGCGCGCGAGCGGGACCGGCCGGCGGTCTTCAGTGAGACGCGAAGACGGGTATAGAGCCCGCTGACACCGCCCGACCGGATCCTTCGATGACCCACCCTTCCGTCCCGACGCTGCGCCACTTCGAGGCGGTGGCCGAGCGCTACGACCTGATCCTGTGCGACGTCTGGGGCGTGCTGCATGACGGGACGCGGGGCCATGTCGCGGCCGGCGAGGCGCTGATCCGCTTCCGCGGGCTCCCCGGACTCCGGCCGCGTCGCGTCATTCTCGTCTCGAACGCCCCTCGCCCCTGGCAAGGCGTCCAAAAAATCCTCGACGGCTACGGCGTGAAGCGGGAGGCCTACGACGCGATCCTCACCTCCGGCGACCTGACCCGGCGGCTGATCGCCGAGCATCCGGGTGAGCGGGTGTATCACCTGGGGCCGGAGCGCGACGCGCCGGTCTTCGATCGCCTCGACCTCACCCTGGTGCCGGCGGCAGAGGCGCAGCGCATCGTCTGCACCGGTCTGTTCGACGATGACACCGAGACGGCGGAGGATTACCGCGAGACGCTGGCCGCGTTCCGCCAGCGCAAGGTGCCGATGATCTGCGCCAACCCCGATCTCGTGGTCGAGCGCGACAAGAAACTGATCCCCTGCGCCGGCCTGATCGCCCAGGCCTACGAGGCGATCGGCGGCGCGGTCGTCTATGCGGGCAAACCCTATCGGCCGGTCTACGAGACGGCGCTGGCCATGGCCGGGGAACTCGATCGGATGCCTGCGCCGGATGTGCGCCGCACGGTGGCCGTGGGCGATGCGATCCGCACCGACATCGCCGGTGCGGCCGGTTACGGCATCCCCTCGGTGCTGGTGGCCCGCGGCATCCATGCGGAGGAACTCGGCGTCACAGCCGAGCATCACAGCCTCGGCGACATCGCCGATTGGCTGTCGCGCCAGGAGGTGAAGCCCGACGCGGTGATCGAGCGGCTGGTCTGGTAATCGAGGAGGTCAGCGGAAAGCCGGCCCCCCTGCCTTCCCATTCTATGGCTCTTACGCAGTCCGATCCGCGCGGAAAGACCTCGGCACGGTCGCCAACCGGTGACGCGATTGCTATGGGGGCCGAAATCAAGCTGGATCCGAGACGATGACGAGACCGGAGGCAGGCGGCCCGAGCGGCGCGGAGGTGGTGCGCCATGTGCGCCTGTCGGCGCATTTTTCCGCCTGCGGATACGTGCCCGCGTCCCCCCCCGTGCTGCAGCCAGTGGAGCCGTTCCTCGAATTGTCGGGCGAGGACATCCGGCGGCGCATCTTCGTGACGCAGGACGCCAACGGGGCCGAACTGTGCCTGCGGCCGGAATTCACCATTCCGGTCTGCCGCCTGCATCAGGCGACCCGGCCCGGCGAGAGCGCCGATTACAGCTATCTCGGCCCGGTCTTCCGCCTCGTGGCGGGCGAGCCCGACGAGTTCGTCCAGGGCGGCATCGAATCGATCGGGCGCACCGACACCCCGGCGGCGGATGCCGAGGTGCTGGGGCTCGCCCTCGAGGGGCTCGATCTGTTCGGTCGCTCCGACGTTATCGTGCGGCTCGGCGATATGGGCCTGACCCACGCCTTCCTCGACGCCCTCCACGTGCCGCCGGTGGCCAAGCGCCGGACGCTGCGGGCCATCGCCGCCGGGCGCTCCCTCGACGAGGTCGCCAACAGCGTGCAGGCCGAGGATCGCCATGCCGGCCTGCTCGCCGCGATCCAGGGCCAGGATGCCGGGGCCGTGCGCGCCTTCGTGGAGGACGTGCTGTCCATCGCCGGCATCTCGCAGGTGGGCGGGCGCAGCGCCGGGGCCATCGCCGAGCGCTTCCTCGCCAAGGCCTCGGCGCAGGCGCATGGGGGCGCCGGCCTCAACGCGACGAACCGCGAACTGATCGAGCGCTACTGCGCCATCTCCGGCGATCCCGATGCGGCCGTGGCCGCGGTGCGGGCGCTGGCGCGCGAGGCGGGGCTGACCCACGAAGGGTTGGAGGCGGCGCTCGCCCTGTTCGAGGAACGCACCGGCTTCATGGCGGCGCGGGGTCTTCCGGTCGAGCGCTTCCGGTTCAACGGCGGGTTCGCGCGCAACCTCGACTATTATACCGGCTTCATCTTCGAGGTGACGGGTCCTCAGGGTGGCCCGACCCTGGTCGGCGGCGGGCGCTACGACGGGCTCCTGCAGCAGCTCGGCAGCCCGGTGCCGCTGCCGGCGGTGGGCTGCGCGTTCTGGCTGTCGCGTTGCGCCCAAGGCACCACGGGCGAAGGCACCACGGGCGGAAGCGAAGGAGTTGCCGCGTGACCGATTCGCCCCTCGTTCTCGCCGTCCCCTCGAAGGGCCGGCTTCAGGAGAATGCCAGCGCCTTCTTCTCCCGTGCGGGCCTCAAGCTCGTGCAGAAGGCGGGCGCGCGTGAGTATCGCGGTACGCTCGCCGGCCTGCCCGGCGTCGAGGTGCGCTACCTCTCGGCCTCCGAGATCGCCGGCCAGCTCGCCAGCGGCGCCGCCCATCTCGGCGTGACCGGCGAAGATCTGATCCGCGAGATGCTGCCCGATCCGGGCGCGAGCGTCGAACTGCTGACGCCGCTCGGCTTCGGCCATGCCAGCGTGGTCGTGGCGGTGCCCCAAGCCTGGATCGACGTGCGCGCCATGAGCGACCTCGACGAGGTGGCGAGCGAAATGCGCCTGCGCCAGGGCCGGCGGATGCGCATCGCCACCAAATACGTGAACCTGACGCGCCGCTTCTTCGCCGAGGCCGGCATCGCCGATTACCGCATCGTCGAGAGCCTGGGCGCCACCGAGGGCGCGCCGGCGGCGGGCTCGGCGGAGATCATCGTCGACATCACCACCACCGGCACCACGCTCGCGGCCAACGCGCTGAAGATTCTCGATGACGGGGTGATGCTGCGCTCGGAGGCCAACCTCGTCGCGTCGCTGAAAGCCCCTTGGGGCGAGACGGCGCGGGCCGCCTTGCGCACCGTGCTCGGCCGCATCGCGGCGGAGGAGCGCGCCCGCACCAGCCGCGAGGTGCGCGCGGGACTGCCCGAATCCGGCGTGATCGATCTGGCCACCCTCGCCGGCCTGCACGAGGCCGAACTGCCCTACGGCGCCCCGCGCGGCGCCGACGGCGAGATCGTGATGCGCTGCCCCGTCGACGCGGTGTTCGACCTCTCCGACGCCCTGGTGCAGGCGGGGGCGCGGTCCGTCACCGTGCGGCGGATCGACTACGCCTTCGCGGCGGAGAACCCGCTGGCGGAGCGGCTGCTGGCGCGGCTCTGAGCTAGGCTTCCCCCATCCGCGACCTCGGGATGAGGGGCTCGGTGGGAGAGCGCCCTACTGCCCGCCCTGCTTGGCGAACTCCGACAGAACGGCGCGAAGGATCTTGAGCCGGCCCTCGTAGGCCGCGGTGAGGCAGGCCACATCGGCACCGCAGGCGCGGCGGTCCTTGAGCCAGGCCTCCTGATCGTCCTGCATCTTGGTGCGGTTGCCCATCGGCAGCAGGTCTTTGAGGATGTCGAAGCGCACCGCCATCTCGACGTCGAGATCGTTGAGGGCGCGGGTGTCGCAGATCGTCTTCTCGTCCGGCGTCTCGGCCTTGGCGCAGGCAAAGCTCGCTGCCGCTGCGGGGGAGGCCGCAGCGAGGCTCAGAGAGAGGGCGAGAAACAGCGTACGCATCGGACAGGCTCCCGCGTGAGCAACGGCCACGCTTTGCCCTTCCAACGGCTCGTTCGCGCCCCGGTGCCCGGAGCCGGGCAAAAAAGAATCAGCTCCAGGGCTTCACGATCGCGAGGATGACGATGCCGATCATCAGGAGCGTCGGCACCTCGTTGATCACCCGGTAGAAGCGCTGGCTGCGGGTGTTGCGGTCGGCGGCGAAGTCCTTGACCGTGCGAGAGAGGAAGCCGTGTACGCCGCTCATCGCCAGCACCAGGGCGAACTTCGCCTGGAGCCAGGGCGCGGCGTAGTAGCCGCTCTGCCACGCCAGCCACAGGCCGAGGATCCAGGTGACGATCATGGCCGGCGTCATGATCGCCTTGAGCAGGCGCCGCTCCATGACCTTGAAGGTCTCGGACTGCACCCGCGAGCCCGCCGGCAGCGCCGCGTGATAGACGAACAGGCGCGGCAGGTAGAGCATCGCCGCCATCCAAGAGATGACCGCGATGACGTGGACGGCCTTGATCCAGGGGTACAGGGTCTCAAGCACCGGCTGAGGCACTCCGTGTGGGGGATGCGGCGCTTAAGAGCGCCAGGACTTGTCCGGTCAGAAGCGGTGCGAGCGGCAAAGCGGCCGCGTCCGTTCCGCCGGTGAGCGAGAGCCAGCGGATCTCCTCGATCTCCGCACCGCAGACGGGGTTCAGGCCGGGTGCGGCGGCCTGCCGATAGACGGTCGCTTCGACGATGTGGCCGGGCTCGTTGGTCGCCTCCGCCTCGAACCGGCCGAGCCGCACAGCCGTGCGGGGGTCGAAGGCGAGCGCGAGTTCCTCCCGGAGTTCGCGGGCAAGGCAGGCAGCGTCGGTCTCATCCGCCTCGAACTTGCCGCCCGGGAGCATGAAGCGGAGGCTGCCGCGCTTGCGCACCAGCAGCAACGCCTCGCCCGTCTCGTCCCGGCGCGTCAGAGCCAGGGCCACGACGCGGATACGCGTCACCGGCCGCCTCTGAGCCGGGCCAGCATCTGCTCGACATGGGCGATCGGCGTCTGCGGGGTGATGCCGTGGCCGAGGTTGAAGATGTGCGGCAGGCCCTCGGTCGCCGCCAGGATGGCATCCACGGCCGCGTCCAGGGCCCGCCCGCCCTCGATCAGCGTCTCGGGGTGGAGGTTGCCCTGGGTGACCGTCGAGGCCGGCACACGGGCGCGCAGGGCGGCCAGATCGACACCCCAATCGACGCCGACGGCACTCGCGCCGGTCTCGGGCACGACGCGGGCATGGCCCTCCAGCCCGGAGCCCTTGGCGAAGACGATGATCTTCGCGTCCGGAACCTGTGCTCGCACGCCTTGAACCATCCGCGTGATCGGCCCGAGCGAGAAGCGCTTGAGGGCATCCCCATCGCTCGACTCGGGCAGCACGCCGGCATGGGATTCGAAGATCTGCACCGCGTCGGCGCCGGCCAGGAGCTGACGCACGAGATATTCGGTCTGGACGGCGACGAGCCGGTCGAGCAGCGCGTCGAGCAGCGCAGGGTCGGCCGCCGCCAGCGCCCGGGCCGGGGCGAGGTCCACCGTGCCGCGTCCGCCGATCATGTAGCTCGCCACGGTCCAGGGCGCGCCGCAGAAGCCGAGCAGCGTCGTCTCGTCGGGAAGCGCCCCGCGGATGCGCTCGACGGCCTCGAAGACCGGTGCCAGATGCGAAAAGATCGCCGGGTCGCCGGCCTCGCGCAGGCGGTCGAACTGGGCGCGGCCTTCGAGCGCATCGAGGCGCGGCCCCTCGCCCTCGACGAAACGCACGTCCTGGCCGAGCGCGTGGGGGATCACGAGGATGTCGGAGAACAGGATCGACGCCTCGAAGCCGAAGCGGCGGATCGGCTGGAGCGTCACCTCGGTGGCGAAGGCCGGGTTGTAGCAGAGATCGAGGAAGGATCCGGCCTCCGCCCGCGTCGCCCGGTATTCCGGCAGGTAGCGGCCGGCTTGGCGCATCATCCAGGCCGGGGGCGGGGAGATCGCCTCTCCCGACAGCACCCGCAGCACCGGTCTATTCGCCGTCTTTGCCTCCGCCATGCCTGAAGTCCGCATCCTGCCTGATTGCCGTTCGAGGGAGACCGGAGGGATCGCGACCGCGCCATCCCCACCCCGGTCCTACTCAAAGAAAGAGAGATTCTAGAATCTCTGTTTTTTCTCTTGGACGTTGGATCGTGATGCCGCAAGCGCGTCCACAGGCCCTCCCCACGGCCACGGCGTTAATCGCCTCTTAACGGATTGGATCTAATGTCCACGATAGGCCAAGCTCAGCAGAGGCTTGCATGGGCCCGTATGCCCTGATGGCCGCCTCGGTCCCGGATTCTCCCATTCGGGCGACTCCACCGTGTGCGCAAGGTCGGGGTGTTGAGGGCGGAGTCGATGGATTTCGGGGCAACCCACCGTCGCGCTCCGATGGGGCCTGGTTTTCCCCACTTATCGACTCCCCGGACGCGCCCTGGGGACAGCGTGGCGGTGGCGGAACGCTAAAGCGCTGACAACACAATCGAAATTTTCCGGGGTGGTGACGGAATCGGCCGCTGCGCCGCCCTGCCGGAACGGTTCGGCTCCGTCTTTCCATCACGGAGCGGGTCGGGCTCCGGCATGATCCGCGAGGGTCGGCGACGCGCTCGGGCCGCCACGGTAACGGGCTGTCCGGCCGCATGGCAGCCGAAGTCCCCACGGCCGACGGCAATTCGGCATCGCGCTTGCCCGAGAAAATGCTCTAAGAGTGCCTCACAAAACTCCCGGTCTCCGACCGTTCTCGCTCTGGCGATGACAGCGCGGCGGGAGCTTTGTGAGAGACACTAAGCATCCCCTCGGGGCGGGTGTGTCGCCCCGGACCGAGCGTCACGGCAGAGACGGGCCGACGATGAGCCGCAGCTATTTCCATCTTCATCTCGTCTCGGATTCCACCGGCGAGACCCTGATCAATGTCGGGCGCGCGGCGGCCGTGCAGTACGAGGGCATCTCGGCGATCGAGCACGTCTACCCGCTGGTGCGCTCGGGCGCGCAGCTCGAACGCGTGATCTCCGAGATCAAGGCGGCGCCGGGCCTCGTGCTTTACACGCTGGTCGGCCACGAACTGATCGAGCGCCTGGAGGAGGCCTGCCGCGAGACCGGCTCGCCGACGCTCAACGTGCTCCAGCCGGTGCACGCGCTCCTGCGCTCCTATCTCGGCGCGACCTCGACCGAGCGGCCGGGCGCCCAGCACATGCTCAACGCCGAGTACTTCAAGCGCATCGACGCGATGAACTTCACGCTGGCCCACGACGACGGCAACCTGCCGGCGGATCTCGACGAGGCCGACGTGGTGCTGGTCGGCGTCAGCCGCACCTCGAAGACGCCGACCTCGATCTATCTCGCCAATCGCGGGCTCAAGACCGCGAACCTGCCGCTGGTCCCCTCGATGCCGCTGCCGCCGAGCTTCGACCGGGTCAAGAAGGCGCTGATCGTCGGGCTGATCGCCAGCCCGGAGCGGATCGTGCAGATCCGCCAGAACCGCCTGCTCAGCCTGAAGGCCGACGACAACTCCTCCTATGTCGATCGGCAATCGGTCTCCGACGAGATCGCCGCCTCGCGCCGGCTCTGCGCCAAGTACCGCTGGCCGACCATCGACGTGACCCGCCGCTCGATCGAGGAGACGGCCGCCGCGATCCTCGATCTCTACCGTGAGCACCGCCTCAAGTTCATCGCGACCTGAGGCTCCGGCATATGGACGACGCCGGCCTCGCCGCGGCCGATCTGCGCGAGACCGTCCAGGCCGGGCGCGGGCGCTGCACCGATCTCAGCCTGTCCTACCGGGACTGGGCGCCTCCGCCCGAATTGCTGGTCGGCGCGGTGACGCCCAAGCTGCTGCGCGTCTACCACGAGCAGACCACCGTGCTCGGGACGAGCCTCTACGAATTGCCGGGGGCGGCGGTGACCGAGGAGGGCGTCGTGCTCCTCGACGGCGTGTTCCAGTACGCCGCCCAGCTCAACATCTTCTCCGTCAATTTCGAGGGGCATTTCCGCGCCATCGCCGCGCGGCTGCCGGATCTGCGGCGGGTCACGGTCGAGGAGCCGGTCGTGCTGCTGACCGGCATGGGCCATCAGATGTACGGCCACTGGCTGGTCGATTTCCTGCCGAAGCTGTTCCTGCTCGACCGGGCCGGCCACGACATCACGCGGCTGGCCTACCTCCTGCCCGCCGACACGCCGCGTTTCGCGCGAGACTGGCTTGGCCTCCTCGGCATCGGAGAGGACCGCCTCGTCGTCTACGACCGCACCCGCGATCTCGTCGTCTGCCGCTCCCTCCTCGTGCCGACGGCTTTGCGCTTCATCAGCCGCGCCTCGCCGCTGATGCGGCAGGCCCGCCGCTTCCTTCTCGAGCGCGCGGCGCCCGCCGCTCGCTGGCGGCCCCTGTGGCGGCCGCGCCGCCGGCGGGAGAAGCCGGGGAGCGAAAAACTCCTGATCTCCCGCTCGGACAATGCCGATACGCATAACCGGCGCACCCTCGCGGAGCGGGCGGCGTTCGAGGAGAAGGCGGTGGCCCGCGGCTTCACCCCCGTCCGGCCCGAGCGGCTGAGCGTGCCCGAACAGATCGCCCTGTTCCGCTCGGCCGGCACGATCATCGGCGAGTACGGTTCGGGGCTGCACGGTTCGCTGTTCGCGCCGCCCGGCACCACCGTGGTGGCCTTGCGCGACAACGGGCTCGAACTTGGCTTCCTGCAAAGCTCGATCGACCACACGCTGGGCCATGCCAGCGGCTATGTGATCGGCTCGGAACGATCGGAGGAGGGGTTCTTCTCGGTGGCGCCCGAGGATATCGACTTCCTGTTCGATTGGCTCGACTGGCGCGGCCTGCGCTGACGGAATCATTTTCGACGTGAACGCTTCCCCCCTCTGGCTTGCGCCCGCACCGCTCCTTCTCGCCTCGGCGAGCGCCACCCGGCGCGATCTCCTGACGGGGGCCGGCCTGCCGGTGGAGACGGCGCCCGCGCGGATCGACGAGCGCGCCTTGGAGGCCGAGGGCGGCGCCCTGGCCCCGGTCGAACTGGCGCGGCGGCTCGCCCAGGCCAAGGCGGAGGAGGTGGCGGTCCGCCATCCCGGCCGCGTCGTGATCGGCGCCGACCAAGTGCTCGAATGCGAGGGCCAGATCTTCCACAAGCCCGCCGACCTCGCGGACGCGCACGCCCATCTCGCCCGGCTCCAGGGCCGGACCCACGCGCTGCATTCGGCGGTCGCGATCCGGCGCGGCGGCAGCGCCGAGGATTTCGTCGAAACCGCGCGGCTGACCCTGCGCCCCCTCGATGCGGGCGCCATCGACGCCTATCTGCGGCTCGCAGGCGCGGCGGTCACGGCTTCCGTCGGCGCCTACCAGCTTGAGGGGCTCGGCATCCACCTGTTCGAGCGGGTCGAGGGCGACCATTCGACGGTTCTCGGCCTGCCGCTCACGCCCCTTCTCGCGCGGCTGCGGGGCATGGGCCTGCTGGCGTTCTGACACGGCGAGGGACGATGGACGACCACCGGCAGGATCATCGGCACGCCCACGCCCATCCGGATCACGGCCACGATCATGCCGGGCATGAGCATGACCACGGTCATGGACATGGGGGGCTTGGGCATGGCGGGCTCGGGCACGTCCACGCTCCGAAGAATTTCGGGCCGGCCTTCGCCATCGGCATCGCGCTGAATCTCGGCTTCGTCGGCGTCGAGGCGGCCTATGGCTGGCTCTCGAATTCCATGGCGCTGGTGGCCGATGCGGGCCACAACCTCTCCGACGTGCTGGGACTTGCCGCCGCCTGGATCGCCGCGGTGCTGGTGAGGCGGGCGCCGTCGGCGCGCTTCACCTACGGCCTGCGCGGCTCCTCGATCCTGGCCGCGCTGTTCAATGCGGTGGTGCTTCTGGTCGCGACCGGCGGCATCATCGTCGAGGCGGTGCAGCGCTTCCTCGAGCCGGCCCCCGTCGCCGGCACCACGGTGATGGTGGTGGCCGGCATCGGCATCCTCATCAACGGTTTCACCGCCTGGCTGTTCGCCTCGGGCTCCAAGGACGACATCAACATCCGCGGCGCCTATCTGCACATGGTGGCCGACGCAGCGGTCTCGGCCGGCGTGGTGCTCGCGGGCCTCGTCATCCTCGCCACCGGTTTCGACTGGATCGACCCGCTGGTGAGCCTCGCCATCGCCGCGCTCATCATCGCCGCGACCTGGGGGCTCCTGCGCGACAGCGTGGCGATGTCGCTTGCCGCGGTGCCGCCCGGCATCGACCCGGAGGCCGTTCGCGCTTATCTCGCCGCGCGCCCCGGCGTGCGCGGGCTGCACGACCTGCACATCTGGCCGATGAGCACCACCGAAGTCGCCCTCACCGCCCATCTCGTGATCGCCGACGCGGCGCCCGACCGGCTCTTCCTCAAGGAGACGGCGGACGCGTTGCGGGCGCGCTTCGGGATCGGTCACGCCACCCTTCAGATCGAGATCGAGGGGCAGACCGCCTGCACGCTGCCGACGAGCTGCGTCGCGTGATGCCTCTCGACTTTCCCAGCAGGTTTCCATGACAATTAGGGCCTTCGTCGTCGGCCATCCGATCCGGCATTCCCGCTCGCCGCTGATCCACGGGCACTGGCTCGCCGAGCACGGCCTTGAAGGCAGCTACGAGCGCCTCGACGTGGCGCCGGAGGCGTTCGAAGCCTTCATCCGCGGGCTTCCGGCCTCGGGATTTGCTGGCGGCAACGTCACCATCCCGCACAAGGAGGCGGCCTATCAGTTGGCCGATTCCCTGACGGAGCGGGCCAGGACGATCGGCGCGGTGAACACGCTGATCGTCGAGGGCGACCGCGTGCGCGGCGACAACACCGACGCGCCGGGCTTCATCGCCCATCTCGACCACAGCCTCGGGCAGCGTTGGCCCGAGCGGACCGGCGGGTCCGCCCTCGTGCTCGGCGCGGGCGGCGCGGCGCGGGCCATCGTCGTCGGGCTGGTGGAGCGGGGGCTCTCGGTCCGCGTCGCCAACCGCAGCCCCGAGCGGGCGCGGGCGCTCGCCGAACTCGATCCCGAACACATCGAGGCGCTGGCCTGGGAGGCCGTGCCGGATGCACTTTCCGACACCGGGCTTCTCGTCAACACCACGTCGCTCGGCATGGCAGGCCACCCGCCGCTCGACCTCGACCTCGCCCCGCTCCTGGACCGCGCGGCGGTGGCCGACATCGTCTACGTGCCCTTGGAGACGAAGCTACTCGCCGCGGCGCGGGCGCGGGGGCTCGCGGCGGTCGACGGGCTCGGCATGCTGCTGCACCAGGCGGTGCCGGGATTCGAAGCCTGGTTCGGCCTGCGGCCCGAGGTGACGCCGGCCCTGCGCCAAACCATCGTCGCGGATCTCGTCGCGAAATGAACGCGCCTGAACACCCCCGCCCGCCCGTGGTACTCGGCCTCACCGGCTCGATCGGCATGGGCAAGTCGGCCACCGCCGCGATGTTCTCCACCCGCGGCGTGCCGGTCCACGATTCGGACGCGGCGGTCCACGCCCTCTACGGGCCGGGCGGCGGCGCGGCGCAGGCGATCGGCGAGGCCTTTCCGGGCACCCTGACGCCGGAGGGCGGCGTCGACCGGCCGGCCCTGCGCAAGGCGGTGCTGGGCGATGCGGAAAAACTCGCCCGGCTGGAAGCGATCGTACATCCGCTGGTCCGGGACGAGAGCCGCGCCTTCCTCGCCCGCAACGCCGGGGCGCCGCTGGTCGTCCTCGACATCCCGCTCCTGTTCGAGACCGGGGCCGACGCCCGCTGCGACGCCGTCCTCGTCGTCACCGCCCCGGCGCCGGTGCAGCGCGCCCGCGTGCTCGCCCGCCCCGGCATGACCGAGGACGCCTTCGAGGCGATCCGCGCCAAGCAGATGCCGGATGCCGAGAAGCGGGCGCGGGCGGACTACGTGATCGATACGAGCCGCGGGTTTGCACACGCGGAGGCGGAGGTGGAGCGGATCGTCGAGGAACTGACCAGCCGAACCCGCTGAAGGGCTCTGCGGGTTAACGCATCCTTCGCGAGCTGCGCGCAGGCTGTTCACCTGCATCGGATCGGAAAAAATGCTGCGCGAGATCGTCCTCGATACCGAGACCACCGGCACGGAGGCTCGAAACGGCGACCGGCTCATCGAGATCGGCTGCGTCGAACTCATCAACCACGTCCAGACCGGCGAGACCTTCCACCGGCTCATCAACCCGCAGCGGGCGGTGTCCGAAGGGGCGTTCGCGGTGCACGGCATCTCGGATGCGATGCTCGCCGACAAGCCGGTCTTCGCCGAGGTGGTCGATGCCTTCCTCGAATTCTGCGGCGATGCGCGGCTGGTGATCCACAACGCGCCCTTCGACGTCGGCTTCCTCAACATGGAGTTCGCCCGGCTCGGGCCCGCCGCGCCGAAGCCGATCGCGCTGGAGGACGTGGTCGATACCCTGCTGCTCGCCCGCCGCAAGCATCCGGGCGCGGCCAACAACCTCGATGCCCTGTGCAACCGCTACGGCGTGGACACCACCCGCCGCGTCAAGCACGGCGCGCTGCTCGACGCGCAGATCCTGGCCGAGGTCTATGTCGAATTGCTCGGCGGCAAGCAGACCACCCTGGGGCTCAGCATCGCCGAGCCGGTCGGGACCCTGGCGCTCGGCGCCCTGACCGATTCGGGTCCGGTCGGCCCGCGGGCGATTCGCAGTCGCCTCACCGAAGGTGAGCGCTTGCGGCATGACAGCTTTGTCGAGAGCCTCGGAACAAACGCCATTTGGCGGGAGTACATGGAGCCGTGACCCGATGCCCGCGGCGGTGACCGCACCGGAAACGATCCGTTAAGTCTTTCTCGGCGTGCGGTCTTTGGGTTCGAATCGCCCGTCCTTCGGCCGACGCGGCGCCAGCGGAACCGCTCCCACCTCATCGCCTGCCTTGCTGCGATGCAAAAAACTTCATCTTGCGGTGCAGCATAAGCCTTCCCATACCTGCCCTATGGCTGGCGCAGGGATGTCGCGCGATGATGGACGTGATTCAGGAGACACGGCCGGATGCTCCGATCGCCGTGAGGCTCGGCGCCAAACCCGGCGACCATGAGAAGATCACGGTCAATCTCGGCTTCGTTGATCTCGGGCATGTCGATCTGCTCGTGTCCGAGGGCGTCTACGCCAACCGCAGCGACTTCATCCGCACGGCGGTCCGCAACCAGATCGAGCGCCACGCCGACATCACCCGCCAGTCGGTGGCCCGCAAACCGATCGAAGTCGGCCTGCGCCGCTACGGCCGGGCCGAACTGGAAGCGGCGCAGGCGGCGGGGGCACGGCTCGATATCCGCGTCCTCGGCCTCGCCGTCATCGCCGACGACGTTCCCGCCGACCTCGCCAGTGCCGCGATCGCCTCGATCGAAGTGCTCGGCAGCCTCCAGGCGAGCCCCGCCGTGAAGCGGGTGCTGGCCGACCGTCTGCCCTGACCCTCTGGAAATCCCCCTCGTGACCCGCTGCGCTCGCGCGCGCCCGTCGCCGACCCGGAAAGCGAGACCCGCATGACCGAACGTCACAACGCCTTCTTCACGGATATCGCCGAGGCCACCCGCCTGACTCAGGCCGGACGGTTCGGCGAGGCGACCGCCCTGATCCAGCGCAGCCTCGGTGGTGCGGACCTGTCCGCCGAGGGGGCGCGGCCGGCCGATGCGTCGCCCGCCCCGCAGGGGACGCATCGGCTCGAAGGCCCGGCGACCCGGCTCGATCCGGAGGTGGATGCGACCCGGAATGCGGATCACGCCACGCTGCTCCCCGAACGGCTTCGCGAGAACATCGACCACGTCATGCAGGGCCTGCGCTCGCTGGCTCCCTCGCTGAACGGGCTGACGGGCGGTGGCCAGCAGGCGCCCAGACCCAACGGTACCGAACCCGACGGGGCCGAGTCGGAGGGCGGCCCGTTCGTCGAGCGCAGCTTCTCCAACGCCGCCGGGGCGCGGGACTACAAGCTGTTCATCCCGAGCCCGCGGAGCGGACCGCGCCCGCTGCTCGTGATGCTGCACGGTTGCAGCCAGTCGCCGGAGGATTTCGCGGCGGGAACGCGGATGAACACGCTCGCCGAGGAGGAGGGGGCCTACGTCGCCTATCCCCGCCAGACGAGCCGGGCCAACGCGCAGAAGTGCTGGAACTGGTTCGAGCCCGGCGACCAGGGCCGGGAGATGGGCGAGGCCGGCATCGTGGCGGGCCTCGTCCGCGCGATCTGCGCCGAGCATCCGATCGATCGCTCCCGCATCTACATCGCCGGGCTCTCGGCGGGCGGGGCGGCGGCGGCCAACATCGCCCGGGCCTATCCCGACCTGTTCGCGGGCCTCGGCGTGCATTCGGGTCTCGCCGCGGGCTGCGCCCGCGACCTGTCCTCGGCGCTCTCGGCGATGCGGGTCGGCGCGCCCGGTGCGGCTGAGCCGGGGGGCGCGGCCGGCTTCGGCGCCGGCGCGGTGACGCAGAAATTGCGGGTGCCCACCATCGTCTTCCATGGCGAGGGTGACGGCACCGTCCATCCCCGCAACGCCGACGCCGTGCTGGCGCAGGCCGGCATCGACGCCCTGACGCCGCGCCAGGAGGGCGGGATCAACGGCCGTCACAGCTACACCCGCATCCGCTACGCCGACGAGGCCGGCCGCGTTCAGGTCGAGGCATGGTCGGTGCAGGGCGCGGGCCACGCGTGGTGCGGCGGCAGCCCGGCGGGCAGCTACACGGACCCGAACGGGCCGGATGCCTCGCGCGCGATGCTCGATTTCTTCCTCAGCCACAGCCTGACGGGCGGCCAGGGTTGAGCCAAGGCCGGAGCATCGTCCCGAAAGCCGGTCCTCACCGTTCGGGGCGATGCGCCAGCGCGGCCGCAAGGCCGTCGGGGAAGAGGACGGCGCCGTCCGGAAGGGCGCTCGGCCGGAGCCAGCGCGCGGTGCAGGCCGTGCCGTCATCCTCGCTGAAACGGATCACGTCGCGGTCGTAGAGGGCCGCGTCGTGAAGGCGGATATCGGCCGCGAACACGATCTCGTGGCCGAGCGCGCCTTCGTGGCGATAGAGGTTCTCGAACACCGTCCAGGGCCCGGTTATCGTCACGCCGCAGCCCAGCTCCTCCCGAAACTCCCGGTCCAGGGCCTGTTCGCGGGTCTCGCCGAAGGCGACGCTGCCGCCGGGCGGACGCACACCCTTGATCCGGCCGCGATCGTCGAGGACCTCGACGGCCAGCAGCGCGTCCCCGCGCCAGGCCAGCCCGATCACCTTGACGCGGATCTGTTGGGGTGGGCGCCAGGTCGTCATCGGTGTCCGGTCTCTTCGTGATCGCCGTCGCGAGGGGGCGGTGCGGCGTCTTCGGCCTGCCACCGCATCGCGGCTTCGGCCAAGCCCGATCGCAACTCTTCCCAGGCCGCCGCCTCGACCGCAAGCGCCGCCGCCGGAGGGCGCGGCAGAACGAGCGCGGCGGCGAGATCGCCCGCGGCGAGGCTCAGGCCCCGGTATTGCGCGAAATTCGCGAAGGTGACGTCGAGCCCCGGCGGCTCCGCCACGACGCTGCCGACGGCGAGATGTTCGAGCGGCACGGTGAGGCCGCAGCGCAGGGTCTTGGACAGCGCCTCCTTCAGGCACCAAAGCCGCGTCAGCCGCTCGGCCTCCGGCGCGTCGAGCCGGGCGGCGATGTGCCGGCGCTCGGCGGCAAGGGTCTGGCGCGTCAGCAGCGCGACGTTGGCCGGCTGAATCCGCTCCAGATCGATCCCCATCGGGCAGGCCTCGGGAAAGGTCACAGCCACGGCGACCGGGCCGGCATGGGACAGGCTGATGCCGAGGTTTTCGACACCGGTGCCGGAGAGAATCGGCTGCTCCAGCACACCCGGCCGGATCGCCAGATCCCGCGGGTCGAGGTCGGGCCGAAATGCGGCGAGCGCGCATTTCGCCGCGTAGCGCCCGATCAACAGGCCGTGGCGGCGGCGGGCATGGAGCCGGTCGGTGAGCAGCGCCTCCTCGTCCGCGTGAAGAAAGCCGCCGCGATGGGCGTCGAGCCAATCGAGCGATGCGCTCGCGAGCGCCAGGGTGGCCTGCATCGGGCCGGTCCGGGGTGCCTCGAGCGTGAGACGCAGGCTCCGCACCAGCGGGACAGCGGCCTCCGCACCTGCCGCGCTTTCGGCGCTTTCCTCACCCGTCATGGCCGCCCGTCCGCCTCTCTTGCCTCAGCCAAGAAGGAAATGCGCCATCTCCGCAATGCGAAAGCGCGTGCTGGCCGCCCTCGTCCTGAGCGGCTTGCCGCTGGTCCCGACGCCCGCTCTGGCCGCCGAGCCTTCCACGCGGGTCGCCGCCGCGGTCGAGCAGGCCTATCGCCCGCTCCTGAAGGCTTACGACGTGCCCGGCATCGCCGTCGCCGTCATCCGCGAGGGGCATTCCACGGTCTTCGCCTTCGGGCTCGCCGACCGGGAGCGGCAGCGGCCGGTGACGCGCGACACGCTGTTCGAGATCGGCTCGGTCAGCAAGACCTTCACGGCGACGCTCGTCTCCTATGCGGAGGGGCTTGGCCGGCTCTCGCTCGCCGATGCGCCGAGCCGGTTTCTGCCGGAGCTGCGGGGCAGCGCGCTCGATCGCGTCAGCCTGCTCGATCTACGGCACCTACAGCGCGGGCGGCCTGCCGCTGCAATTTCCCGATGCGGTGGCCGACGAGGCGGCGATGATCGCCTACTTTCGCCGCTGGCAACCCGCCGCGCCGCCCGGGACGCAGCGGCTCTATTCCAATCCCAGCCTCGGCCTGTTCGGAGCCGCCGCCGCCGCGGCCATGGGCGGCGACTTCGCCGACCTGATGGAAACCCGGCTGTTTCCGGGGCTCGGCCTGCAGCGCAGCTTCATCCGCGTGCCTGCGTCGGAGAGCGAGCGCTACGCCTGGGGCTACGGCAAGGACGGCACGCCGATCCGGGTCGATCCGGGCGTCCTCGACGGAGAGGCCTACGGCGTCAAATCCAGTGCTGCCGACATGATCCGCTTCGTCGAGGCCAATCTCGACCCCACCCGCCTCGACCCGCCGATGCGGCAGGCGGTTCAAGGCACGCAGATCGGGTATGTCAGGGTCGGCGGGATGGTGCAGGGGCTCGGCTGGGAGCAGTTGCCCTATCCGATCTCGCTGGAGCGCCTTCAGGCCGGCAATGCCGAGCCGATGCGGTTCGAGGCGCAACCCGCCGCCCGGCTCGACCCGCCGCAGACGCCGACGGAGATCACGCTGTTCGACAAGACCGGCTCCACCAACGGCTTCGGCGCCTATGTCGCCTTCGTGCCGGCCAAACGCATCGGCCTCGTCATGCTGGCCAACCGCGCGTTTCCGATCCGAGCGCGCATCGCGGCGGCGCACGCGGTGCTGGAGGCGTTGGCGGCCGAGGAGCCCTGACCCGTCACCGCTCCCGGTCGTAGCGGAAGGCGTGCGGCACCCGCGGCATGCCGATGGCCTCGTAATAGCCCTCGATGCCGGGCGCGGCGGTGAGTAGCAAGGAGGCCTCGGGGCCCACCGCCGCCCGGGTCTCGTCGATCAGCCGGCGGCCGATGCCGAGGCCCTGGCAGTCGCGGGCGACCGCGAGGGTGGCGAGATAGGCGCAGAAGGCGAAGTCGGTGAGCGTGCGCGCGACGCCGACGAGGCGCCCGTCGCGCCGGGCGGTGGCGATCAGGTCGGAGCCTCGCAGGATCCGATCGAGCCGTTCCCGGTCTGCCGCGGGCCGTCGGGGATCGAGGCCGGATTCGACGAGAACCTCTTCGAAGGTCGCCGCGTCGAGATCCGGCTCGAGCCCGTAGACGAGGGCGCCGCTCACCGCAGGCTCACGCCTCGGTGGCGAAGCGGCCGTGGCAGTGCTTGTACTTCTTGCCCGAGCCGCAGGGGCAGGGCTCGTTGCGGCCGACCCGGCCCCAGGTCGAGGCGTCGTCGGGCTTGCGCTCCAGCACGGCCGCGTCCGTCGAGAGTTCGCGCGCGGCAAAGCCGTAGGCGCCGCCCGCCCCGCCGTCGCTGCCGGAGCCGGCAAAGGCGAACTCGTTCTCGCCGGTCACCGGGTCGCGGTGCTCGGGGAACATCGGCGGCAATTGCGGCTCGCTGAAGCCGGCGCTCTCGAACCCGCCTTCGGCGAAGCCCTCCGGCTGCTGCTGCATGATCTCGACATGCGAGAGCTGGGCGGTCACCTGCTCGCGCAGGGCCGTGACGAGGCCGTTGAACAGCTCGAAGGCCTCGGACTTGTACTCGTTGAGCGGGTCGCGCTGGGCGAAGCCGCGCCAGCCGATCACCTGCCGCAGGTGGTCGAGGGTGACGAGGTGTTCGCGCCAGAGGTGGTCGAGCACCTGCAGCACCACCTGCTTCTCGACATAGGTCATCACCTCCGCGCCGTTGCGCTCGACGCGGGCAGCGTAGGATTCGTCGGAGGCCTTGCGCAGGCGCTCGCGGATCTCCTCGTCGGCGATGCCCTCTTCCTTGACCCAGTCCTCGATCGGAAGGTCGAGGCCGAGCACGTCGAGCGCGCGGTGCTTCAGCCCTTCGGCGTCCCACTGCTCGGCATAGGCGTTCTCGGGGATGTGGGTGGCGACGAAGTCGTCGATCACGCCGTGGCGCATCTCGTCCACGGTCTCGCGCACGCTGTCCTGGCCCATCAGGTCGCGGCGCTGCTCGAACACGACCTTGCGCTGGTCGTTCATCACGTTGTCGTACTTGAGCACGTTCTTGCGCATGTCGAAGTTGCGCGCCTCGACCTTCTGCTGCGCCTTCTCGATCGCCTTGTTGATCCAGGGGTGGATGATCGCCTCGCCCTGCTCCAGGCCGAGCCGCTGCAGCATCCCGTCCATGCGGTCGGAGCCGAAGATCCGCATCAGGTCGTCCTTGAGGGACAGGTAGAATTTCGAGCGGCCGGGATCGCCCTGGCGGCCGGAACGGCCGCGGAGCTGGTTGTCGATGCGCCGCGATTCGTGGCGCTCGGTGCCGATGATGTAGAGCCCGCCCGGCAGATCCTTCTTCCGGCCCGCCTCCGGATCGGCCTTCTCGCCCGAGGCCAGCACCTTGGCGCGGTTCTCGGCGATCTCGGCCTTCAGCGCTTCGATCGCGGCGTCGCGCTCGGGGCCCTCGGGCATCTGCCCGAGTTCCTTCTCGATGCGCATCTCGAGGTTGCCGCCGAGTTTGATGTCGGTGCCGCGGCCGGCCATGTTGGTGGCGATGGTGATGGCGCCGGGCACGCCGGCCTCGGCCACGATGTAGGCTTCCTGCTCGTGGAAGCGGGCGTTCAGCACCGCGAAGCGCTTGGTGACCCGGTTCTCGCGGGCGGCCTTGTAGACGTCGGTGAGCGCGTTCGGGTCGGAATAGTCGAGCAGGGTGTAGCCGGCCTTCTTCAGGAGTTCGCCGATCAGCTCCGACTTCTCGATCGAGCCGGTGCCGACCAGGATCGGCTGGTGGCGGGCATGCGCCTTGTCGATCTCCTTGATGATCGCCTCGTACTTCTCCTCGACCGTGCGGTAGACCTCGTCGTCCTCGTCGACGCGCTCGACCTCCTTGTTGGTCGGAATGTCGACCACGTCGAGCTTGTAGATCTCGGCGAACTCGTCGGCCTCGGTCGAGGCGGTGCCGGTCATGCCGGCGAGCTTCTTGTAGAGGCGGAAGTAGTTCTGGAAGGTGATCGAGGCGAGCGTCTGGTTCTCGGGCTGGATCGTCACCCGCTCCTTGGCCTCCAGCGCCTGGTGCAGGCCTTCCGAGTAGCGCCGGCCCTGCATCATGCGGCCGGTGAACTCGTCGATGATGACGACCTCGTCGTTCTTGACGATGTAGTCCTTGTCGAGCGTGAACAGGGTGTGGGCGCGCAGCGCCTGGTTCACGTGGTGGACGATGGTGACGTTGTGCGCGTCGTAGAGGTCGCCCTCCTTGAGGATGCCCTCGGCGCGCAATTCCTCCTCGATGAACTCGTTGCCGGCTTCCGTGAGCGAGACCTGCCGCTGCTTCTCGTCGAGGTCGTAATGCTCGGGGGTGAGCCGCGGCATGACCGTATCGACCGCGACGTAGAGTTCCGAGCGGTCGTCCACCGGGCCGGAGATGATCAGCGGCGTGCGCGCCTCGTCGATGAGGATCGAATCGACCTCGTCGACGATGGCGAAGTGGTGCCCCCGCTGCGTCATCTGCGAGAGCTCGTACTTCATGTTGTCGCGCAGGTAGTCGAAGCCGAACTCGTTGTTGGTGCCGTAGGTGATGTCGCAGGCATACGCTTCCTTGCGCTGCCCGTCGTCGAGCCCGTGCACGATGGTGCCGACGGTGAGCCCGAGGAAGCGGTAGACCCGGCCCATCCACTCCGCGTCGCGCGAGGCGAGGTAGTCGTTGACGGTGATGACGTGGACGCCCTTGCCCTCGAGCGCGTTGAGGTAGACCGGCAGCGTCGCCACCAGGGTCTTGCCCTCACCGGTCTTCATCTCCGAGATGCCGCTCTCGTGCAGCACCATGCCGCCGATCATCTGCACGTCGAAGTGGCGCTGGCCGAGCACGCGCTTGGCCGCCTCGCGCACCGTGGCGAAGGCGGGCACCAGCAGGTCGTCGAGGCGGGTGCCGGCCGCGAGCTGATCGCGGAATGCCTGCGTGCGGGCGCGCAACTGCTCGTCGGAGAG
The DNA here is from genome assembly GCF_004683995.1 of Methylorubrum sp. Q1. Lineage (NCBI taxonomy): Bacteria > Pseudomonadati > Pseudomonadota > Alphaproteobacteria > Hyphomicrobiales > Methylobacteriaceae > Methylorubrum > Methylorubrum sp. Q1. The sequence continues at coordinate 138,750 of NZ_SRHQ01000002.1, read as the reverse complement.
GACGCTGATTTCCGGTTCGAGGGCATTGATGGCCGCGACGCGTGGGCGAAAACCCTTGACGCGGCGGTCGTTGGACGAGCCGAAAATCTTCTTGGCGAGGGCACCGAGCATCGTGAACCTGCGGTCGTGAGGTCGTCGCGGGCGGCATTTTCGGGCGCCGCCGGCCTGTGTTGGGCGGGCTTATAGAGGTAAATATCCGCAGGCGCATCCGGTAGTGCCGGACCGGACAACCGGGAGGTCGCCCGGCTCTGTCTTTTGGCCGGCCTCCGTCGCCGGCGCCCGCCTCCGCGGGCTCAAACTTTCGCTCCGCTCGACGCGTTTCAGGACCCGAAGTCCCTGAAAAGCCCGCTCCGCGCGGCGCTCTTCGCGCCCGACAGGCGCTGCCATCGCTCTTCGCGCGACGGCCTCATCGACCCGCGGTCACGAGACCGCGCGGCCATCAAGGCCACGCTTGCCTTTGGCCGGAAGAGGTTCCACCTGTGTCGCGCTTCGCGGCGCCTGCCGCATTCCCGACGAGCCCCGCGGGACGAAGCCGGACGGCGTAAAGACCGGCCCGGCGGGGATGACGCCCAAGGAACGACGCTTCCGATGCCGATTTCGTTCTCCCTCCGGCGCGCGAGCGCCCTCGCGCTGATGCTCACCCTGCCGGGCGCCGCCCTTGCTCAGGCGCCTGCGGGCCAGAAGACGCCCAGCGCGCCCGCTCCCGTCTCGGCGGCGGTTCCGCCGGAGACGGTGGTGGCGCGGGTCAACGGTCAGGCGATCACCGCCGCGGACCTCGCGATCGCCGCCGAGGATCCGGCGCTGTCGCTGCCGGGCGTCGACGAGGGGGCCAAGCAGAACCTGCTCGTCGATTACATGGTCGATCTCAAGGTCGGCGCGCAGGCCGCCGAAGCTGCCAAGGTCGGCGACGCGCCCGAGTTCAAGCGTAAGCTCGCTTATTTCCGCGATAAGCTCCTGCTCGACGACTACCTCGAGCGCGAGGCCAAGAAGGCCGTGACGCCCGAGGCCGCCAAGGCGCTCTACGAACAGACCGTGAAGTCGATGAAGCCCGAGGAGGAGGTGCGGGCCCGTCACATCCTCGTCGAGAGCGAGGACGAGGCCAAGAAGATCGCCGCACGCGTCAAGGGCGGCGAGGATTTCGCCAAGATCGCGGGCGAGGTCTCGAAGGATCCGGGCTCCAAGACCGAGGGCGGCGATCTCGGCTGGTTCAGCCAGGAGCGGATGGTGAAGCCCTTCGCCGACGCCGCCTTCAAGATGACGCCGGGGCAGGTCTCCGATCCGGTGAAGACCCAGTTCGGCTGGCACGTGCTGCGCGTGGAGGAGAAGCGGACGAAGCCCGTGCCGACCTTCGACGAGATGAAGGAGCAGATCGACCAGTACCTCACCCGCAAGGCGCAGCAGGACACGATCGTGAAGCTGCGCGAGGCGGCCAAGGTCGAGCGCGCCGGCAGCGGCTCTGCGCCTGCGGGGGGCGAGACCAAGAAGCCCTGAGGGAATGAGCAGAGGCCGGCTGGCACATCGCCATGCGTCGGCTGCATGTCGGAGCTTCGGTATCTGGTATACCAGATACCGAAGTGCGGTGCGATATAGGCTTCATCGCAACGCAGCAACGGACCTGCCCGCCATGATCGCCCTCGTCGTTCTCGCCGCCGCCATCGCCAACGTGATCTTCGTCGTGATGCTGGCCGAGCGTTTCGGCTCCGAGGGCGGCGTGCATGCCTCCGCTGGCGAAATGACCAGCCTCCGGGCCCCCGGCCGCGCTCCGGCTGCCGCCGTCAGGCTGGCCAACGAGAACATCGCCGTCACCGCGACCAAGATCGCCGCCTGACAGCGCTTCCACTCCGCACGATCAGAACCGCCCCCGCGCCGCCCGGCCGGGGGCGGTTTCTTTTTGGGCGATCTGCCTCCCTCGATCGATCGTAGTGCCGGCTCGCCCGAGGGGCCGCGTGATCGCATCTTCTCTCGCCACGTCAGGCTTCGAGCGACCGGCATGCGGATCGGACGTCCGGTCTTCGAGACTTTTGCCTTTGGGGTGCGCCGTAGTGGCACTTCTCGCGGTCTTGGGAATTGACGGCGCAGCTTTCGTCTCCTCCGCAAGGCGCGACGCCCATGCCTGCCGTTCCAGCTTGGCTGATGCGTCGTGAGACGCTGCTTCTGGCGGCGACCCTGGCGATCGGGGCCAGCCTCGGCATCGCTTGGTATCTGCTGCAAGCGACGGTGCTCACGATCGCGGTCGCGCCCCGTGACGGCACCGAGCCGGAACTCATCAAGGCCTACGCCGATGCCCTCGATACGGGCCACGAGAATATCCGCCTGAAGATCGTTTCGTTCGATGATGTGCGCGAGAGCGCCGCCGCCTTGCAGGACGGGCGAGCCGATCTCGCGGTGGTCCGGCCCGACGTGCTCTTGCCGACCAACGGGTTGACCCTCGCCATCCTGCGGGACCAGGCGATGATCATCGCCTCGCCCTCCCAATCCGGCATCAAGAGCTTCCCGAAGCTCGCCGGAAAGCGGCTCGGTATCGCCGCACACCGCGATGCCGACTTCTCCCTCCTGAACAACATCCTCGGCTATCACGGCCTTGCCCTCGACACGCAGCCAGCCGGCGGGCCGGTGCGCGAGGGCACGGTCCATCTCGTCCGGATCGACCAAGACGCCGTCGCTGCTGCCTTCAGGGACAAGCGCATCGACGCCTTCGTCAGCATCATCGCGTCTTCGGCCCCGAAGGCGCTGGCCCTGGTCGGCGCCGTGCGCTCGGTCGCCCGCAACGGCAAGGTCGAGTTCGTGGCGGTCGAGGATGACGGGGCGATCCTCGAGCGCTTCCCGCGGCTCCAGGCGGTGACGATCCCCGGCGGCCTGTTCGCGGGCGACCCGAAGCTGCCGTCCGATGACGTGAAGACCGTGGGGGCCTCCTACCGGCTGATGGCGCGCGCTTCCCTCGGTCGTGTCATCGCGGCCGATGTCACACAGCAGCTGTTCGAGAAGCGCACCGCCGCAGCCGTGAAGACGGATGCCGCAGAGTACGTGCAGGCACCGGCCTACGACACGACGGCGGCAGCGACGAGCGCACGCATTCCGATCCATCCCGGCGCGATCGACTACTACGAGCGCGAGCAGCACGGCTTCGTCGATCGCTACGGCGACACGCTCTATCTACTGGGCGCCCTGGCCGGCGGCCTGTTCTCGGCGCTGGCTTGGCTGCGCCAGCGCCTGTCCAGCCTGCGCCGCGAGCGGATCGACGAGATCATCGACCGATTGCTGGAGGTGACCGAGCAGGCACGCGCGCTGACCGATCCGGCCGCCATCGAGGCGCTCAACGTCGAGGTCGACCGGCTCGCAACGGAAGCGGTGCGCTATGCTCGGGAACGGGAGCCGAACGACCGGACGATGGCCGCGGTCTCGATCGCCATCGACACAGCGAAGGCGACGATCGCCGACTGCCGGAACCTCGCGGTCCCTGCCGAAGATCAGGCTTCCCCTCGGATCCTCAGACCGGTTCGCAGGCATGGACCGGACGCCTGACGGGGCCGGGGACCGCAATCATACCAAATCTGTTTGATCCCTTCGGGATGGCGGATTTGGGCTTCGGCGGGATCCCATCGCGCTGGCGCGATGGGGTACCCTCCTCAGGCGCCGCGCGGGCTGAGCGATACGGTCCCCGCTTGGATCGAGCGGAAACCGTATCAGGCGTTCACGCCGGGCCGGATCGAAAGCAGCTTCTCGCCGCGTCAAACTGGCGCGATGTCAATTCCCATCCAGCCGCCAGTCGATCGGCGCGCGGCCCTGCGCCGCGAGCCACGCATTCGCCCGGTCGAACGGGTGCGAGCCCGGAAAGTCGCGGGCGCGGTTGAGCGGGGAGGGGTGACCCGAGGCGATGATGCCGTGACGGCCGGTGTCGATCAGCGCCTCGCGGGCGCGGGCCTGGGCGCCCCAGAGCAGGAACACCGCCGGCTCGTCGCGGGCCGAGACGGCTTTCACCGCCTCGTCGGTGAGCTGCGCCCAACCGAGCCGCAGATGCGCACCGGATTTGCCGGCCTCCGTCGTGAGCGCCGCGTTCAGAAGCAGGACGCCGCGCTCCGCCCAGGGTGTGAGGTCGCCGGTCGAGAGGTCGGGCGTCTCCCCCTCGGGCGCGAGTTCGGCCAGGATCACCTTGAGCGAGGCCGGCAGGCGGCGCGGGCCGACATAGGAGAAGGCGAGCCCGTTGGCGTCGCCCGGCGTGGGGTAGGGGTCCTGGCCGAGGATCACCGCCTTCACCGCGGGCAGGGGCGTCAGCGTCAGCGCACGGAAGATCGCGGCGGGCTCCGGTAGCACCGTCGCCCCGGCCGCGACGCGCGCCTCGACCTTTTTCGCAACCCGATCCGCCGCGCCCTCCCGGAAGAAGGGCAGGTCGAGCCAGGGGGAGCCGCTGGCGCGAAACGCGGCGAGTGCGGCCTCGACGGGTCCGGTCACGTGAAGTCCCCTCTCATGCCGCTTTTCACGGCCGCACCCGAATTCGCCCGCCGGCTTCGGCCGGCAGCGGTGTGTGGGCCCGGATATAGGCCATCGCCTCGTTGGCGAGCAGCCGCCCGTCCGTGCCGCCGATCAGGACGCGGCCCCGGGCCAGCATCCCGTAATCGTTGCCGCCGCGCAGCATGAAGTCGTTGGCGGCCACGCGGTAGATGCGGGCGTCGTCCAGGGGGGCGCCGTCGATCGTCGCGGACACGACGCGCCGGCCGGGCGGCGCGTTCGGGTCGAGCGTCACCACCATTCCGGAGAGTTGCAGGAACCGGCCCGAGGGGCGGCCGAGATCGCGAAATCCGTTCTCCAGGGCCTCGCGCAGGGTCGCCCCGTCGATCGCCACGAGCACGGTGGTGTTGCCGAAGGGCAATTCGCTGAGGATGTCGCGCCGGGTGAGCGCCGTGCCCGCCGGGTAGAGCCGGTCGCCGCGGATGCCGCCGCCGTTCATCAGGCCGATCTCGGCCTCGGTCCCCACCCGCACCGCGTCGGCGACGAGATCGCCGAAGCTCGCTTCCCGCACCCGCACCGAGGTGATCCGGCTGTCGAGCGCGCCTTGCGTCGTGCCGATCACGACGTCGAGCTCCCGCGACAGCTCACCCCTGAGCCGGCGCACCACGGCGAGCGTTTCCGGATCAGGCGTCACCTCGGCGGTGTCGTGGATGCGGAAGCCGGCGCGCCAGCGCACCGAGCCGTCGGCCTTGGCCGTGACGAAGACGTCGACCGCGGTGACGGAGTGGGCGTCGTGGCTCGATTCGACCATCACCGTCTGCCCGTCGTCGCGCACGACGAGGTCGTGATCGTGGCCCGAAAGCAGGATATCGACGAGGCGCGCCCGCACGATCGCGTCGTCGGTCACCCGCGCGGTGTGGGCGATGCCGACGATCATCTGCGCGCCGGCCTTGCGCAGGGCGTCCGCTTCGCGCGCCAGCGTCTCGATCTCGGGGCCGAAGCTGAGGTTGCCGGATTGCGATTTTTCCGGCGTCGCCTGCAGGGCGATGCCGACGAGGCCGACGCGGATGCCGCCGAGTTCGATCAGCCGCGTATCCTCGATGCCGGGCAGCGTTTGGCCGTCGGCCCCGCGCAGGTTGGCGGCGAGGAAGGGGAAACGGGCCTCGTTCCGTCGCTCGGCGAACACCTCGGGGCCGAAATCGAACTCGTGGTTGCCCGGCACGAACACGTCCGGCGGCGCCAGATTCAGCAGTTCGACGATATGCGCGCCCCGGTCGAAGCCCGACATCAGCGAGGGCGAGAAGCTGTCGCCGGCATGCGCGTAGAGCAGTGGCACGCCGCGGGCGCGCTCGGCCTTCACCACCGCATTGAGCCGGGCAAAGCCGCCGCGCCCCTCCACCGCGTCCATCGCGTAGATGTCGTTGACGAGGAGCAGGGTGAAGGTCGGCGTGCCGGCAAGCGCCGCACCGCTGCCGGCTGCGAGAAGCCCGGCGCCGAGCCCGGCGACGGTCTCGCGGCGGGTGGGGCGCATCGGCGCCTCAGCGCTTGGCGAGCCCGTCCTTGCTCATCCCGTCCCGCACCGCCTTGGCGTTGCGCCGCAGCGCCGGCCAGATCCAGGCGCCCGAGGCGAAGTAGAGCCCCGCCGACATCGGCTTCAGATCGATGGCGAGCCGGTCGGCGAGACCGGGATTCGTCAGCGGCACGGCGGGCGCATCGGTCTTGCGGTAGACCACCGTGGTGTCCTCGCGCCAGTAATCGGTATGCGGCACGAGCCCGGCGCGGCGGGCCAAGAGATCGAAGGTCTCGCGCACGTAGCCGTGGACATGGGCGAAGTGGAAGCGCTCGTGCGGCGGCTTGCCGGTGGCGGCCATGTTCGGCACCGCCGCGTAGAGGATGCCGTCGGGCTTCAGCCAGCCGGCCAGCCGCTCCATCGTCTCGGCCGGGTTGCGCAGATGCTCCAGCACGTGGTGGGTCGAGATCACGTCGAAATGGCCGGCGGGGAAGCGGTTCGGATCCTCGGCCTCGTCGAGCACCTCGACGCCGTGATGTGTCCGGGCAAAGGTCGCGTAGTCGCGGCCGGGCTCGACGCCGATCACCTCGCAGCCGCGCCTTTTGGCCTCCGCCAGGAACTCGCCCGATCCTGAGCCGAAATCGAGCAGCTGCGCGCCGGGCTTCAGCTTCGGCGCCAGCAGGTCGGCGCGGAACGTCGCCTCGCGGGCCGAGCGGTTGAGGTGGTGGCGCGGCGGCCCGCCCGCGAAGGCGAGCTGGTAATCGGCGCGGTAGGCGGTCGAATAATATTCGGCCAGCTCGTCCGGCGTCGGCATCGGGTCTGTGCGGATCAGGCCGCATTGCAGACAGGCGATCGAGCGCAGGGTCTTGAGCCGCCGGTCGGTCTCGGCCACGGTGACGGCGTCGCGACATCCGCACAGGTTGCACGCGGCCGGCGCCCCCTCGTAGGGATAGCCGGTGAACGGCACGAAGTGCTTCAGGAAGTAGCGGGGGGACGGCATGTCGCGCTGGCCTCCGGAGCGATTTCGGGCAAAGGGTTTGCCGAGATTCGGGCCGGACGCCCCGCAAGAGTGTTCTCTTTCGGGTGAGTCTCGGCCTTGAAAAGCCGCCTGCTCTAGATCGAACGGCCGGTCCGCACAACCGGATCGCTTGCCGCATTGAGGGAGGCGGGGAGCCCGTGACCGGAAATCCGATGAACGAACGCGTCGAACCCCAAACCCTCCTGCGCGATCCCGTGCCGGTCGCGCCCACCGCCCTGCCGCCCGACCACCCGGCGGTGCGGACTGGCCGCGTCGGCGTCCTGCTGATGAATCTCGGCACCCCCGAGGGCACGAGCTACTGGCCGATGCGCCGCTATCTCAAGGAGTTCCTCTCCGACCGCCGGGTGATCGAGGTGCCGCGGCTGATCTGGTGGCCGCTCCTCAATCTCATCATCCTGACCAAACGGCCGGGGCCGAAAGGCCGCGACTACGCCAGCATCTGGAACAACGAGCGCGACGAAGGCCCGCTCAAGACGATCACCCGCGGCCAGTGCGAGAAGCTCCAGGCGGCGATGGGCGATTCCGTCGTGGTCGACTGGGCGATGCGCTACGGCAAGCCGGAAGTGAGCCTGCGCATCCAGGCGCTGCTGGACCAGGGCTGCGACCGCATCCTGCTGGTGCCGCTCTATCCGCAATACGCGGCGGCGACCTCGGCCACCGCCTGCGACCAGGCCTTCAAGGCCCTGATGCAGATGCGCTGGCAGCCGACCGTGCGGGTCTCAGCCCCCTACCACGACGATCCCGTCTACATCGAAGCCATGGCCCAATCGATCCGCGAGGGGCTGGCCAAGCTCGATTTCGAGCCGGAGGTGATCCTCACCTCCTTCCACGGCGTGCCCAAGAGCTACCTGCTCAAGGGCGATCCCTACCATTGCCAGTGCCTCAAGACCGGCCGGCTGATCCGCGAGGCGATGGGCTACTCGCCCGAGCGGATGCGGGTGACCTTCCAGTCGCGCTTCGGCAACGAGGAATGGCTCAAACCCTATACCGACGAGACCGTGCAGGGCCTGGCCAAGGCCGGCGTGAAGCGCATGGCGATCGTGGCGCCGGGCTTCACCGCCGACTGCCTGGAGACGCTCGAGGAACTCGACGGCGAGAACCGCCACTATTTCGAGGAGAACGGCGGCGAGAAATACGCCTTCATTCCCTGCCTCAACGACTCCGACCTCGGCATGCGGGTGATCGAGAACGTGGTGCGGCGGGAGTTGCAGGGCTGGATCTGACCGGGCGCGAAGAACGCCGCGCAGGGTCCGTCGTGATCCGGCGCGGCGGTTCGCCATGCTGCGGACGCGCTCAACCATGGCCCTAACGTTGCCTTGCGCCCCCTCGGAACGCATGCTAGGCGACAGCCGCGCCGCGGGGAGACCGATCAAGGCCTTCCGAGCCCGGTGCAATTCCAATCCCCACGGGTCTCACGCTTTCGCCGTCACAAGGCGAGTTCGAGCATGAGGGGCCGGCGGGCAAGGACAAGAGAGAGCGACGGGTGGCGCAGAACGGTTCCGAGGGTCCCCTGTTGGCCGGTGTGGCGGGCCGCTACGCGTTGGCCCTGTACGAACTGGCTCACGATCAGGGTCAGGTCGATGACGTCGCGAAGAACCTCGATGCGTTCGACGCGCTCTATCGCGAGAGCGACGACCTGCGCCGCCTCGTGAAGAGCCCGGCCTACTCGGCCGCGGAGCAGACGGCTGCCATGGGCGCCCTGCTCGATCGGGCGGGGATCTCGGGTCTGGCCGCCAACTTCATCAAGCTCTCGGCAGCCAACCGCCGCCTCTTCGCCCTGCCGGGCATGATCCGCGCCTATCGCGAGAAGGTGCGTGAATCCAAGGGCATCATCCGCGCCGAGGTCCGCGTCGCCGAGAAGCCTTCCGACGCAGTGATCGAGGACATCAAGGCCTCGCTGCGCGACGTCGCCAAGAGCGAGATCGATCTCGATCTCCACATCGACCCGAGCCTGATCGGCGGCATCGTCGTCAAGATGGGCTCGCGCATGGTCGACGCCTCGCTCCGGACCAAGCTCAACAGCATCCGCCTCGCCATGCGGGAAGCCCGCTGAGCGGTCTCAAGAAGACCCTCGCGAACCTCCCGACAGCCGAACAGACAGCCCCAGACCTTTAAAGAGGCCCGACGATGGACATCCGCGCCGCCGAGATCTCCGCGATCCTGAAAGAGCAGATCAAGAATTTCGGCCAGGAGGCCGAGGTCACGGAAGTCGGGCAGGTGCTCGCGGTCGGCGACGGCATCGCCCGCGTCTACGGCCTCGACAACGTCCAGGCCGGTGAGATGGTCGAGTTCGAGTCGGGCGTGCGCGGCATGGCCCTCAACCTCGAGCAGGACAATGTCGGCGTCGTGATCTTCGGCTCCGACCGCGACATCAAGGAAGGCCAGACCGTCAAGCGGACCGGCTCCATCGTGGACGTGCCGGTCGGCAAGGGCCTGCTCGGCCGCGTGGTCGACGGTCTCGGCAACCCGATCGACGGCAAGGGCCCGATCCAGTCGACCGAGCGTCGCCGCGTCGACGTGAAGGCGCCGGGCATCATCCCGCGCAAGTCGGTGCACGAGCCGATGTCCACCGGCCTCAAGGCGATCGACGCCCTGATCCCGGTCGGCCGCGGCCAGCGCGAGCTGATCATCGGCGACCGCCAGACCGGCAAGACCGCCATCGCGCTCGACACCATTCTCAACCAGAAGTCGGCCCATGCCGGCGCGGACGAGAACGCCAAGCTCTACTGCGTCTACGTCGCCATCGGCCAGAAGCGCTCGACGGTGGCCCAGTTCGTGAAGGTGCTGGAGGACCAGGGCGCCCTGGAATACTCCATCGTCGTCGCCGCCACCGCGTCGGACGCCGCGCCGATGCAGTTCATCGCGCCGTTCGCCGGCTGCGCCATGGGCGAGTATTTCCGCGACAACGGCATGCACGCCGTGATCGTGTATGACGACCTCTCCAAGCAGGCCGTGGCCTACCGCCAGATGTCGCTGCTGCTGCGCCGCCCGCCGGGCCGCGAGGCTTACCCCGGCGACGTGTTCTACCTCCACTCGCGCCTGCTCGAGCGCGCCGCCAAGATGGGCGACGCCGCCGGCAACGGATCGCTCACCGCGCTTCCGGTGATCGAGACCCAGGCCAACGACGTCTCGGCCTACATCCCGACCAACGTGATCTCGATCACCGACGGCCAGATCTTCCTCGAGACCGACCTGTTCTACCAGGGCGTCCGCCCGGCGGTGAACGTCGGCCTCTCGGTCTCGCGGGTGGGCTCCTCGGCCCAGACCAAGGCGATGAAAAAGGTCGCCGGCAAGATCAAGGGTGAGCTGGCGCAGTACCGCGAGATGGCAGCCTTCGCGCAGTTCGGCTCGGATCTCGACGTCTCGACCCAGCGTCTGCTCAACCGCGGCGCGCGCCTCACCGAGCTTCTGAAGCAGCCGCAATTCTCGCCGCTGAAGATGGAAGAGCAGGTCGCGGTGATCTACGCCGGCGTCAACGGCTACCTCGACAAGCTGCCGGTGGCGAAGGTCCGTGCCTTCGAGGAGCAACTCCTCGGCACCCTGCGCTCGAAGCACCAGGATTGGCTGAACGCGGTGCGCGACTCCAAGGACCTGTCGGAGGCCAACGCCAACACGCTCAAGGGCGTGGTCGAGGCCACCGCCAAGTCGTTCGCTTAAGAACACGCCGTTCGCCTGACGAACGCACGCCCCCTCCCGCATGCGGGAGGGGGCAGGGGGCGGGCGGTGCCGGACGAAGCTCCCGGCGCCGCTCGAGCCACCCCGACCTCCGGCTCCTCCCCGCAGGGTGAGGAGAGGCCCTTCCGAACGGACCCGGACGCCCACCGATGCCCAGCTTGAAGGATCTGCGGAACCGCATCACCTCGGTGAAGGCGACGCAGAAGATCACCAAGGCGATGCAGATGGTCGCCGCCGCAAAGCTGCGGCGCGCCCAGAACGCTGCCGAGAACGGGCGTCCCTACGCCGAGAAGATGGCCCAGGTGCTCGGCAACCTGGCCGGCAACCTGATCGGCGGCGTCGGCGCCCCGCGCCTGCTCTCCGGCACGGGTCAGGACCGGGTGCACCTGCTCGTCGTCTGCACCGGCGACCGCGGCTTGGCCGGCGCCTTCAACTCCTCGATTGCGCGTCTCGCCCGCGACCACGCCAACCGGCTGATGGCCGACGGCAAGACCGTCAAGATCATGACGATCGGCAAGAAGGGCCTCGACGTCCTGCGCCGGCAGTTCCGCGACCAGATCGTCGCCTCCCGCGACATCCGCGGCAACAAGCCGGTCGACTACCCCTTCGCCGCCGAGATCGCCGACGACATCCTCGCCCGCTTCGAGGCCGGCGAGTTCGACGTCGCGACGCTGTTCTACTCGGAGTTCCGTTCGGTGATCTCGCAGATCCCGACGGCGCAGAAGCTCATCCCGGCCGAGCTGCCGAAGGCCGAGGGCGCAGCCGCCACCGGCGCCGGCTCCGATGCCGCGATGGAATTCGAGCCGAACGAGGAAATCATCCTCGAGACGCTGCTCCCGAAGAACCTCACCGTCCAGATCTTCCGGGCGCTGCTCGAGAACGCCGCCTCCGAGCAGGGCGCACGCATGAGCGCCATGGATTCGGCGACCCGCAACGCGGGCGAGATGATCAAGAAGCAGACGCTGATCTACAACCGGACGCGTCAGGCCATGATCACCAAGGAACTCATCGAGATCATTTCGGGCGCGGAAGCGCTCTGACCGCCGCATAAAGGAACCATCGCAATGGCGAACACCGCTTCCCCCCTGCAGACGACCGGCGCCAAGGGCAAGATCACCCAGGTCATCGGCCCCGTCGTGGACGTGCAGTTCGAAGACCACCTGCCGGAAATCCTGAACGCGCTCGAGACCCGGAACCAGGGCAGCCGCCTCGTTCTCGAAGTCGCTCAGCAGCTCGGTGAGAACACCGTCCGCTGCATCGCGATGGACACCTCCGAGGGCCTCGTGCGTGGCCAGGAAGTCCGCGATACCGGCGCGCCGATCAAGGTGCCGGTCGGCCACAACACGCTCGGCCGCATCATGAACGTCATCGGCGAGCCGATCGACGAGGCCGGCCCGATCCAGTCGGACACCCTGCGCGCCATCCACCAGCCCGCCCCGCCCTACACCGATCAGTCGACCGAGTCGCAGATCCTGGTGACCGGCATCAAGGTCGTCGACCTGCTCGCCCCCTACGCCAAGGGCGGCAAGATCGGCCTGTTCGGCGGCGCCGGCGTCGGCAAGACCGTGCTGATCATGGAGCTGATCAACAACATCGCCAAGGTTCACTCGGGCTACTCGGTCTTCGCCGGCGTCGGCGAGCGCACCCGCGAGGGCAACGATCTCTACCACGAGATGATCGAGTCCAACGTCAACAAGAACCCCAAGGAGAACGGCGGCTCGGCCGAGGGCTCCAAGTGCGCGCTGGTCTACGGCCAGATGAACGAGTCCCCCGGCGCCCGCTCGCGCGTCGCGCTCACCGGCCTGACCATCGCCGAGGACTTCCGCGACCAGGGCCAGGACGTGCTGTTCTTCGTGGACAACATCTTCCGCTTCACCCAGGCCGGCTCCGAGGTTTCGGCGCTGCTCGGCCGCATCCCGTCGGCGGTGGGCTATCAGCCGACGCTCTCCACCGACATGGGCGCCCTGCAGGAGCGCATCACCACGACGACCAAGGGCTCGATCACCTCGGTGCAGGCGATCTACGTCCCGGCCGACGACCTGACCGACCCGGCGCCCGCCGCCTCCTTCGCCCACTTGGACGCGACCACGACGCTGTCGCGCTCGATCGCCGAGAAGGGCATCTACCCGGCCGTCGATCCGCTCGACTCGACCTCGCGCATGCTGTCGCCCGCCATCCTCGGCGAAGAGCATTACGAAGTCGCCCGTAAGGTCCAGCAGACGCTGCAGCGCTACAAGTCGCTTCAGGACATCATCGCCATCCTCGGGATGGACGAGCTGTCGGAAGAGGACAAGCTGACGGTGGCCCGCGCCCGCAAGATCGAGCGCTTCTTCTCGCAGCCCTTCTCGGTGGCCGAGATCTTCACCGGCTCGCCGGGCATCCAGGTGCCGCTGGAAGACACCATCAAGGGCTTCAAGGGCCTCGTCGAAGGCAAGTACGACGACCTGCCCGAGGCGGCGTTCTACATGGTCGGCACGATCGAGGACGCCCAGGAAAAGGCCAAGAAGCTCGCGGCCGCCTAAGGCATCATCCCGAAAGGTGGTTACCGGCTTTCGGAACAAGATGATGCAAGAACAAAAGGCTAGAGCATTGTCGTGGATCCGATATCCAAGACAATGCTCTAAGGCACGGGCGCGGGAACGATCATGAACGCCAAAGTCGTTCTCCTTCTCGTCGGCGTCGTGGTCGGGGGCCTCGTCGGCTACCTGACCCGGCCGCAGGCCGCCGAGCTCAAGCTCGGCCCGCTCAGCGTCGAGATCCAGGACAAGGACTCGGCGGCGGGCGCACGCGGCGGAGAGCTGACCACCGGCCAGCTCCAGCATGTCGGGCTGTTCGCCCTGATCGGCGCCGTCGTCGGCTTCGGAGCAGGCTTCGTCGCCGACCGCAGCCGGCGCTGACATCAAACCTCGGGACCTGATTGACGATGGCCACCTTCCACTTCGATTTCGTCGGCCCCGAGCGGACGCTGTATTCCGGCGAAGTCGAGGCCGTGCAGCTTCCCGGCTCCGAGGGCGAGATGACCGTGCTGCCGGGCCATGCCCCGGTGCTGACCACCCTCAAGGTCGGCGTCATCACCGTCACGGAGACGACCGGCAACGGCAAGCGCATCTACGTCCAGGGCGGCTTCGCCGATATCGGACCCAAGAGCGTGACGGTTCTGGCCGAGCGCGCCGCGCCGATCGAAGAAGTCACCCCCGCCATGATCGACAGGGAGATCGAGGCGGCGGAACTCGCCCGCGATGCGACCCAGGATCTCGCCAAGCGCGAGGCGCTGAACGCCCAGATCGTTCAGATGCAGGAAGCCAAGAACACGCTGAACCGCTGATTTCCGTCAGGGCTTCGGATTTCGGAAGGCGCTGGGAAACCGGCGCCTTTTCGTGTTTTTGCGCTGGAGCACCATCCCGAAAGGTGGCCTCCGGCTTTCGAAGAAAGAGGATGCGAAAACAAGAGGCCAGAGCATCGTGCGTGCGGATGCTGCCGGGCGAGCCGGCTATGGCGCGGATGCAGCTTCCAGCGCTCGCGCGATCAGCCGCTCGCGCGCCTCGGCGTCGTCCGGGCATCCGCTGGCGAGCCAGAGTTCCCGGGCCGCCCGCAACCCCGTGCCGACCGCCCGGCCCGGCTTTACGCCGCGCGCCACGAGGTCGCCGCCCGTCACGGGGAGGACGGGGCGCGTGCCGGCGGCTTCCATCTGATCGAGCACGGCCCGCGCCTCCGGCGTCATGCGCGGGCGCGGCTCGCCATCGAGGGCGATCAGCAACTCACGAAGGGGCCCGGCATCGTAGGTGGCGACGAGAGCCGGCACCGCGTCGGCCTCGATCACCGGCCGGTCGTGGAGGGCCGCGAGGGCGATGGCGTAGCCGGTGAGGCGCGCGTGCTCGGCCCGCGACAGGCGAAGGCTCGCCTGCAGCCGGTCCGCGTCCTCGATCGTCCGCACCGCGAGCGCGGAAAAGCGCGCCGTGGCGTCGAGGCGCAGCTCGGCCGCCGCGCAGCGGGCGAGTCGGCCGAGCTCGCCGACGCCGCCGAGGATGCGCGGGAGCAGGCCGGTCTCGCTCAAGATCGCCACCGCATCGACGGCGCGGGGCGCGAGCAGCAGCTTCAGGAACTCGGCGCGCACCCGCTCCCGCGAGAGCCGGTCGAGGCTGCCGCGGGCCGCGATGGAGGCGGCGAGGCCCTCCGCATCCGGTGCGCCGCTCCCGTAGCGGGCGTGGAAGCGGAAGAAGCGCAGCAGCCGCAAGGCATCCTCGCGCAGGCGGGTCGCGGCGTCGCCGATGAAGCGCACCCGGCCGGCGGCGAGGTCGGCGACGCCCCCGGTCGTATCGTGGAGGCGTCCCTGCGCATCGAGCGAGAGGCCATTGATGGTGAAGTCGCGCCGCTCGGCATCGCGAACGAAGTCGCGGCCGAAACGCACCACCGCGTGGCGTCCGTCGGTCTCCACGTCCTCGCGCAGGGTCGTCACCTCGTGCGGCTCGCCGCCGACGACGAGGGTGACCGTGCCGTGCTCGATCCCCGTGCCCGCGGCCTTGATCCCGGCGGCGCGGGCGCAGGCCATCACGGCCTCGGGCCGCAGCGTGGTGGCAAGGTCGATGTCGGCGACGATGGCGCCCAGCAGCGCGTCGCGCACGCAGCCGCCGACGAGACGCGTCTCCTCGCCCGGCGCATCGAGCGCCGCGAGGCAGGCTTGCACGCCTGCCCGCGCCAGGAGGCGGGCCGGGCCGTCCGCGACCAGCGGCGGGACAAGGGATGAGGGCAGCGTGTCGGTGATCATCGGAAATGGCCCGGCACCAGCCGGCCGTTCTCGAAGCGCGGCAGCTCGTAGCCGTCCTTCATGTCCTGTCCGGTCAACCCGACCGTGATGAGGGAGGCGATGACGATGAACAGTCCGGCCAGGATCAGCCGCGTCCAGTGCGGCTTCCAATGCGCATGGTCGAGCGGCGAGCGCCGGGCGAACAGCAGCCAGCCCGCGAAGGCGAGGAAGGGCAGGGAGAACAGGAGGATTTCCTGGAGGACGAGGCGGAGCATGGATGGCGCAATTCTGCGAGGGGCCGCGGGGCGCCCGTCAAGCGTCGAGGCGTTCAGGGATAGAGGCATTCTTGGAGGTTGTGCACGATCCCTGCCGTGACGCCCCAGATCAGGTGCTCGGCGAAGGGGATGGCGTAGAAATAGCGCGTCCGGCCCTTCCATTCCGCCGAACGGACGAGATGACGCGCCGGGTCCATGAGGAAGGCGAGCGGCACCTCGAACACGGCCGCCACCTCCGCCGGGTTCGGCCGCAGCACGGCGTCGCGCGCCACGAGGCCGACCACCGGCATCACGAGGAAGCCGGTGCCGGAGAGATAGGGATCGAGATAGCCCAGCGGGCGCACGGCGTCGCTCTCGAGCCCGATTTCCTCCCAGGCCTCGCGCAAAGCGGTGTCGATCGGCGTGGTGTCCTCCGGATCGACCTTGCCGCCGGGGAAGGCGACCTGCCCCGAATGGTCACGCAGATGTGCCGCCCGCCGCGTGAACAGCAGCGTCGCACCCTCGGGCCGGTCGATCACAGGCACCAGCACCGCTGCCGGCCGGTGGGGCGTGGCCGGCGCAACGGAAAGACCCTCCGGCTGGAGGTCGTGGTCGCCGCGCGGGTTCGACAGCGGCACGCCCGGCCCCGGCGGCACGTGGCTCAAGCGGGTTTCCGCCCGCGCCAGGAAGGCGTCGAGGCCGAAATCATCCGCGCGCCCCTCCGCCCCAGGCCCGGCCGCCGCCTCGGACAGCCTCACGCCGCCTCTGCCGGGGCGATGCGGTGGAAATGCCCCCCGGCCCAGAGCCCGAACCACCTCTGCCCGTCGATCTCGCGCTCCTCGCCCATCTCCACGAGATCGTAGGTCAGGGGGCGGCTCACCAGGGCCCAGAGGTCGCGGCGGACATGGATGTAGGGCTTGAGACCCTCCGCCCCGTCCTCGAAGCGCAAGCGATGTTCGGCATCGGCCGGGACGAGGTCGTCCACGTTGGTGCGGAAGGCGATGCGGCGGCCTTCGCCCTCGCCCTCCACCGCCATCTCCACGGCTGCGAATGCCGCATCCTCGACGGTGATGCGGACTTTCTCGGCCGGTGTGACGAGCACGGTCGAGCCGTCGGGCTCCTTGCGCAGGATCGAGGCGAAGAGCTTGACCAGCTTCGGCCGACGGATCGCCGAGCCGTCGTGGAACCACGTGCCGTCGGCGGCGATGCGGATGTCGATCGTGCCGCAATGCTCCGGATTCCAGCGCTCAACCGGAGGCAGGCCGCGTTTGCCGATCTCGCCGAGGGCGGCGCTGAGGCGGGCGAGCGCCGGATCGTCGGGTGTGCTCTGGGTCATGATTTGTCGCCGGGCTTGTCCCGCAGAACCTTCCAGATTCCCGTCACCGCCGCCAGCGACCGGCCGCCGCTGGTGAGCGTGCCGCGCACGAAGACGAGGGACGCGGTTTTCCGCACGATCTCCGGCACCGTCTCGATCAGGTCGCCGATCTGGGCCGCGCCGACGAACTGGCTCGACATCTCGATCGTCACGGCGCGGGCCCCGTCGCAGGCGTCGCGCACGACGATGCTGAGCGCCCGGTCGGCGAAGGTGAGCAGCGCGCCGCCATGGACGATGCCGACGAGGTTGCCGTGCCGCTCGTCGGTGCGGAAGGCGAACGCTTTCGTGCCCTCGACCGTCCGGTGATAGACCGGCCCGACATGGGCGATGAAGCCCGGATCGGTGAAAGCCTCCCACCCCTCGGGGAAGGCCGCGCGCTCCTCGTCCGTCATCCGGTCTCGCTTTCCTCGGGGCGGACGCGCTGCGCCCGCGATGCACGATGTCGCGGGCGTCCTGCCCGCCGGGTCTGGAGCGCCCATATAGTGCCGATCTGCCGCGCGGCAGCGCCGCGCTTGCGTTCGGCCCGCGTTCGGCGCCAGACTCCGCACTTTCCGGGCCTCCGCGCCCGGCCATCGCAAGGTTCACTTCATGGCACAGGGCGCCGGATCGGCCAGCACGACGAGCCTCGACGACGGGATCGTCGCCACCGCCGAGACCTGCCTCGCCGCGATCGAGCAGGCGCGGGAGGCGATCCACGGCGTCATCTTCGGCCAGGAGAAGATCGTCGACTTGGCGCTGGTCACGATTCTGGCCGGCGGCCACGGCCTCCTCGTCGGCCTGCCGGGCCTGGCCAAGACCAAGCTGGTCGAGACGCTGGGCACCGTGCTCGGTCTCGACGCCCGCCGCGTGCAGTTCACGCCGGACCTGATGCCCTCCGACATCCTGGGCACCGAGATCCTCGATGAGGATGCCGAGCGCCGCCGCTCGTTCCGCTTCGTCAAGGGCCCGGTCTTCACCCAGCTCCTGATGGCCGACGAGATCAACCGCGCCAGCCCGCGCACGCAATCGGCGCTGCTCCAGGCGATGCAGGAGCATTTCGTCTCGGTGGCGGGCGAGCGCCACGACCTGCCGCGCCCCTTCCACGTGCTGGCGACGCAGAACCCGATCGAGCAGGAGGGCACCTACCCGCTGCCCGAGGCGCAGCTCGACCGCTTCCTCTTGGAGATCGATGTCGGCTACCCCGACCGCGCCGCCGAGCGCCGCATCCTGATCGAGACGACGGGCGTCGAGGACGCGCGGGCCAAGACCGTGATGACCACCGAGCAGTTGCTCACGGCCCAGCGCCTCGTGCGGCGCCTGCCGGTGGGCGATGCCGTTGTCGACGCCATCCTCGACCTCGTGCGCTCGGCGCGTCCCGAGGGCGGCGATCCGTCGGTTGGCAAGAAGCTGCTCTGGGGGCCGGGCCCCCGCGCCAGTCAGGCGCTGACGCTGGCCGTGCGCGCCCGCGCGCTGATCGAGGGGCGGGTCGCCCCCTCCGTCGCCGACGTGAAGGCTTTGGCCGAGCCGGTGCTCAAGCACCGCATGGCGGTGACCTTCGCGGCGCGCGCCGACGGCGAGACGGTGACCGGCCTGATCGGCCAGCTCGCCGCGAAACTCTGAGCCCGCCGCGGATGGCCTCCACCCGGCTCGTCGAGGCCGAGAGCCGCCGCCCCGGCGGTCCCGAGACCGGTGGCGCCCTGGCGCTCGCCGAGGTGATGCCGCGGCTCGTGCTCGAATCGCGCCGCGTCTCCGGCACCCTGGCGCACGGCCTGCATGGCCGCCGCCGCGCGGGGCCGGGCGAGAGCTTCTGGCAGTTCCGCCCCTTCGTGCCCGGCGAGGCCGCGGCGCGGGTCGACTGGCGCCGCTCCGCCCGCGACGACCGGCTCTACGTGCGCGAGCGCGAGTGGGAGGCGGCCCACAACATCTGGATCTGGATCGACCGCTCCGCCTCCATGGGCTTCGCCTCGGACCTCGCCCAGACCTCCAAGGTCGAGCGGGCCCTGGTGCTGGGGTTGGCGCTGGCCGATACCTTCGTCGAGGGCGGCGAGCGCGTCGGCCTGCTCGGGCTCACCCGCTCCAGCGCGACCCGTGGCATCGTGGAGCGGCTCGCCCAGGCGCTCGTGAACGACCGGGCCGGTCTGACCCAGGACCTGCCGCCGGCAGCCACACCCGGCCGGTTCGACGAAGTGGTGCTGATCAGCGATTTCCTCACGCCGCTGGATCGGGTGCGCAGCGCCGTGCAGACGATCTCGGCGCGCGGCACCCACGGCCATCTCGTGCTGGTGGCCGATCCGGTGGAGGAGACCTTCCCTTTCACCGGCCAGGCGGTGCTGCACGATCCCGAGGGCGGCCTCAGCCTCGACATCGGCGAGGCGGGCGCCTGGGGCGAGGCCTATCGCACCCGCATCGCGGCCCATCGCGACGGCCTGTCCGAGATCGCCCGGCAGCGGGGCTGGACGCTGACGATCCACCGGACCGACCGGCCGGCGAGCGAGGCGGCCCTGCGGCTGCTGACGCTCGTCGCCGCCGCGCGCGGCCTCGGCTGAAAGGCGAAGCGCATTGTTCGGGATTCCGCTCACCTTCGCCGCCCCCCTCGCGCTGGCCGCCCTCGTCGCGCTGCCGGCCCTGTGGATCCTGCTGCGGGTCACGCCGCCGCGCCCGCGCCGCATCCACTTCCCGCCGCTGGCGCTGATGGCCGACCTGCTGCCCAAGCGCGAGACGCCGGCCCGCACGCCGCCCTGGCTCCTGATCCTGCGCATCCTCGCCGCCGCCTGCCTGATCCTCGCGGTGGCCGGGCCGGTTTGGAATCCCGGCGGCATCGGTGCCGCCTCGGGGCGCAACCCGCTGCTCCTCATCCTCGACAACGGTGTCGCCGCCGCCCACGATTGGCGCGACCGCCTGCGCGCGGCGACCGACGAGATCGAGGCCGCCGCCCGCGACGGGCGCCCGGTGGCACTGGTGGCGAGCGCCGAGCCCCCCGCGCCGTTCGAGGCGAAGGCCCCGGCCGCCGCGCTGGAGCGCCTGCGCGCGATCACACCGCGCCCGCATCTCGGTGGCCGCGGGGCGCACCTGCCCGCGATCGGCACCTTCCTTGAGCGGGTGCCGGGCGCCTCGATCGTCTGGATCAGCGACGGCGTGCGCGGCGTGGGCGAGGCCGATTTTGCCACGTCCCTCGGCGAGATGGCGACCCGCCACGGCAGCGCGGTGACCGTGCTGAAGGCCGAGCGATCCCCGGCGCTGGCGCTCGAAGGCTCGCCCGTGCAGCCGGGCGAAAAGCTCTCGGCGCAGGTGCTGCGGGCCGAAGGAAACGGCCGCGATGCGGGGCTGGTGCGGGCGCTCGATCAGAAGGGCCTGCCGCTCGCCGAGAGCCGCTTCACCCTGGAACCGGAGGCACGCGAGACGCGTGTCAGCTTCGACCTGCCGGTGGAACTGCGCAACGCCATCGCCCGCCTCGAGATCGAGGGCGAGCGATCGGCCGGCGCCGTGGTGCTGATGGACGAGCGCGGCAAGCGCCGCCGGGTCGGCCTCGTCTTCGGCGGCACCCTCGATCAGGCCCAGCCGCTGCTCGCGCCGACCTACTACCTCGCCAAGGCGCTCAACCCCTTCGCCGACGTGCAGCAGCCCCGCGGCGGCCAGGGCACGGCCGAATCCATCGGCCAGATGCTCGACAATCAGGTCTCGGTTCTGGCGCTCGCCGATGTCGGCGCGCTGGACGACCGGACGCTGGCGCGGGTGGAGCAGTTCGTGGACGAGGGCGGGCTGCTGCTGCGCTTCGCCGGCCCCCGCCTCGCCGCCGGCAACGACCCGCTCGTGCCGGTGCGCCTGCGCCGGGGCGGGCGATCCCTCGGCGGCACCCTCTCCTGGGACCGGCCGCGCACGCTTGCGGCGTTTGCCCCCGAGAGCCCCTTCGCCGGCCTGAACCCGCCGGCCGATATCGGCGTGCGCCGCCAGATCCTCGCCGAGCCCGATGGCGACCTGCCGGGCAAGACCTGGGCGGCGCTTGAGGACGGCACGCCCATCGTCACGGCGCAGAAGCGGGGGCAGGGGCTCGTGGTGCTGTTTCATGTGACCGCCGACACGACATGGTCGAACCTGCCCCTGTCGGGCCTGTTCGTGGACATGCTGCGCCGGGTCGTCGGACTCGCCGGCCCGTCGGCCAAGCTCGGCGAGGGCGATGGGCGTCAGGCGAAGGCGGCGCTGCTGGCGCCGCGCCTGACCCTCGACGGCTTCGGTGCGCTCGGTTCGCCGCCGGCGAGCGCGACTGCGGTGCCGGCCGATTTCGCCGACCGCGCCGGCCTCGAACACCCGCCCGGCTTCTACGGCACGGCGGAGGGCGGCATCGCCGTCAACGCCCTGGCGCCCGGCGATCGGCTCCAGCCCCTCGACCTCACCGGCCTCAAGGGTGCCCGCACGGGTTCGCTCGCGGGCGCCGAGACACTGGATCTGCGCGCGTTCCTGTTCACCCTCGCCCTCGCGCTGCTGGCCCTCGATACCCTGGCCGGCCTCTGGCTCGGCGGGTTTTTTCGCAGTTTCGGTCGAGGGTCACACGGAAAGGCCGCACCGGCCGCCCTGCTTCTGCCGGCGCTGCTCGGCCTTGCGCTGGCCTGCACCCCGTTGCCGGTGCGGGCACAGGAGCCACCGGCCAACCGGCCGAACGGCATCGAGTCGGCGCTCGCCACCCGCCTCGCCTTCGTCGTCACGGGCGACGCCGCGACGGATACGGCGAGCCGGGCGGGCCTGTCGGGCCTGAGCCAGATGCTCGCCGCCCGCACCGCCCTGGAACCCGGCGAGCCCGCGGGCCTCAATCCGGAGAAGGACGAACTCGCCTTCTACCCGCTGATCTACTGGCCGATCGTCGCCGGCCGTCCGCAACCGAGCGAGGCGGCGATCCGCAAGATCGACGCCTTCATGCGCAACGGCGGCACGGTGATCTTCGACACCCGCGATGCCCAGACCGCCCGCCCCGCCCGCCCCGGCGGCCCGCCGAGCCCTGAGGCGGCGTATCTCCGCAAGATGCTCGCCACCCTCGAAGTGCCGGAGCTGGAGCCGGTGCCGGCCGACCACGTGCTCACCAAGGCGTTCTACCTCGTGGATTCCTTCCCCGGCCGGCTCAGTACCGGCCAGACCTGGGTCGAGACGCTTCCGCCCGCGGGCGAGGGCGGCGAGCGCCGTCCGGCCCGGGCCGGCGACGGCGTCACCCCGCTCATCATCACCGGCAACGACCTCGCCGCCGCCTGGGCGGTGGGCCGCAACGGCGAGCCGCTCTACCCCGTCACCGGCGGCGACCAGCGCCAGCGCGAGATGGCGTTCCGCGGCGGCATCAACATCGTGATCTACACCCTGACCGGGAACTACAAGGCCGATCAGGTCCACGTGCCGGCGTTGCTGGAGCGGTTGGGACAGTGATTTTTTCCGCGCGACCACGCCGCGTCTCGAACCCTCTCCCCGCTGCGGGGAGAGGGGTTTTTGCGCTTCATCCTGAAGGCCCCGCCCGATGCTGAGCCTCAGCTTCACGCCTCTCGTCCCCTGGCCGGTGCTCGTCGGATTCGGCGTGCTCGCCGTGATCCTCGCCGTCGTCGCGGTCCTCGCCCGCGGGCGCACGGCCCTGTTGCGGGCGGTGGCGCTGGGCCTCGTCATCGCCGCGCTCGCCAACCCCTCGCTCGTGCGCGAGGACCGCGACCCGGTGAAGGACGTGGCGGCCATCGTCGTCGATCGCTCCGGCTCGCAAAGCTTGGGCGATCGCCCGGCCATGACCGATGCGGTGAAAGCCGAGCTGGAGCGGCGCTTCGGTGCGCTCGCGAACATCGAGCCCCGCTTCATCGAGGTCGGCGATGCACAGGGCGGGGAGGGCGACGACGGCACCAAGCTGTTCACGGCGCTCACCCAGGCGCTCGCCGATGTCCCGCCGGAGCGGATCGCCGGCGTGGTGATGCTCACCGACGGCGTGGTGCACGACATCCCCGCCTCGCTCCAAGCGCTCGGGCTCAAGGCGCCGCTGCACGTTCTCGTCACGGGACGGCCGGACGAGCGCGACCGTCAGATCAAGATGCTGGAAGCGCCCCGCTTCGGCATCGTCGGCCGGGACGTCACCTTGCGCGGCGAGGTGATGGAGCGCGGCGGCACCGGCACGGCGACCGTCACCGTGCGCCGCGACGGCGAGGAGATCGACCGGCAGAGCATCGCGACCGGCGTGCCGTTCTCGCTCACCACGCATATCGAGCATGGCGGCCCGAACGTGGTCGAGATCGAGGTCGAGCCGCTGCCCGGCGAACTGACCACGGTGAACAACCGCGCGGTGCTGCCGATCGAGGGCATCCGTGAGAAACTGCGGGTGCTGCTCGTTTCCGGCGAGCCGCATCAGGGCGAGCGCACCTGGCGCAACCTCCTGAAGTCGGACGCCTCCGTCGATCTCGTCCACTTCACGATCCTCAGGCCGCCGGAGAAGCAGGACGGCACCCCGATCTCCGAACTCTCGCTGATCGCCTTCCCGACCCGCGAGCTGTTCGTCCAGAAGATCAAGGATTTCGACCTCATCATCTTCGACCGCTACGCCAACCAGAGCGTGCTGCCGTCCGCCTATTTCGACAACATCGCCCGCTATGTCCGCGAGGGCGGTGCGCTGCTCATCGCCGCCGGGCCGGAATTCGCCGGCCCTGCGAGCCTTGCCCGCACCCGGCTCGCCTCGATCCTGCCGGGCGATCCCTCGATGAAGGTGGTCGAGCAGCCGTTCAAGGCGACGCTCACCGAGACCGGCCACCGCCACCCCGTCACCCGGGCTCTGCCGGGCTCGGAGGCGAATCCGCCGGCCTGGGGCGACTGGCTGCGCATCGTCTCGGCGCAGACACGGCCCGGCGTGCAGCCGATCCTGTCGGGCGCCAACGGCCTCCCGCTCCTGGCGCTCTCGCGTGAGGAGAAGGGCCGCGTTGCCCTGATGCTGTCCGATCAGGCCTGGCTCTGGGCCCGCGGCTACCAGCAGGGCGGCCCCTATCTCGATCTGCTGCGGCGCCTCGCCCACTGGCTGATGAAGGAGCCGGCCCTCGAAGAAGAGGCCCTGCGGGCCCAGACCACGGGCCGGGGCCGCGAGGTCCGCGTCGAGCGCCAGACCATGGCCGAGGCGGCGGGCCCGGTCACGATCACCGGTCCGACCGGCAAGGAGCGTGAGCTCGACCTGTCGAAGGCCGAGACCGGCCTGTTCACCGCGACCTTCGAGGCGGAGGGGCTCGGGCTCCATACCATCCGCTCGGGCAACCTCGTCGCCTTCGTCAGCGTCGGCCCGGCCAACCCGCGCGAACTCGCCGACGTGTTCAGCGATACCGATCGGTTGAAGGGCGTGGCGGACGGCTCCGGCGGCACGGTGCGCCGGGTCGCGGCGGCCGGCGGCGGCATCGAGGTGCCCCGCCTCCAGATCACCCGCGGCGGCCGTCTGGGCGGCGCCGACTGGATCGGCTTCCGCCCGAGCGACAGCGCCACGGTCCGCGGCGTCGAGGTCTATCCCCTCGGCATCGGCCTGTGGGCCTTGGTGGCGCTTGCCGCCGCCGTGCTGGCGATGTGGCTGGTCGAGGGGCGGCGCGGGCGCGCGGCGTAGCGCCCCGGATACGCTCGCCCGGCAACGATCATCGGTCTCGAAACGGCCCTGTCCGAACGAGCTTAACCTGTGTAAGCCGATCCGAACATGACCGAATTGCTCCCGTTTCTGGCCGGCGGCGGCGCGGCCGCCCGCATGATCGCCGAGCGCGACTGGTCGGATCATCCCCTCGGGCCCCCGCAGACCTGGCCGGAATCCCTGCGCACGGCGCTCAGCCTCGTGCTGAACTCGCCCGAGAGCATGATCCTGGCCTGGGGCCCGGATCTGCACTTCTTCTTCAACGACACCTACTTCCCGTTGCTCGGGCCGCGCCTCGCCTGGGCCATGGGCGAGCGCTTCGACCGGGTCTGGGCCGATGGCTGGGATCAGGCCAAGCCGATCATCGACGACGCCTTCGCCGGCAAGAGCCGCCGCTTCGAGGATCTGCCCTGGACGCTCGCCACCGACCGGGGCGAGGCACAGACGTGGTGGAGCTTCTCCTACTCGCGGGTGCTCGACGGGGAGGGCCGCATCGCCGGCCTGTTCATCTTCACCAACGAGACGACGAAGCGCATCCGCACGGAAGCGCTGCAGCGGGAGAGCGAGGCGGCCCTGCGCCGCAGCGAGTCCCTCCTGGCCGCGACCCTGGAGGGGCTGCCGGTCGGCGTGATCATCGCCGACGCCGACGGGCGGATCGTGCACGACAACGCCGCCAACCGCGAGATCTGGGGCGTGCCGCCGCTGACCGCGAACTGGGAAAGCTACGGCGCTTGGGTCGGCTACTGGCCGGAGACGGGCGAGCGCCTGCGCGCCGAGGAATGGGGCATGGCCCGCGCCCTGCTGCACGGCGAGACCGTCCGCAGCGAACTCATCGAGATCGAGCGCTTCGACGGCGGCGGGCGGCGGCTGTTCCTCAACAACGCCGCGCCGATCCGCGACGGATCGGGCGCCATCGTCGGCGGCGTGGTGGCCGAACTCGACGTGACCCAGCGGATCGAGGTCGAGCGGCGCCTGCGGGAGAGCGAGGCGCTCGCCCGCGTCAACGCCGAGCGGGTCCAGCTCGCGCTCTCGGCCGGCGCGATCGTCGGCACGTGGTTCTGGGATCTGCCCACCGACCGCTTCACCGTGGACGAGGCCTTCGCCCGCGCCTTCGGCCTCGATCCGGCGCTCGGCCGCGAGGGCTTGAGCCTCGCCCAGGTGGTCGAGACGGTCCATCCCGACGACAAGGCCGGGCTGGCGGAAGCGATCGGCGAGGCCATCGCCCGCGGCGGCGCCTACGCCCACCAGTACCGGGTGCGCCGCGCCGACGGGCGCTATTACTGGATCGAGGCCAACGGCCGGGTCGACCACGCGCCCGACGGCACGCCGCTCAGCTTTCCCGGCGTGCTCATCGACGTGGAGGAGCGTCGCGCCGTCGCGGCCGAGCGCGACCGGGCCACTGCGCTCCTGCGCGAGAAGGCGGTGGAGTTCGAGACCCTGGCCGACAACATTCCGACCCTGTGCTGGATGGCCCGGGCCGACGGCCATATCTACTGGTACAACCGCAGATGGTACGATTACACCGGCACCGATGCCGAGAGCATGCAGGGCTGGGGCTGGAAGGCGGTGCACGATCCCGCCGCGCTGCCGGGCGTGACCGAGCGCTGGCAGCACTCCATCGCCACGGGCCAGCGCTTCGAGATGACCTTCCCGCTGCGCGGCCGGGACGGCACGTTCCGCCCCTTCCTGACCCGCATCGTGCCGATCCGCGACGAGACCGGCACCGTCGTGCGCTGGTTCGGCACCAACACCGACATCACCGATCTGCGAGCGGTCCAGGATGCCCTGCATCGGCTCAACGAGACCCTGGAGGAGCAGGTCGCCGCCCGCACCGCCGAGCGCGACCAGATCTGGCAGGCGTCGAGCGACCTTCTGGCCGTGGCCGATTTCGAGGGCCGCTTCGTCAGCCTCAACCCGGCCTGGAGCGCCACGCTGGGCTGGAGCGAGGCCGAGTTGAAGGCGGTCCCCTTCCTCGATTTCGTCCATCCCGAGGATCGGGACGTGACGCTCGCGGCCGCCGCTGGCCTCGCCCGCGGTGAGATGCAGCTCGGCTTCGAGAACCGCTACCGGACCCGCGACGGGGATTACCGCTGGTTCTCCTGGAACACCGTGCCGCGCCAGGGGCTCATCTACGCCTCGGTGCGCGACGTCACCGCGATCAAGGGGCAGGCCCGCGCCCTGGCCGAGGCCGAGGAGGCCCTGCGCCAGTCGCAGAAGATGGAGGCGGTGGGCCAGCTCACCGGCGGCCTCGCCCACGACTTCAACAACCTGCTCGCCGGCATTTCGGGGAGCCTGGAACTGATGCAGACCCGCATTGCCCAAGGCCGGCTCAAGGATGTCGACCGCTACATGGGTGCCGCCCAAGGAGCGGCCAAGCGCGCCGCCGCGCTGACCCACCGCCTGCTCGCCTTCTCCCGCCGCCAGACGCTGGACCCGAGGCCCACCGACGTGAACCGGCTGGTGATGGGGATGGAGGATCTGATCCGCCGCACGGTCGGTCCCACCATCACCATCGAGGTGGTGGGGGCGGCCGGGCTCTGGCCCTCCCTCGTCGATCCGCCGCAGCTCGAGAACGCGCTGCTCAACCTCTGCATCAACGCCCGCGACGCGATGCCCGAGGGCGGGCGCATCACCATCGAGACCGCCAACAAGTGGCTCGACGCCCATGCCGCGCACCAGCACGACGTTCCGCCGGGCCAGTACCTCTCGCTGTGCGTGACCGATACCGGCACCGGCATGACCCCCGACGTGCGGGCCAAGGCGTTCGACCCGTTCTTCACGACCAAGCCCACCGGCCAGGGCACGGGTCTCGGCCTTTCGATGATCTACGGCTTCGCCAAGCAGACGGGCGGGCAGGTGCGGATCTACTCCGAACTCGGCCAGGGCACGACGGTCTGCATCTACCTGCCCCGTTTCCACGGCGAGGCGGAGGCGCTCGATCCGCTCGGCCCCCTGGTCGATGCGCCGCGCGCCGAGCACGGCGAGACGGTGCTCGTGGTCGATGACGAACCGACCGTGCGGATGCTGGTGACGGAGGTGCTGGAAGACCTCGGCTACAACGCGATCGAGGCCGCCGACAGCGCCAGCGGCCTCAAGGTGCTGCAATCGGACGTGCGCATCGACCTGCTCATTTCCGATGTCGGCCTCCCCGGCGGCATGAACGGCCGCCAGATGGCCGATGCGGGCCGTCTCTCGCGCCCCGACCTCAAGGTGCTGTTCATCACCGGCTATGCCGAGAACGCGGCGGTGGGCAACGGCCATCTGGAGCCCGGCATGGCGGTGCTGACCAAGCCGTTCGTGGTCGAGACCCTGGGCCTGCGCATCCGCGAGATCATCGCGCGGGGATAAGGCCGGGGCTTCCCGGCCGCATCCGTCCTGCCCCGTCAGGCCCGGATCGAGCCGACGAAGTGCCGGACGGAACTGCGGAGCTGCATGGATTGCCCGTTCAGCGCGATGGCGTCCTGCAGCACCATGTCCGCCGCACGTCCCGTGGCGCTGGAGGCGCCGATGACGGATTCGATCTCGCCGGTGGCCAAGCGCATGCCGTGCGAGGCGGCCGAGATGTTGTGGGCAATCTCCTGGGACGCCGTCGATTGCTCGTCGATGGCGTGGGCGATCGCGTCCGCCATGCCGGTGGCGCGCCGGATCGCCTGCGTGATGTTGCCGATGGCCTGCACCGTCTGCTCCGTGGCCACGCGGACCGAGCCGATATGCGCCGCGATCTCGTCGGTGGCCCGGGCCGACTGACCCGCCAGCGCCTTCACCTCGGCGGCGACGACGGCGAAGCCCTTGCCGGCGGCGCCGGCACGGGCGGCCTCGATCGTGGCGTTGAGCGCCAGCAGGTTCGTCTGCTCCGCCACGCCGCGGATGAGGCCGAGCACTTCGCTGATCCGCGCGGCGGCGGCGCCGAGATCGCCGACCTTGGCTTCCGTCGAGGAGGCTTCCTGAGCCGCCTCGGCGGCGGCCGCGGACGACCCCCGCGCCTGCTCGCGGATCTGATCGATCGAAGCGGACAGCTCCTCCGCGGCCGCGGCCACGGCCTCGATGTTCTGCGAGGCCGAGCGGGCGAGCCGTGCGGCCTCCGCCGAACGCAGGTCGGCCTCCCGGGCCGTACCGGCCAGATTCGTGGCCTGCGCCTCGAACGAGCCCGCCGCCGTCGCGACTTGGCCAACGATGCCGCCGACCGAACTCCCGAACTGGTCCGCGGTTCGCTCCAGGCTCTGGCGCCGCTCCAGCTCGGCGGATTGCCGCAGGCCCTCGCGCTCCCCTCTCAGCCGCTCCGCCTCGGCACCGTGCGCCTTCAGGACATCCACCGCGCGGGCGATTTCGCCGATCTCGTCACGGCGGTCCGTTCCGGGCACCGCGACGTCCCGTGTGCCCTCCACGAGCTGCGTGATGGTCCGCGCCAGCGAGGCCAGCGGCTGCACGACGCGGCGGGTGAAGAGGACCACGATGCCGAAGGTGCACAGGATGACGAGGAGCAGGGTCGCACCCGCCACGGCGAGGCGCTGCAGCGCCGAGGCGATCGTCTCGTCGGCGGTGGCCAGCGCCGATTGCAGGGCGGCGTCCCTGACGACGAGGATCGACTGGAGCATCTTGGTGGTGTGGGGCCGCCATTCCGTGAGGGTCATCGGCGGCTCGGTCCCGTCCCGGCTGGCCGCGAACATCGCTGCCACCACCTGTCCCGGATCGGCGATGAAGCTGCGCTCCACCATCGTGAGGGCGTCGACCAGAGAGCCTTGCGTCTGGACCTGCATCACGCTGCGCTGCAGCCGCTGCCAAGCCTGCTCGATCCGGCCGTTCATCTCGTGGATCTGGACGATCACGGCCGGAGAGAAGCGCTGCTTGGCTCCCGCGTATTGACTGAACCAGACCGAGCGGGTGCCGCCGATGTCGCGCAGCTCCATCGCGAGGCTGACGACCGGCACCGCGCGCGCGATTTCCGGATTCTTCCGGGCGATGTCGATCTCGATCGTGCCCAGCGTCTTCGCGTTCAGCGCGACGATGGCGACGACGGCCTTCTGGAAGTTCTTCGCGGCCTGCTCGTCGCGCTCCTTGAGCGGCTTGGCGATCTCGCTGTCCGCCGTCGCACGCGCACCCTCGAGTTGGCGGATCGCCGGCTGCAGGGCTTGCTCGAGCACGGCCCGCTTGTCGGAGGGCATGGCCGCGACGGCGTCCGTGATCCGACCGGTGACGGCCTCGGTCGCCTTGCGGTTCGCTTCGGCCGAGGCCCGGATCGGCGCCTGCTCGGCGCTGTCCGAGAGCAGGAGCTGATTGTAGGAACCGCGTTCGAGGGCGAGTCGCTCGTTGAGGCGGGCGATCTCGCCCAGAACCCCGACGAGCTGACGTGCCGCGTCGGCCTGCGACCAGCGCTGCCATTCCTGCCAAGCGATGAAGGAACTCGAACCCGCCGTCACGAGTCCGACGGTAGCCATGCACGAAACGAAAAGATTCCGGACGCGCATCGGCCACCCAATTGCTTTTCGAAATGTTCGCCACGTCAAAGTCGGCGGCGATTACGCAATGATATTTGTGAACGATCGGTTGATTGGGAGTCGATCTGCGTATAGCCCGTTGCCGCTTTGTTTGCTTGAGCCCATCGGGCGTCAATCCATGGGCGACGTCGTGCGTGTCTTTCGCGAAAGGCTGACGCTCGCGGGCCTGTTCACGGCCCGGTACGCCGGGAACGCCGCGCCGGCATCGAACCTTCGAAAATTGGTCCGGCCGTGCCAATCGGGACGATGCGCCCGCGCCCGAAGGTGCCGCCCGCCTCAAGCCTCCAGCCCCACGAAGAACTTCGCGATCGCCGCCGCTGCCGCCTCGGGACGTTCCCGATGCGGGAAGTGTCCGGCGCCCTCGAACGGGGCGAGGTCGAGGTTTGCGAAGGTCTCCCCGAGCCGGTCGGTCCAGGCGTAGGGGAAGAGCGGATCCTGCGTGCCCCAGCGGATACAGGTCGGCACGCGGATCGGCGGTAGGGCCGGAGCCTCGTCCCGTAGCATGGCGAGCCGGGACGCCTGCTGACTCAGGTACCAGTTGAAGCCGCCCTGCAGGTTGCCCGGCACGAGGAAGTTGTCGGTGAAGGCGTCGAGCACCGCGTCGAAGGCGGCCGGATTCCCGCCGGCCCAATGGCGCAGGAAATGGCCGATATAGGCGCGGCAGCTCTCGCGGCTGGCGCCGACCACCTCCGCCGCGAACGGCTTGAGGTGGAAGGACTGGTACCAGATCTCGGCCAGCATCTCCGGCCGGGCCAGCCGCGGGCCGATGCCGGGATAGGGGCAATCGAAGAAGAACAGGCCGCTGAGCCGGTCGGGATGCGACCGCCCGAGGGCTTGCCCGATGGAGGCGCCCACATCGTGCCCGACGATCCCGACGCGCGCGAGCCCGAGGGCATCGAGAAGGCCGACGATGTCGGCGGCGTGGACCTCCGGACCGGCCTTGTCCGAGGGAGCGTGATCGGGCTTCTCGCTGGCGCCGAAGCCGCGAAGGTCCGGCGCGATCAGGCTGAAGCGGTCCGCGAGCCGGGCCATCACCGGCTCCCAGGTCAGCCAGAATTCCGGCCAGCCGTGCAGCAGCACCAGGGGGCTGCCGGTTCCGGCCCGGGCGACGTGCAACGGCACGCCGTTGCCCGTCACCGTGTCGTGCCGGATCTCCACCATGCTCGGCCGTCCCTATTCCCGTCGTGCCGCGTTGCCGGCCGCGAAGCCGTCGGCCGGCAACGCGGCGGCCCCGGCGGTCCGTTCCGTAGCGAGCCGTCACAGGTCCGTGCCGTGAGGTCTCGTCGGACCGATCCGGAACGGGGCCGGCTTGACCGGGCAAGCTGGACCGTTTCAATGCGTCCATTCCTGCCGGTCGCGGGAGAAAGATGGCACCGTATGAGGCGGCAGATGGCGACGACGGTTCGGTGGCTCGCGCTCCCGCTCGTGCTGGGCGGCAGCCTCGCCGTCTCGGGCTGCACCGGCTTCGGCTACATCTCGCAGACCTACGTCACCCAGGTGCCGCAGGTCGTCACGATCGGCTGTAACGAGCCCTACGAGATCTACGACAACCGCCAGCGCCGCCGGGTTCTGGTGGTCTCGAACGCCCTGCGCGAGGTGACGGGCTGCGATGTCGGCCAGGTCGGCAACGGGCGTCCCCCGGCCGAGACACGGGCCGCGCGCTTCCGCACGGCCGCACGCACCTATCTCGACGAGACCGTGCGCGAGGATTGCAGGATCACCGGCGAGACCGTGTTCAGCGATCTGCAAACCGAGTTCGCCTATGCCTGCGACGTGCCGGTGGAGCCGCGCGGCACGGTGGCGCCGCGGCTGCCCGGACGGCGCAACCAGCGCTGATCGGGGCGCGGTCAGGCCCGTCTTCAGGCTTCGTGCGGACCGACGAAGGTCCGCTCCGTCGCATCACCCGCCGCGGCGAGCAGCGCCCGGGCGAAGGCCCGCGCCTCGGCGCGGTCGAGGCTGAGGATCGCGGTGACGGGACGGCCGCCGAGATCGGGCAGTGCCAGTTCCAGGCGTACGCCTTCGCCCTCCGGCGTGGCGGACAAGCTCCAGCCGCGCTCGCCCATCGGCCCGCCGCCTGATCCATCGCCCATTCCATCGCGCATTCCATCGCCCTTGCCGGGCTCGCTCATCGATCGATCCTTTCGGTCCTTGCCGAGCCTGACATGGAGGGCTTCGCCGCCGCAGACCAGGGGCGCGGCGCGGGCGGGCCGCTCGGCGAAGGTGATTGACGCGCACGGCCGGGGATGATGTCTGCGCGCCGACCGCCCGCCGGGCGCGACGCCACACGACAACGCAAGGGATGACCGACATGTCCGAGATCTGGTTCCGCACCGGCGAGGCGACCGTGCTCGCGGCCGAAGGGCAGTTCACCGACGCGATGCCGGAGGTGCTGATCGGCTCCACCCGCGGGCCCGTGGGCCACGGTTTCGCGAGCCTGCTGGGGCAGGTGCAGGGCCATACCCGCATGTTCGTGGTGCGCGACCTCAACCAGCTCGTGCGCCCCTCCACGATCATGACCACCAAGGTCACGATCCACACCGCCGAATACGCCGAGCTTCTGGGCGGCGTGGTCCAGGCGGCCACGGGCGACGCCATCGTCGATTGCGTGATCGAGGGCATCCTGCCGAAGGACGGCCTCGACGAGCTGTGCATGATCATCACGATCTGGCTCGACGAGCGCTGCGGCACGGACGAGAACCTCGACCGCAAGGATCTCTACCGCACCAACTACGAGGCGACGAAGCTCGCCATCGCCCGCGCGATGAAGGGCGAGCCGACGATCGACGAGCTCATCGCCAACCGCAAGACGGTGAAGCACTACGCGCTCGAAGACATCATCGAGTATTGATTCTGTGTTGGTGGCGGGGCGCGACTCAGGCCGCGTCCCGCTCCAGCCGGTACGGCTTCGCCAAGGCGGCCAGCGGTCGTTTCCACGCCTCGGCGATCCGCCCGATCTACTCCAGGCTCAGCGGTCGCTTGCGGTTCAGGATCCCGGACGCGCGTGAACGCGAGCCGAGAAGCTCGGCCAGCTCCGCCTGCGCGCGCCCCGTCTCGTCGATGGCGAAGTGGAGGAGTTCGGTGGGATCGCTCTCCGGCACCGGATGCTGTGCCCGCTCATAGGCTTCCGCGAGCGGGGCCAGCACATCGAGCTTGTCGCCCTCCGGCGTGCCCACAGGGACGCCCCAGAGCCGATCGATCTCCCGCAAGGCCTCGGTCAGGTCGGCATCCGTGCGGATCGGGCGGATATCCTGGGCGGGCGCCTAGGATTCTAAAGCCAATCAGCATGGCTTTGTGAGAGACCGTTTGCGCCCCATAGCAGTCCATGAAGACCTCCGCCGATCGTGGACCACATCCCCCCGTGCAAACGACGGAGAGCTCCTCAGGAGGATTGTAGGGGGGATGTCATTAGCCCGGTCAGTGTGCGCAGTAACTCGTCCTTCGAGAAGGGCTTCGCTAGAGATGGCTGCTCCCAACGGCTGTTCGCATGAGACCGCTCCGTTTCCCCCGTGGCGAATAGGTACGGCACAGCGATGCCCGTCAGCGTCTCGGCCACCGGGTACACCGTATCCCCGTCGCCGAGATTCACATCCAGCACCGCCGCATCGAGTGTGACATTCTCGATCAGGTCCAGCGCCCGATCCACGCTCGGCACAGGTCCGATCACGGTCGCACCGGCTTCCTCGAGCCAGCGCTTCAGGTGCATGGCGATCAGATACTCGTCCTCGACCACCAGAATGAAGCGGCCGGCAAGGGGCTGGGCAAGGTCGGGCATTGCAGGCTCTGGAAGCGCTCGATCCGCGATCCTCCATCCTCGTAAGGGTGTTGTCGCTTACACAGGGCAAGTGATCGGCATGTCGATCTGGCAGCGCACACCGTTCTCGCCCAGCGCATAATCGACGTTCGCCTGGAGCGCGTAGGGCAGGGCCTGCTGGATGAGCTCGGTGCCGTAGCCGCGACGCGTGGTCTGCCCAGGATCGACGCGGATACCGGTCTCGATCCAGCTTAAAACCAACCGAGGCCGTCCGCGCTGATCCCGCGTCACATCCCAAGTGACGGCGAGACGGCCGGTATCGTTTCTCAGTGCGCCGTATTTGACGGCGTTGGTGGCTAGCTCGTGTAGGGCCAGCGCGAAGTTCTGCACCTGCCGCGCGGTCAGGAGCACCGGCGGCCCGCCGACCTCGATCCGGTCCGATGACTCGTCCACGTGTGCAGCGAGTTCCGCTCGCACCAGCGCACCGACCTCGACGGTATCGCTGCCGCTTCGACTGAGCAGGCCCTGTGCCCGGCTGAGCGCCTGGAGCCGTTCCTCGAACGCTTCGACCGACCCGCCGCGCTTGACCGTCCTGTCGGCGATCGCGGCGACGACACCCAGCAGGTTGCGCGCCCTGTGCTGCAACTCGTTGACCAGAACCTCCAGGCGTGCCTGCAGCATGCACCGATCGTTGACGTCGATGTTGACGCCCGCCCATTTACGGATCGTGCCGTCGGGGCGCGTGATCGGCACAACGCGAACGTTCGACCACCGCCACGACGCGCTGGACGCGTGCCACAAGCGATACTCGGCATCGACCGCGCTCCCCGCGGCGACCGCCGCGCGCCACTTCTGTTCGGTCGCCGCCCGGTCATCGACATGGATCGCATCCAGCCAGCCGGAGCCTTGCCACTTGTCCAGCCGCTGGCCGGTGAAGGCGCGCCAGCCTGGGCTGTCGGCGACGATGGACCCGTCTGGGTGCGCCTCCCAGCTGAACTGGCCGAAGCCCTCGACGAGCCCGCGGAACCGTTCCTCGCTTTCGCGCAGAGCCGCCTCGGAACTCTTGCGCTCCGTGATGTCGCGCACCGTCCCCTTCATGCGCCGGAGGTGTCTTCCCGCGCCGGCA
Organism: Methylorubrum sp. Q1; assembly: GCF_004683995.1. Lineage (NCBI taxonomy): Bacteria > Pseudomonadati > Pseudomonadota > Alphaproteobacteria > Hyphomicrobiales > Methylobacteriaceae > Methylorubrum > Methylorubrum sp. Q1. The sequence continues at coordinate 103,753 of NZ_SRHQ01000002.1, read as the reverse complement.
TCGATCCGACCCTGCGCCCCAATCCACCGGAGTTGACCGTCCGCGCGCCGGATTCGACACTCGAAGTTCCACTGCCCGCCCGCGGCGATGGCGTCTCGGAAGCCGGCGTCGACTGAGTCCCGATCCTCCGGCGTAATATGATTGAGGAACGTGTCGTAGGTCCACGTGGGCAGGAGTGCTTCGTACCCGAAGATGCGATCGTGCTGCGGTGAGCGCCAAGCGTCCAGCGTGGCGAGGTCGATCTCCCACACGCCGACATCGCCCGCCTCCAATGCACGCGCGAGCCGCTCCTCGCTCACCCGCAACGCCGCCTCGGTGCGCAACCGGCCGCCGATCTCGAAGCCAACCATGTGTGCTGCAATCACCGCGCCGGCTTCGTCCCGCATGGGCGTCAGGTAGGTGTCGAACACCTCGCTCCCGCCCAGGTCGAACGGTTGAGCCGGCACATGCACGCTCTCCCCCAGGAACACACGCTCGTAGAGGGGGGCGACGACCGGCCACGTGTCGGGGAACGCTTCGGACAGAGGGCGGCCGAGTGCGCCGGGGTGTCGGTCACCGAACAGCCGCGCGGCCGCCTCGTTATAGACGAGGATGCGCTCGGGTCCGCAGGTGAGGCCCGATATGAGCGGGCTGGCGAGCACTTGCTCGACCATGAGCTTGAAACGCTCCGTCCACCGCCCGACCGGGCCGAGCGGCGTCGCGCTCCAGTCATGGTCACGGATGTAGGCGGGCATCCCACATTCGCGGCCGATCCACGGCTCAGAAACTTGCGTCATGGATCCATGAGGCGGACGCCGTCGGCCGGGTCAATTGATCGATGTTGGTTTCGTGCGCTTCCGATGCAATGAATGCGACGTGTCCGCTCGCAGTCATGACATCAACATCTGCTTTCCGCCCTGAGCAGCCCTTTGCCGCGTCAATCAGATTGGGTTTGGAATCCAGAATCGCGCGACGACGCGCAAACTCAGAACTCGATCCCCTCCTGCGCCTTCACGCCTGCGGAAAAATGGTGCTTCACGCTGCCCATCTCGGTGACGAGGTCGGCGGCCTCGATGAGCGCCGGTTTGGCGTTGCGGCCGGTGACCACGACGTGGAGGTCGGGGCGCCGGGCGGCCAGATCCGCGAGCACCGCCTCAAGGTCGAGGTAGTCGTAGCGCAGGGCGATGTTCAGTTCGTCGAGGACGAGCAGGCGGATGCTGGAATCCGCCATCAGCGTCTTGGCCGTGTCCCAGGCGTTGGCGCAGGCGGCGATGTCGCGGGCCTTGTCCTGCGTCTCCCAGGTGAAGCCTTCGCCGAGCGCCTGCCAGACGATCTGGTCACCGAAGCTTTTCAGCGCGCGGGCCTCGCCCGTGTCCCAGGCGCCCTTGATGAATTGCACCACGCCGACCCGGTGGCCGCGCCCGAGCATCCGTAGCACGAGGCCGAGGGCGGCCGTGGTCTTGCCCTTGCCGGGGCCGGTATGGACGATGAGCAGGCCCTTCTCGATCTTCTTCGAGGCGACCTCGGCGTCCTGCACCGCCTTGCGCTTGGCCATCTTTTCGCGGTGGCGGGTATCGTCTTCGGTCATCAAGGATTCTCACGTAAGGGTTTGACCGTCAGCGGCAGGCCGGCGACGGTGAGCACGACCCGGTCGGCGTCGCGTGCGAGCCGCTGGTGCAGCCGCCCGGCCGCATCGCGGAAGCGGCGGGCGAGCGCGTTGTCCGGCACAATGCCGAGGCCGACTTCGTTGGCCACGAGCACCAGCGGGCCCGGCGCCGCGGCGCAGGCCCGTGCCAGGGCCTCGGTCGCCGCATCGAGATCGGCCTCGGCCAGCAGCAGGTTGGTGAGCCAGAGCGTCAGGCAATCGACCAGCACCGGCCCGGCTGCGGCGGCCACCGCCTCCGGCAGGGCCGTCGGCACGTCGAGGGTGTGCCAGGAGCCGGAGCGCCGCGCCCGGTGCTCGTGGATGCGGACGCGCATCTCCTCGTCCCAGGCCTGCGCCGTGGCGATGTAGAGCCAGGGCGCGGGACAGGCCTCGATCAGCCGCTCGGCATAGGCGCTCTTGCCCGAGCGCGCGCCGCCGAGCACCAGGGTCATCCGGTCGGGTGCAGCCTCCGTCATGCCGGCCGGTTTGCACCGGGCGCGTCCGTTCACGCAATGGCGCTTTGCATGCGCCCCGACTCCGCGTTACAAGCGGCGGGTGACGGTGCCCCGGAAACGGGGTGAAAAGGGAATGCGGTGAGAGGGTTGTTCAAAAACCCCGATTCCGCGGCTGCCCCCGCAACTGTAAGCGGCGAGTTCCTGCCACGAGCCACCGGGTGATCCGGGAAGGCGGCAGGCACGATACCAGCCGCGAGCCAGGAGACCTGCCGTCCGGCGAAGTTTTGTTCTCGAACGCCGCCGGTGGGGCGGCCGGAGCCCGTGACCCGATGACGACTGCGACCCTTCAGACCCAGGCCGCCACCCGTTCCGCCGAGGGCGCCCGTGCGCTTCTCGTCGCCGCCTTCCTCGGCCTCGGTCTCGTCTTCGTGGCGGGCTTCGCCCCGGCCTCGGTGCTGCACAATGCGGCGCACGATTTCCGCCACGCGCAGAACTTCCCCTGCCACTGATCCGCGCATCCTGCGGCTTCAAGCAGCTCCATGATCATCCGGTTGCTGTCGGCGGCGCTTGTCGCCGGCTTCCTCGCGTCCGTCGTCGCGACGGGCCTGCAGCTCACGCTGACCTCCCCGCTGATCCTTCAGGCGGAGACCTATGAAGGCGAGGGCGCGCATGCCGCCCTCGCGCCGTCCCCCGATTCCCCCTTCGCCGCCCTGATCGTGCCGGCGCATGCGCCATCCCAGCACAGCCACGGCGAGGGCGGGCACGACCACGGCACGGCCGACGAATGGCAGCCCGCGCCGGGCCTGCAGCGCATGGCCTTCACCGGGCTCGCCACGCTGGTCGGCGGCGTCGGCTACGCGCTGCTGCTCGCGGCGGTGATGCTGGCTCTCCGCCGCGAGCCGACCCCCCAGGGCGGACTCGTCGTCGGCATCGCCGGCTTCCTCGCGGTGGCGCTGGCCCCCGCCATCGGCCTGCCGCCGGAACTGCCCGGCATGGGCGCGGCGCCGCTCGTGCTGCGCCAGTCGTGGTGGCTCATGACGGTGGTGGCGACCGGGCTCGGCCTCTACCTGATCGCCGTGCGGCGGGTGCCGCTGACGATTCTGGGCGGCCTCGTTCTCATCGTCGCGCCGCATCTCGCAGGCGCGCCGCAATCGATCGACACCGTCTCCTCGCAGGTGCCGCCGGCCACGGCCGCGCAGTTCGCCGCGCGCTCGCTGGCCATCGGCTTCGTGTTCTGGGCGGTGATCGGGCTCGCCTATGGCTGGGCCTGGGGCCTGTTCGGCCGCGAGGCGGGTGCCCGTGCGAATGCCTGATCCCGATACCGCCATCCTGTCGGTCTGCACCACCTGCCGCGCGGCGGGCGATGTCTCCGAGCCGCGCGCCGGGGCCAAGCTCCTCGCCGCGCTGCTGGCGGAAGTCGGGCGCGAGCCCGTGCCGGGCCTGACGATCGAGGGCGCCGAGTGCCTCTCGGTCTGCAAGCGGCCCTGCACCGTCGCGGTCGTCTCGCCCGACCGCTGGACCTACGTCTACGGCGACTTCGACGCGCTCGAAGACCCCGAAGCTTCCGCCCGCACTATCCTGGCGGGTCTGCGTCGCTACCTCGAGACCCCCGACGGCGTCGTGCCCTGGCGCGAACGGCCGGAGGCGTTTCGCAAGGGCGTCGTCGCCCGCATCCCGCCGCTCAAGGCGGCCCGAGGGGAGACCCCATCATGAGCCTCGTCGAAAAAATTCCCTGCACCATCGTCACCGGCTTCCTCGGCGCCGGCAAGACGACGCTCGTGCGCCACACCGTCGAGAACGCCCGCGGGCGCCGGCTCGCCATCATCGTCAACGAGTTCGGCGATCTCGGCTTCGACGGCTCGTTCCTCGCCGCCTGCGGCATCGAGGGCTGCAACGAGGATTCAGTGGTGGAGCTGCCCAACGGCTGCATCTGCTGCACCGTGGCCGACGATTTCGTGCCGGCGCTGACCAAGCTGCTCGACCGGCCCGAGCCGCCGGAGCACATCCTGATCGAGACCTCCGGCCTCGCCCTGCCCAAGCCTCTGGTCCAGGCCTTCCAGTGGCCGGCGATCCGCTCGCGGGTCACCGTGGACGGCGTGGTCGCCGTGGTGGACGGCCCGGCGGTCGCCGCGGGGATGTTCGCCGAGGACCCCGACGCCCTCGCCAACCAGCGCGCGGCGGATCAATCGGTCGATCACGACAATCCGCTGGAGGAGGTGTTCGAGGACCAGATCCTCTGCGCCGACCTCGTGGTGCTCAACAAGGCGGATCTCCTCGACGCGGCGGGCCGCGATAAGGTCCGCGCCGACATCCAGGCGCACCTGCCGCGCGCCGTCGAGATCGTCGAGACCGAGCACGGCCGCCTCGACCCGCTTGTGCTGCTCGGCATCGGTGCGGGGGCGGAAGACGACCTCGACGCGCGCCCCTCGCATCACGGCGAGGGCGAGGATCACGACCACGACGATTTCGAATCGGTCGCGATCCCCGTCGGCATCGCCGGCAGCCCGGAAGATCTTTCCGCCCGCGTGGAGAAGGCGGCCGAGACCGAGGGCGTGTTGCGCATCAAGGGCTTCGCCGAAGTGAAGGGCAAGCCGATGCGCCTCGTGGTGCAGGGTGTCGGCCGGCGCGTCGCCTCCCATTACGACCGCCCGTGGAAGGGCGCGGAGCCCCGCGACGGACGCCTCGTCGTCATCGGCCTGAAGGGCTTCGATCAGGACGCGGTCGCCGCCGCCCTGCGCGGATGAGCCGGGGCGAAGCCGCAGGCCGGCTGCCGCGCGGGCTTTGGCTCGCGGTCCCCGTCCTCGCCCTTCTCGCCGGCTGTTCCGACAGCCGGCATGAGGCGGACGGGGCGATGCGGATGGCCCAGGCTCCTGCGCCCGCGCCCTTCGTCCCCGCCGCGCGCGAGGGGAGCACGGCCAAGCTCGCCTACCGCCACGATCTCACCGTCGGCCTCGGGCCGGACCGGGTGGCGCCGCACTTCGCCGCCGCCCGCGACCGCTGCCTCGACGCGGCCGCGACCTGCACGCTGTTGAGTTCCTCGATCCGCGACGGCGGCGGCACGCGCCAGCCGCAGGCGCAGGTTCAGGTGCGGCTGCCGCATGCCGCGGTCGCTCCTTACGTCGCCTCCGTCACCGCGCCCCTGCCGGGCGAGGCGGCGGGCGATGTCGTGCTGATCGAGCAGGCGACCCGCGCCGAGGATCTGACGGCCTCCATCGCCGATACCGGCCGGCGGCTGGCCCAGCTCAACGATTACCGCACCCGCCTGACCGCGCTCGCCGAGAAGCCGGACAACCGGGCCGAGGATCTGATCAAGATCGCGGGGGAACTGGCGCAGGTCCAGAGCCAGATCGAGGAGGCGGAAGGGACGCGCCGCGGCCTCGACGAGCGCGTGGACACCGAGATCGTCACGGTCGATTTCCGCACCAGCCGGGCGCGGGCCGGCGCCTTCGCCCCGGTGCAGGAGGTCTGGGCCCGCAGCGGCCCGATCCTCGGCGAGAGCGCGGCCTCGGCCCTCCGCTTCACCGTCGCGAGCCTGCCCTGGCTGCCGATCGTCCTTTTTGCCGCCTTGCTCCTCCGGCTGGTCTGGCGCATCCGGCGCAAGCGGGCCCATCCGGCGCGCGTCCAATCGGAGCCGTGAGGGCGCCCGCGCCATGCACCTGATCCGCCTCGATACGGTCTCCCTCGACGAGGGCGAGGCGGCGGTCGATCTCGGCCAGAGCCCGGGCGACATCGTCTTTCTGTCATTTACCGATACGGACCTCGCGGCCGTCGCCCGGGCCCACGCGGACGAGCCCGGGCTGCCCTCGCTGCGGCTCGCCAAGATGGCGCAACTGCGCCACCCGATGTCGGTCGATCTCTACGTCGATGCGGTGATCGCCCGCGCCAGGATCTGCGTGATCCGCTGCCTCGGCGGGCTCGACTATTGGCGCTACGGCATCGAGCGGGCCGCCGCGACGGCACGGGCGCAGGGGGTCAAACTTGCGGTTTTGCCCGGTGACGACCGGCCGGATCCGCGCCTCGACGCGTTCTCGACCCTGCCGCCCGAGACCTGCATCCGCCTCGATGCCTATTTTCGCGCGGGCGGCCCGGAGAACCTGAAGAACCTGCTGCGCAGCCTCGCGGCGGAGGCCGGCGCCGCTTTCGAACCCGCGCCGCCGAAGGCGCTGCCGCGGGGCTTCGCGTGGTGCCCCGGCTGCGGGCCCGTCGCGCTTGAGAGGGCGATGCGGGCCGCCGGGCCGGGCCCGCTGGCGCTGCTGCTGGTCTACCGCTCGGCGGTGCTCTCCGGCGAGACGGCGCCGGCCGTGCAGCTTGCCGCCGCGCTGACCGAGCGCGGCATCGGCAGCGTCACGCTCGCGGTGTCGAGCCTGAAGGATCCGGAGGCCGTGGCGACCTTGCGCGCGGCGCTGGCCCTGCGCGGCCCGGACATCGTGCTCGCCGCCACCGCCTTCTCCGCCCGCGACGATGCCGGTTTCGTGCTCGATGCCGCCGATTGCCCGGTGATCCAGGCCTACACGATCGGCGCGCCCCGCGACGCCTGGGCCGCCTCGGGCCGGGGCATGAACGCGTCCGACCTCGCCATGCAGGTGGCTTTGCCGGAATTCGACGGGCGGCTCTCGGGCTTCCCGATCTCGTTCAAGGAGGAGGCCGCGGCGGTCGAGGGCTTTTCGGAGCGCCGCGCGGTGCCCGATCCCGCCGGCATCGCCGCGCTCGCCGAGCGCGCCGCCGCCTGGATCCGCCTGCGTCGAACGCCGCGCGAGCAGCGCCGGCTGGCGATGGTGCTCTCCGATTATCCCGCCCGCGGCGGCCGCGCCGGCTACGCGGTCGGCCTCGACACGCCGGAAAGCGCCCGCGCCATCGCCGCCGACCTCGCGGCGGTGGGGTTCGCCGCGGGCGACCTGCCGGAGGCGGGCACGCTGATGGCGGCACTGACGGAGGGCGAACCGGGCTTTTCGGTATCGCTGGCCGAGTACGCGGCGTGGTTCGGGGGATTGCCGGAAGAGCGCCGGGCGGAACTGGTGGAGCGCTGGGGCGCGCCGAAGGACGATCCGGCCTGCCGCGACGGGGCGTTCCGGTTCCGGATGGTGCGCGCGGCCGCAACTCGGACCCCCTCGCCCCGCGCCCAGGGACAGGGCTTCGGCGACCCGTCGCGTGAGTTTGAGGCCGGCCTCACCCTGTTCCTACAGCCCGACCGCGGCCGGAGCACCGATCGCAAGGCCGGCTACCATGACCCCGACGAGCCGCCGACCCACGCCTACCTCGCCTTCTACCTCGGCGTTCGGAGAGCATTCGACGCGCTGATCCATCTCGGCACCCACGGCACCACCGAGTGGCTGCCCGGCAAGGCGGTGGCGCTGTCGCCGGATTGTTGGCCAGCCCTGGCCGTCGGGGCGCTGCCGGTGGTCTATCCCTTCATCGTCGACGATCCCGGCGAGGCCGCGCCGCTCAAGCGCCGGCTCGGCGGGATTGCGCTGGGCCACCTCACTCCCACCGTCGAGGCGGCCGGGCTCACCCCCGAGGCCGCGGCGCTGCGCGAACTGGTCGAGGAATACTCTGCCGCCAGCGTGCTCGATCCGCGCCGGGCCGGACTGATCGCCACGGCGATCCTTGACGAGGCGGCCTCCGCCGGCCTGCTCGAAGGCGCGGGCGTCGATGGCGACACGCCGATGGCCGACGCGCTGACCGCGCTCGACGCGCATCTGTGCGACCTCGGCGAGACCCCGTTTCGCGATGGCCTGCACGTGTTCGGCCGCGCGCCCGCCGAGGCCACCGAGCCGGTTCGCGCCAGCGCCGAGGCGGAGCGCGCCGCGCTCGCCGCGGCGCTCGACGGCCGCTTCGTCGCGCCGGGCCCGGCCGGCTCGCCCTCGCGCGGGCGCCAGGACGTGATGCCCACCGGCCGCAACCTGACGACCCTCGACCCGCGCGCCCTGCCGACGCGCGCCGCGACGATGCTCGGCAGCAAGGCCGCGGATGCGGTGGTGCGCCGCTACCTTCAGGACGAGGGCGAGTACCCGGCCCGCATCGTCATGGATCTCTGGGCCTCGCCGACGCTCCGCACCGGCGGCGAGGACGTGGCGCATGCGCTCGCCCTGATGGGCGTGCGCCCGGTCTGGGACCATGCCTCGACCCGCGTCACCGGCTTCGAGGTGCTGCCGCTGGCCCTCCTCGACCGGCCGCGCATCGACGTGACCTGCCGCGTCTCCGGCGCGTTCCGCGACACCTTTCCCGAGACCCTGGCGCTGCTCGACCGCGCCGCGCGGGCCGTCGCTGCCCGCGAGGAGGAGGACGAGGAGAACCCGCTTGCCGCCGCCCGTCGCCGGGGCGAGTCCGCCGCCCGCATCTACGGCGCCGCGCCCGGCCGCTACGGCGCGGGGACGGCCGAGACCGCCCTCGACGGCGCTTGGGAAGGCCGGACCGATCTCGGTGCCGCCTACCTTGCCGCCACCACCCATGCCTACGGCGACGCGGAAGGCGCGGACGCGGATTTCGCCGCCCGCGTCGCGGCGGCGGACGCCTATGTCCACGCCTTCGACGTCGCCGAGCGCGACCTGCTCGACGGCGACGCCGCCGCCGACGCCATGGGCGGATTCTTTGCCGCCGCCTCGTTCGAGGGGAGGGCGCCCGCGCTCTACAGCCTCGACGTTTCGAATCCGGAGGCGCCGCGCACCCGCACCGCCCGCGAGGACGTCGCCCGGCTGATCCGCGGCCGGCTCGGCCATCCGCGCTGGATCGCGGCGCAGCTCCGCCACGGCTACCGCGGCGCGCAGGAATTCGCGCAAGGCATCGATGCGGTGTTCGTGCTCGCCGCCGCGACCGATGCGGTGTCGAGCCAAGATCTCGACCGGCTCTACGGCGCCTGGATCGCCGACCCGGAAACCTTCGATGCCCTGAAGGCCGCCAACCCGGAGGCGACCCGCGCCATCCTCGAGCGCTTCGACGAATTGCGCGCCCGCGGCCTGTGGCAGAGCCGGCGCAACGCGGCGCCGGCCGACGAAATGATGGCCGCCGAATGAGCGCCCGCCGCACCCTGCCCGAGGGCGCGCGCCGCGGCTGGTGCCCCTCGCTCGCCCGGCCGATGCCGACCGGCGACGGGCTGCTCGCCCGCGTCCACCCGCCGCTCGGGCGCCTGACGCCGGCGCAATTGCGCGCGGTGGCGGACGGCGCGCGGGCCCACGGCAACGGCCATATCGACGTGACCGCCCGCGGCAACCTCCAGATCCGCGGCGTCAGCGAGGCGAGCGCCGCGCCGCTCGCCTGCGCCCTCGCGGAAGCCGGCCTCGGCGACACCCGCGACGATGGCGGCCCGCAGCGCCTGACCCTGACGGCGCCGCTCGCCGGCCTCGATCCCACGGAACAGATCGACGTGCCGGCGCTCGCCCGCGCGGTGGAGGCGGCGGGGCTCGCCGTGCCGGGCCTGCCACCCAAGACGCTGGTGGCGATCGATGGCGGCGGCGCCCACGGTCTCGGCACGGTCGAGGCCGATTTCTTCCTGTTCGCCGAAGGGCAGAGGCAGGGGCAGGGGCAGGTGGCCTTCGGCCTTGCGACCGAAACCGGACCCCTGCGCTGCGGCGTGCTGCCCGAGCAACAGGCGGCGGGCGCCATCGGCCTTGCGCTCGCCGTCTTCGCCGAGATCGGCGGACGCCGGATGCGCGACCTCGACGCCCACGGACGGGCCGTGATTGCAGCGGTGGCCGGCTTCTTCCCGTTCGAGCCGACGCCGCTCGCGCCGGCTCCTGCTCCGGCCGCGCCGGGGCTGGCCGCCCTGACCGCGGACAGAGCGGCGCTCCTCGTCCAGGCGCCGTTCGGCCGCTGCACCGCGGATCGGCTGGAACAGGTCGCCGCGCTGGCCGGGGCGCAGGACGTGCGGCTGAGCGCGGAGCGCGGCCTCGCCCTCCTCGTTCCCGCGCGCCGCGCCGCGGTCCTCCAGGCCGAATTGGCGCGGGCCGGCTTCATCGTGACGCCGGACGATCCGCGCCGCCGGGTCGCCGCCTGTCCCGGTGCGCCGGCCTGCCGCTCCGGCACGACCCCGGTGCCCGACCACGCCGCCCGGCTGGCGCAGGCGCTGGCGCCGCTGGCCGGCCTCACCGCTCATGTCTCGGGCTGCGCCAAGGGCTGCGCCCATCCGGGCCCCGCGGATCTGACCCTGGTGGGCCGCGACGGCGCCTACGACGTGGTGCTCGCCGGGCCCCCCTCCGCCGAGCCGGCAACGCGTCTCGCTTTCGAGGTGGCGCTGGACCGGATAAGGAAGGCCGCAGCCGCCGGGCTTCCGGCGCTGGACCCCGTGTTTCAGGACGACGTGAGATGAGTGCCCGCCACGACTACATCCGCGACGGCGGCGCGATCTACGCGCGCTCCTTCGCGATGATCCGCGCCGAATCCGATCTCGCCCGCTGGTCCGGCGCGGCCGAGCGCGTGGTGGTGCGGATGATCCATGCCTGCGGCATGACCGACCTGCCGCGCGACGTGGAGATGTCGGAGGATTTCGCTGCGGCCGGCGAGGCGGCTCTGAAGGCCGGCGCGCCGATCCTGTGCGACGTGCGCATGGTCGCCGACGGCGTGACCCGCGCCCGGCTGCCGGTGAAGAACGAGGTGATCTGCACGCTCGGCGATCCGCGGGTGCCGGGGCTGGCGGTGGAGATGGGCACCACCCGTTCGGCCGCGGCGATGGAGCTGTGGCGCGCGCATTTGCCCGGCAGCGTCGTCGCCGTCGGCAATGCGCCGACCGCCCTGTTCCGCCTGCTCGAACTGCTGGACGAGGGCGTCGCCCCCCCGGCGGCGGTGATCGGCATCCCCGTCGGCTTCGTCGGCGCGGCGGAATCCAAGGAGGCGCTGGCGCGGGACGGGCGCGTGCCCTTCGTCGTGGTCCATGGCCGCCGCGGCGGCAGCGCCATGACGGCGGCCGCCGTCAACGCGCTCGCGAACGAGATCGAGTGATGGAGGGGAGCGTGCGCATCGACGCCCCGGCCGAGACCACGGACGGCGCGGGCGAGACCCCCGCCGCGGCCAGAACCGGTACGCTCTACGGCGTCGGCATGGGGCCGGGCGATCCGGATTTCCTCACCGTGAAGGCGATGCGGGTGCTGGAGCACGCCCCCGTGCTCGTCCACTTCTGCAAGCGGGGCAAGCGCGGCAACGCCCGCACCATCGCCGACGCGGTGATGTGCGATCCCACCCGCGAGTTTCCGCTGGCCTATCCCTACACCACCGAGCTTCACCCCGATCACCCGGAATACGTCGCGGCTCTGGCCGGCTTCTACGACGAGGCGGCGGGACGGCTCGCCGACCATCTCGGTGCGGGCCGCGACGTGGCGATCCTGTCGGAGGGCGACCCCTTCTTCTACGGATCGTTCATGCATCTGTGGCGGCGCCTCAAGGACCGCTTCCCCGTCGAGGTGATCCCCGGCGTCACCGGCATGTCCGGCTGCTGGACCCGCGCCGGCACGCCGATCACCTGGGGCGACGACGTGCTCACCATTCTGCCGGCGACGCTGCCGCGCGAGGCGCTGGTGGAGCGGCTGAAGGGTACGGATGCGGCCGTCATCATGAAGCTCGGCCGGCACCTGCCGAAGGTGCGCGGCGTGCTGGCCGAGACCGGCTTTCTCGCCCGCGCGGTCTATGTCGAGCGCGGCACCATGGCCGGCGAGCGGGTGGTGCCGCTGGCCGAGAAGGAGGACGACGTCGCGCCCTACTTCTCCATGGTGCTGGTGCCCGGAGAGGGCCGCCGCCCGTGAGCGATCCGGGAAGCGTCACGATCATCGGCCTCGGGCCCGGTGATCCGCGCCTGCTCACCGAATCGGCGCGCGCCGCCCTCGACCGGGCGCAGGATCTGATCGGTTACATCCCCTACGTCGCCCGCGTGCCGGAGCGCGCGGGACTGACCCGCCACGCCAGCGACAACCGGGTCGAGGTGGACCGCGCCCGGCATGCCCTCGAACTCGCCGTTGCCGGCCGGCATGTCGCGGTGGTGTCGGGCGGCGATCCCGGCGTGTTCGCCATGGCCGCCGCCGTGTTCGAGGCGGTCGAGCACGGACCCGCGGACTGGCGCGATCTCGATATCCGGGTTGAGCCCGGCATTACCGCGATGCTCGCTGCCGCAGCCCGTCTCGGCGCGCCGCTCGGCGGTGATTTCTGCGCGATCTCGCTCTCCGACAACCTCAAGCCCTGGGAGGTCGTGACCGCCCGGCTCGAAGCGGTGCTGCGGGCAGGGCTCAGCGTCGCCCTCTACAATCCGATCTCCTCGGCGCGGCCGTGGCAGCTCGGCCGGGCGCTGGCGCTCGCTGCCGAGATCCTGCCTGCCACGACGCCGGTCATCTTCGCCCGCGCCGTGACACGGCCGGACGAAGCGTTGCGGGTACTGACCCTGAACGAGGCCCGCACCGCGCCGGCCGATATGGCGACCATGGTCATCATCGGCGCCGCCACGACGCGGCTGATCGAGCGGGAAGGGCGTCTGCCCTTCGTCTACACGCCGCGGAGCGTCACGCTCTGACGCGGACGCCTCCGCAGCGCTTCTTCAATCGAAGGATGTGTCGTTCCGAGAGGTTCAAGCCCCCGAATCCGGTGCGACCCAAGCTTTAGAACACGTTGAAGAACCACAGTAGAAGAATGATCGGCAGCGGAATGCCGATCAACCAGAGAAGTCCACCTTTGAGCACCGTGCTGTCTCCCGTGTGATGGAGGCGGTGACGCGCACTCCTTAGCTTATCTACCGATGAGGCTCGGTTGGCGTTCCTGTTTTATGGAAAAATTCATAGCCGGGCGTGCCCGGAACGACGGCACCCACACGCCGCGGACGCATGCTTCCTGACCAAATTCCTTGATTTCGGCAATTATAGGAATTTATGTATTGACACCGCGACGCTCCTCATGTAGGTAAAGGGCACGCTCAAGAAGTGTGGATGGAGACACCGCGATGCCGGCCCCCTCCGAGCCACGCAGTGAAGCCGAGCCGGCCGCTCCTTCGAAGCCAAGTTCCAAGAAAGCCCGCAAGCGCGTGCCAGATGCCCGGCAGCTGCGGGCGCAATTGCGCGCCCATATCGAACGGCAGATCGCACGCTTCGATGCGGCACTCGATACCGAGGCACCACCGGCCGGGTTGGATTCCGCGAAAGTGCTGCGCGATCTCGGCGGTCTGAAGACCATGCTCGACGACATGAAGGCGGCCGACCGGACGGCGCGCGAGGGAGGGACGGATGGTGCAGCCAGCCGACCACCGCTGCGCGCCGCCGACCTCGTGGCGATGCGCACGGATATCGCGCGCCGCTATGCTGCATTCGCGGCGGCGGAGCCGGACGACAGCATTCTTGACCCGTCTCTCGCCGGACCACCTGCGCCTGCTTGAGGCCGATTGGCTTCATCTCGCGCGGCACGACCAGCTTCCGCCGCCGGGACACTGGACGACCTGGGCGGTGATCGGGGGGCGCGGCTCCGGAAAAACCCGGACCGGCGCCGAATGGGTGCGCGGCCTCGCCCTCGGCGATCCGGTCTTCTCACCGGAGCCGGTGGCGCGGATCGCCCTCGTCGGCGAGACCTTCGCCGATGTGCGCGACGTGATGATCGAGGGGCCGTCCGGGCTTCTCGCGCTACCGCGTCTCGGCGGTGCGCCGCCGGTCTGGCAGCCGTCACGGCGGCGGGTGGTGTTCGGCAACGGCGCGGTGGCGCTGGCCTTCTCCGCCGAGGAGCCGGATTCGCTGCGCGGCCCGCAATTCGGTGCCGTGTGGTCCGATGAGGTCGCCAAGTGGCGTGAGGCCGAAGCCACTTACGACATGATTCAGTTCGGCCTGCGGCTCGGAACGCATCCGCGCGGTCTCGTCACCACCACGCCGCGTCCGATGCCGCTGATCCGCCGGCTACTCGCCGACCCGCGCACGGTGGTGACGCGCTCCCGCACGGCCGACAATGCTCAGAACCTCGCGCCGAGCTTCTTGGAGGAGGTGGTCGGCCGCTACGCCGGCACCCGTCTCGGGCGGCAGGAACTCGACGGGGAGCTGATCGAGGACCGGCCGGACGCGCTTTGGACCCGTGATTCCATCGAGCGGGCGCGTGTTTCGGAGGCGCCGCCGCTGCAACGCATCGCCGTCGCCGTCGATCCGCCGGCCTCCTCCCGCGTCGGGGCAGACGCCTGCGGCATCGTCGCGGCCGGGCTCGCGGCCGACGGAACCGCCTACGTGCTGGCCGATGCGACCTTGGAGCAGGCCGCACCCGCCGTCTGGGCGCGCGCCGCATTGGCTTTGTACCACGGCTTGGCGGCCGACGCGCTGGTGGCCGAGGTCAACCAGGGCGGCGAGATGGTCGTCGCGGTGTTGGCGGAGGCCGATCCGAGCGTACCCGTGGCGACGGTGCGGGCGACGCGGGGCAAGCTGCTGCGGGCCGAGCCGGTCTCGCTGCTCTACGCCCAGGGGCGCGTCCGCCATGTCGGTCCGCTACCGGCGCTGGAGGACGAGATGTGCGCTTTCGGTCCCGGCGGTCTGCCTGGGGGCGGCTCGCCGGATCGGCTCGATGCGCTGGTCTGGGCGCTCACGCACCTGATGCTCGCGCCGTCAGTCGAGCCGCGCATCCGCCGGCTCTGACAGCCGCGGTTAATTTCACGTGAAACATTGCAAGCGGGAGGCGTGCCATGCCTGGATTCATCGCGCGGTTCGCCAAAGCGGCCGGGTTCATACCCGACGCGAAAGCGAGCGCGGCTTTTGCACTCTACGGCGAGGGACGAGCGATCTGGACCGCGCGCGATTACACCGCTTTGGCCCGCGAGGGTTTTCAGCGCAACGCTGTCGTCCACCGTTCGGTCCGGCTCGTCGCCGAAGCCGCGGCCTCCCTGCCGCTGACGCTCGCCGGCGCCGAGGATGCGCATCCGTTGCTGGAGTTGCTCGCCCGACCGAATCCGCGCGAAGGCGGGATGCGCTTCCTCGACGGGATCTACGGGCACCTCCTCGTCTCCGGCAATGCCTACATCGAAGCGGTCGAGATCGATGGTCGACCCCGTGAACTCTTCTCTCTGCGTCCGGACCGGATGCAGGTCGTGGCCGGCGCCGACGGCTGGCCCGCGGCTTACGAGTACAGTGTCGGGGGGCGGCGGCTCCGCTATCAGCAGACCGGCGCCGTGCCGCCGATCCTGCACCTGACGCTGTTCAACCCGCTCGATGACCATTACGGCCTCTCGCCGATGGAGGCGGCGGCGGTGCCGCTCGACATCCACAACGCTGCCGGCGCCTGGAACAAGGCGTTGCTCGACAACGCGGCCCGCCCCTCCGGCGCCCTGGTCTTCGCGCCCTCGACCGGCGCCGCCTTGAGCGACACGCAGTTCACGCGGCTCAAGGCCGAGCTGGAAACGAGCTATCAGGGCAGCGCCAATGCCGGTCGGCCGCTCCTCCTCGACGGCGGGCTCGATTGGCGGCCGCTCTCGCTCTCACCCAAGGAGATGGACTTCGTCGAGGCGAAGGCGGCAGCCGCCCGCGAGATCGCGCTCGCCTTCGGCGTGCCGCCGCTGTTGCTCGGTCTTCCCGGCGACAACACCCACGCGAACTACGCCGAGGCCAACCGCGCCTTCTACCGCCAGACGGTGATCCCGCTGGTGCGCCGCACCACCGATTCGCTGGCTCGCTGGCTGGAACCCGCCTTCGGCCCCGCTCGATTGGAGCCGGATCTCGACGCGGTCGAGGCGCTGGCGACCGAGCGCGAGTCGCTCTGGCGGCGGGTCCAGGGCGCGGACTTCCTGTCGGTCGCGGAGAAGCGCGAGGCCGTCGGCTATCCTTCCCAAAGTCCGGCGCAAGGCACCGGCTCTCCGGGCTGAGGCCCCGCCGGGATTCGGGCAGAGCCCGCTCTTCACTCCTCTTGTCGAGGTCTTGTCATGGATGGCCATTTCACCGGCTACGCCAGCCTGTTCGGCGTGCCCGATCTCGGCCGCGACACCGTCGCGCCAGGGGCGTTTGCCGCGAGCCTCGGCCGGCGGGGCGCGGGCGGGGTGCGGATGCTGTGGCAGCACGATCCGGCCGAGCCGATCGGCTCCTGGCTCTCCCTCAAGGAGGATGGCCGGGGCCTGCGCGTCGCCGGTCGGCTCAACCTCGCGGTTCAGCGCGCCCGCGAGATCGACGCGCTGATGCGCGAGGGTGCCCTCGATGGGCTCTCCATCGGCTTTCGCGTCATGCGGTCTTCGCCTGAGCGAGGCGGGCGTCGGCTGCTCGCCGTCGATCTCTGGGAGGTCTCGCTGGTGACCTTCCCGCTGCAGCCCGACGCGCGGGTGATCCGCGCCGCAGCACTCCGCCCCTTCGCCCCACCGCGCCTGCGCCTCGCGGCCCCGCCGCTCGCGGCGCGCGCCTGAGCCTTCGCCTTTCACCACCCACGAGGATGCCATGACCGAGATGCGTTTCGAGACCAAGGCCCCGATCGGCCTGCCCGAGAACAAGGCGGCGACTTTCGGCACCGAGGCGGTGCTCGACGAGTTCGCCCGCGCCTTCGAGGCGTTCAAGGAGGCCAATGATGTGCGCCTCTCCGAGATCGAGACCCGGCTCACCGCGGATGTGGTGACGGAGGAGAAGCTCATCCGCATCGACGCCGCCCTCGATCAGGCGAAGAACCGCCTCGACCGGATCAGCCTCGACCGCGCCCGGCCGCCGCTCGGCGGGGCGGAACCGGTACGTGACGCCTCTGCCACCGAGCACAAGGCGGCCTTCGACCTTTATGTTCGGGCCGGCGAGAGCGCCGGCCTCAAGCGGCTGGAAGAGAAGGCCCTCTCCGCCGGCTCCGGGCCGGATGGCGGCTATCTCGTGCCGCCGACGATCGAGCGCGAGGTACTGCGCCGGCTCGCAGAGATCTCGCCGATCCGCGCCATCGCCACGGTGCGGCTCGTCTCCGGCGGCCAGTACAAGCGCGCGGTCTCGGTCAACGGTCCTGCCGCGGGCTGGGTCGCCGAGACCGCGCCCCGGCCGCAGACCGATGCGCCGAGTCTGTCGGAGCTGAGCTTTCCGGCGATGGAACTCTACGCCATGCCGGCAGCGACCCAGACGCTGCTCGACGACGCCGTCCTCGACATCGATGCGTGGCTCGCCGAGGAGGTCGAGACGGCCTTCGCCGAGCAGGAGAGCGTCGCCTTCGTCACCGGCAACGGCGTCGGCCGGCCGAAGGGCTTTCTCAGCTACGACACCGTCGCCAACGCGAACTGGGCTTCGGGCAAGCTCGGCTTCATCGCGACGGGGGCGGCCGGCGCCTTCCCCGCAAGCAACCCGAGCGACGTGCTGTTCGACCTGATCTACGCGCTCCGCGCCGGCTATCGCCAGGGCGCGAGCTTCGTGATGAACCGGCGGGTGCAGAGCGCGATCCGCAAGTTCAAGGACGCGGACGGCAACTACCTCTGGCAGCCGCCGCTCGCCGCCGACCGGGCCGCGACGCTGATGGGCTTTCCGCTGATCGAGGCCGAGGCGATGCCCGACATCGCCGCCGGCAACCATTCGATCGCCTTCGGCGACTTCAAGCGCGGCTACCTCGTCGTGGACCGCGCGGGCTTGCGGACCCTGCGCGATCCCTACTCCGCAAAGCCCTACGTGCTGTTCTACACCACCAAGCGCGTCGGCGGCGGCGTGCAGGACTTCAGCGCGATCAAGCTGCTCCGGTTCGCCGCCTGATCGTTCTCAGTACATCCGCCGCCGGGCGGGCCGGGCCATCCATTCGGTGCGCCCGGCCTGCGCGGCCGCCATGTCGGCGGTCATCGCTTCCATCTCGGCGGTGCGCGAGGAAATCCAGCTCGCGTGCTCGCCTGTGGGGGTGACGGCGGTGAAGCCGCCGCAGGCGGTGCGGGCGCGCCGGTCCTGACGCATGGCGCCGCTCGACCAACTCACCACGCCGACCATCTGGCCGCCGCGCAGGATCGGGCCGCCGGAATCACCCAGGCACGCGCCCGCGCCGGCGGTTTCGGCCATGCGCCGGGAGTCGGTCACGACCGTGACGCGGTTGGCGACCTGCAACGAGCCGATCGACACGAGATGTGCCGTGCGCAGCGTCCGCGCGGTGTTGCGGCGGTTCTCGGCGAGAACGCCGAAGCCGGCGATGTCGACATTGTCGCCCGTGGTGATCGAACCGCCGCGGGGATCGAGCGGTCGGAAGCCGGCACCGACCGGCTGCTCCAGCTTGATCAGGGCGAGGTCGATGCCGGGCTGCTCCTCCGGCGTCGTGCCGGGGACGAATTCGGGATGCATCGAAACCGCGACCGCCCGCAGGCGGCGCTGGCGGAAATTCGGATCGACCACGACCACGTTGTAGCCGGCCTTGTGCATCACGCAGTGGGCCGCCGTCAGCACGATGTCCTGCGCGATCAGGGTGCCCGAGCAGATCTCGCCCTGCGTGCTCTCGATGCGCACCACCGAGGCGCGAAGCCCGCCGGGATCACGGGAGGTGCGGCCCTCGACCACGGCTTGCGCCGAGAGGGGGACGAGACCCAGCAAGGCACCAAGCACGCACGCGCGAAGTGGGCTCGCAACCATCTTTTTTGTTCTCCCAGGGTCCTGGCGCGGTGCGCCGGATTCCATGAACGAATCCCGGACCGGTTGAAGCGTATCCGAAGGCAATTCGGCGGCCAAGGTCCGGTTCCTCATGCGCCGCGGCGCGCGGATCACGATCGGTCAAGGACGTCACCAGCGGGCGGAGGCGCCCCAGCCGGACAGCGTCCGGTCGATCCAGTCCCGTTGCGGCCCGAGCAGGATGCCTTGGGTCAGGCCGCCGCAGGCATCCTTCACCCATGCGGCGACCGCGACCACCGCCGCGCCCTCGAGGACCGGGCCGCCGGAATCGCCCTGGCAGCCGCCCGCTCCCGGTGCCTTCAGCCAAACCAGGATGCGGCTCGCGCCGTAGGGCTCGACGACGGCGAGCGTTGCGCCGCGATAGCGGCCGATCGAGCGCCGGTCGCCGCCCCGCGCGGCGCCGTAGCCGGCCAGCGTCAGGCTCTGGCCGGTCCGCGGCATCGCGGCGCTCAACGCGGCCGGCACGAACCGGGCGGGCAAGGGCTCGCGGGTGCGCAGCAGCGCAAGGTCGATGGAGCGGGTGCGCCCGCGGATGGCATCGCCATCATAGGCCGGATGCAGCAGGCGGGCAGCCGTCTCGGCCAGCACCGGGCGGCCTGTTTCGTCGCGGTAATGGACGCGGTTCTCGCCCACGCCCGCCACACAATGGCCGGCGGTGAGCACCGCGTCCGGCGCGACGACGATTCCCGAACAGACCCCGCCGCCGGAGGTCAGCACCATCACCGCCGAGGCCGCGCCCGGCACCGCCGCGCCCTCCCGGCCGCCGACGATGGCGGTCGCCGGCGTGGCCGCGAGCAGGAGCGTGAGGGCCGCCGCTCCGAGGGCAAGACGCGCCGTGCGCGGAAGAGATGGGTTCGGCGCGCGCATCTTTTGCGAAGAACGCTTTCACGAGAGGCTGGCATGACCCCGATACGCGTCGAGGAGACCGGCGTCGAGCCGGTGAGCGTGGCCGAGATGCGCGGCTATCTCCGGCTGTCCTCCGACGAGACCATCGAGGACGCCTTGATCGCCCGCCTGATCCCGGCGGCGCGGGCGGCGGTCGAAGCGACCGCGCGCCGCCTGCTGCGGCCCGCCCGCTTCCGGGTGGTGCTGGCGGCTTGGCCCCGGCTCGGGCTGATGCCGCTGCCGCTGAGTCCGCTCGTCGCCGTGCTTCGCGCCGGGCTGATCGATGGGCGCGGCGCCCTCACCGAAATCGAGCCTGGCCCGATCCGGGTCGGCCCCGATCCGTGGGAGGCGCCCTGCCTCCTGTTCGGGCCGGACCTGCCGCCGCTCGGCACGGCCTCGGCTCTGGTCGAGGTCGGCGCCGGCTGCGGCGGCGAGGGTCCGCCGGTCCCCGAGCCGCTGGTTCAGGCCCTGCGTCTGACGATCACCGACTGGTTCGAGAACCGCGGCGATGCGGGCGGCGAGCGCGCCCCCCGTCCGCTGCCGCCCGAGGCGGCGGGGCTCGCCGCCGCGTGCCGCCGGATGCGGCTCTGATCCTGATCCACGGAGACCGACCATGACACACAGGCCGCTCGGCGCGCGGCGGCGGCGCCTCGTGCTCGAACTGCCGGTGGACGAGCCCGACGGGTTCGGCGGCCGGCTCCGCCGCTACGTCGCCGGACCCCTGCTGTGGGGCTCGCTGGAATCGCTCGGCAGCGCCGCTCCGCCCCGTGGCGGGCGCGCTGACCGGCCCGGCCTCTACCGCGTCGGCCTGCGCTACCGCCCCGGCGTCACCCCGGCCATGCGCTTCGCCGACGGCCCCCGCCGCTTCGCGATCCGCGCGGCCGACGACCCCGACGGGCGCCGCCGCGACCTCGTCTGCGAGGTGGAAGAGGTGATCGAGGAGGCTTCCCCATGATGCGATCGAGCCCGCTGCTGGCCCTGCGCGCCGGCCTTCTCGCTCACCTTGCCGCGGATACGCCGCTCGCCGTGCTGATGGGCGGCCGGCTGCGCCTCTACGACGAGCCGCCGCGGGGCGCCGCTCCGGTCTACGCGCTGTTCGGACCGAGCGAGGTGAGCGACGACTCCGTCGATGGTGCGCAGCGCCACCGCCACGCCTTCGCGCTGACGGTCTTCGCCAAGCCGGGCTCGGCCCGCTCGGCCCTGGAGGTGGCCGAGCGTATCGCCGCCCGCCTCGACGAGGCCGGCCTCGCCTTGAGCGGCCACGCCCTCGTCCTCCTGCGCCTCAAGAGTCTCGCCGGCCTGCGCGACGAGCGCACCGGTGAGGCGCGCGCGACCCTCTCTTTCGAGGCGGTGACCGAGGTCGCCGCCTGATCTTTCCAGGAATGCCGGAGTCGCGGACATGAGCGCACAGAGGGGCAGGGACCTGCTGGTCCGGGTGAGCAACGGGGCCGGCGGCTTCGCCGCGGTGGCGGGTCTGCGCGCCCGCCAGCTCGCCTTCAACGCCGAGACGGTGGACGTCACCAACGCCGATTCCACGGGGCGCTGGCGCGAGCTGCTGGCGGGGGCGGGCGTGCGCCGTGCCGCGGTCGCCGGCTCGGGCGTGTTCCGCGACGAGGCCTCCGACGCACGCCTGCGCCAGATGTTCTTCGACGGCGTGATCGGCCTGTTCCAGATCGTGGTGCCGGATTTCGGCACGATCGAGGGCCTCTTCCAGATCACGAGCCTTGAGTATCGCGGCGAGCATGCGGGCGAGGTCACCTTCGACATGGCCCTCGATTCCGCCGGCCCCTTGAGCTTTGCGGGAGCATGACGATGGCCAACCGCCGACGCGGCGAGGTGCCGCTCACCTTGGGACAAGAGCGCTACACGCTCTGCCTCACCCTCGGCGCACTCGCCGAACTGGAAGACGCGCTCGGCGCGGGCGATCTCGCCGGCCTTGCCGAGCGCTTTGCCGGCGGGCGGCTCGCCGCCCGCGACGTGATCGCGCTGCTCGGTGCGGCGCTCCGCGGCGGCGGCCACACCCTCGACGACGAGGCGGTCGCGCGGCTGCCGCTCTCCGGCGGATTGGCAACCGTGACTTCGGCGCTCGGGGAGGCTCTGGTCGCGGCCTTCGGCGAGGCTCCGCCCACGGGCCCTTGAGCCCCGCGGGAAGCCACGCGCCGGAGACACCCGTCTCCGCCTTCCCGTGGGATGCGGTGCTGACGCTCGGTCTCGCGACCCTGCGCTGGCGCCCGCGCGACCTCTGGGCCGCCACGCCCCGTGAACTGGCTGCGGCCGCGGGCTTGACCCACCGAGTACCCGACGCACCGAGCCGGGCCGATCTCGACCGCCTGCTCGCCGCCCATCCCGATCCGGAGACCTCATGATGACCGACAGCGACCGCAGCACGGCCGAGCGCACCAGGCAGCTCGAAACCCTCGACCGGCTGGCCCAACGCTTCGGCCAGAGTCTGTCCTCGGCCTTCGACCGCAATCTCAATGCCGGGCGCCAGCTCGACGGCGTGCTGGCCTCGCTGGCGAGCAAGCTTTCCAACGTTGCGGTCAAGGCGGCGCTGGCTCCGGTGAAAGCGGGCGTGACGAGCCTCGTCAACAGCCTGCTGAGCGCGGCATCCGAAGGCGGCAGCACGACGGCGCTCGCCAAGGGGGGCGTCGTCTCCGACGGGCGGATCGTGCCGTTCCGCCTCGGTGGCGTTCTCGGCGGGGGACGGGTGCGCCCCTTCGCGGCCGGCGGGGTCGTGGCGGCACCCACCTATTTTCCGCTCGTTGGTCCTGGGGGCGACACCGGCCTGATGGGCGAGGCCGGGCCGGAGGCCATCCTTCCGCTCAGGCGCGGCAGCGACGGCCGCCTCGGCGTCGCCGCGGGCGGGGCCGAGCGTCCGGTCGCGGTCACCGTCAACATCGCCACGCCGGACATCGAGGGTTTCCGCCGCTCCGAGGCCCAGGTCGCCGCTCGTCTCGCCCGCGCCGTGGCACGCGGCCGACGCGCGCTGTGATCACGCCGCGCGTGATCACAGCATTTCCTGTCCTGCCTCGAGGCCGGCAGCCGCCTTCGCGGCATTGGCTTTCGCTTGGCTAGAGCCGTATCCGACCTGATTGTATCAGGTCGGCGTCTCTAGCCCCTTGTTTTGACACGCATTCTTTCGACGAACCGGTGATCACTTCGTCGGAATGCGCTCTCGACACCTCCGCAAAGCTGAGGCCGCTCCGCGGGGCGCTCTTCGCGCCCGGAATTCGGAGTTTTTGCCATGGCATCCGACTTTCACGAGATCCGCTTCCCCCTCGATGTCGCCCTGCGCGGCAGCGGCGGCCCGGTGCGGCGCACCGAGATCGTCACGCTGGCGTCGGGCCGCGAGCACCGCAACAGCCGCTGGGCGGATTCGCGCCGCCGCTACGATGCCGGGCTCGGCATCCGCACCCTCGACGCCCTGCACGCGGTGCTCGGCTTCTTCGAGGAGCGGCGCGGGCGGCTCTACGGGTTCCGCTACCGCGACCGGGTCGATCACCGCTCCGGCCCGCCCTCGCGCCCCGTCGCGCCGACCGACCAGCGGATCGGCACCGGCGACGGCACGACCCGCATCTTCGCTCTCGCCAAGACTTACGGGAGCGGGCCGGAGGCCTACCGCCGGGCCATCGCCAAGCCGGTGGCCGGTACGGTGCGCGTCGCGGTGAACGGTGCCGAGGTGGCGGCTCCGAAGCTCTCCGTCGATCCGGCCACGGGCCGGGTCACCTTCGCTGCCGACACGGTGCCGCCGCCGGGCGCCGCCGTCACGGCCGGCTTCGAGTTCGACGTGCCGGTCCGCTTCGACACCGACGAACTCACCGTCGATCTCGCCGCCTTCACCGCCGGCGAGGTGCCGCGAATTCCGCTGATCGAGATCCTGCCCTGAGGGGAAGCCGATGCGCGCCGTCCCGCCCCGTCTCGCCGCCCGTATGGAGGGCGGCGCGACCACGCTCTGCCGCTGCTGGGCCCTGCGCCGCCGCGACGGACTCGTCCTCGGCTTCACCGACCACGACCGCGATCTCGTCCTCAGTGGCGTGACCTACGCCGCCCGCAGCGGGCTGGAGGCGGCTGAGGTGAGCGCGGAGCTCGGCTTCGCCGTCGGCGGCGGCGAAGTGGCCGGGGCGCTGACCTCGGCCGGGATCACGGAGGACGACGTCGCGGCGGGGCGCTATGACGGGGCCGGGGTCGAGACCTGGCTGGTCGATTGGGCCGAGCCCGAGGCGCGTCTGCTCCTCGACGTGGCGAGCCTGGGCGAGATCCGCCGGGAGGGGGGCGCCTTCGTCGCCGAACTGCGCGGGCTGATGCACCGCCTCGACGTCACGGTTGGGCGCAGCTTCCGCGCCGCCTGCGACGCGGAACTCGGCGATGTCCGTTGCCGCGTCGATCTCGCCGACCCGCGCTTCCACGCGACCGGCACCGTACGGGCCGCGTCCGAGCCCGGCCGGCTCAGCGTCGCGCTGGCGGGGAGCTTCGCCGTGGGTTGGTTCTCCGGCGGTCGCCTGACCTGGGATTCGGGTGCCAATGCCGGACACGCCGCGGATCTGCGCGGCCATCGCCGCGACGGGGAGGCGACGCTCCTCGACCTGTGGGATCCGCCGCCGCGTCCCGCCGCGACCGGCGATACCTTCACGCTCGTCGCCGGCTGCGACAAGAGCCTCGCCGCCTGCCGCGGCAGGTTCGCCAACACCCTCAACTTCCAAGGTTTTCCGCACATGCCCGGCAATGACTTCGTTTTGCGCTCTGGCCCTGAGGCCGGAGCACGCCTCGACGGCTCCAGCCTGTTCCGATGAGGCCGTCATGGATGATGACGCGTTGCCGCTGCCTGAGCGGATCGTGGCGGAGGCCCGCCGTTGGGCTGGAACGCCCTACCGGCACCAAGCCTCGCTGAAGGGCGTCGGCTGCGACTGTCTCGGCCTGCTGCGCGGGGTCTGGCGGGCCGTCGTCGGCCCCGAACCGGAGGAGGCGCCGCCCTACGCCGCCGCCTGGGCCGAATCGGCCCTCGACGGTGCCGACCCGCTGGTCGCCGCCGCGCGGCGGCACCTCGTTCCGATTATGGGACCGCTGAAGGCCTATCAGCCCCGGGCCGGCGACGTCCTGCTCTTCGCGTTTCGCGCACATTTGCCGGCAAAACACTGTGCCGTCGCGACTGGTCCGGCGTCGATGATCCATGCCCATGACGGCGCGGGGGTGACCGAGGTTGCGCTCACGCCGTGGTGGCGGCGCCACCTCGCTCACGCCTTCCGCTTTCCCGATCCGCCCTGAACCACCCGTCCGCCGGAGGCACCGCTATGACGACGCTCGTCCTGCAAACAGCCGGCCAAGCGCTCGGCAGCGCGCTCGGCGGTCCCCTCGGCGGAATGATCGGGCGCGTGGCTGGCGCGGCCGGGGGCGCGGCGCTCGACGGCGCGCTGTTCGGCGCCGGCACCAGCCCGCGCTTCGTGGACGGGCCGCGGCTGACCGAACTCGGCGGCCTCGCCTCCACCGAGGGCGCGCCGGTGCCCCGCGTCTACGGCCGGGCCCGCATCGGCGGCACCCTGATCTGGGCGACGCGCCCGCTCGAGATCGCCAACACCACCGTGGAGCGTTCTTCCTCCGGCTCGAAGGGCAGAGCGGGCGGCCAGAAAACCGTGCGCACCGCCTACAGCTATTTCATCGATCTCGCCATTGGACTCTGCGCGGGCGAGATCGCCCTGGTCCGTCGGATCTGGGCCGATGGCAGCGAGCTCGACCTGACGACGCTCAACTGGCGCGTCCATACCGGCTCGGCGACGCAGGCACCCGATCCGCTGATCGTCGCCAAGGAAGGCGCGGACAACGCACCGGCCTATCGCGGGCTTGCCTACATCGTGTTCGAGCATCTGCCGCTCGCCGCCTTCGGCAACCGCATCCCGCAATTGGCCTTTGAGGTGATCCGGCCCGTTGCCGGGCTGGCGAGCAAGATCCGCGCAGTCTGCTTGATACCGGGCTCGACCGAGTTCGGCCTCGATCCGCTCGCCGTCAGCGAGGATGCCGGACTCGGCGCTACGAAGCCGGCAAACCGTTTTCAGTTCCAGGGCGCGAGCGATGTCGTCGCCTCGCTTGATGCGCTCCAGGCTTTGTGCCCCCGGCTGAAGCGCGTCTCGGTCGTGACGAGCTGGTTCGGCGACGATGTGCGCGCCGGGCACTGCACCGTGACGCCGCGGGTCGACACGACGGCGAAGGCGACCACGGGCGAGCCCTGGTCCGTTGCCGGGCTGAACCGTGCCGCGGCGCCGGCGGTTTCCCGCTCCGGTGACACGGCCGCCTATGGCGGTACGCCGTCCGACGCGGGGCTCGGGCGGCTGGTGGCCGAGCTGACCCGCCGCGGCCTCGCGGTGGTGCTCTATCCCTTCGTGATGATGGACGTGCCGGCAGGCAACACCCTGCCGGACCCGTACCGGCCCGGTGAATCGCAGCCGGCTTACCCTTGGCGCGGGCGCATCACCTGCGATCCCGCTCCCGACCGGGCCGGAAGCCCGGACGGCACCGGCGGCGCAGCCGACCAGGTCGCGGCCTTCTTCGAAGGGCCGCAAGGTTACCGGGCCATGATTCTGCACTATGCCGGCCTCGCCGCCGGCTGGGCGGCGGCCGGAGCGCCGCTCGTTGGCTTCGTCCTCGGCAGCGAGTTCGTGGGCCTGACACGGGTGCGCGGATCGGACGGTGCCTATCTGGCGGTCGCGCAGCTCCGGCGCCTCGCCACGGAGGTCCGCACCCGCCTCGGCCGCGACGTGCGCCTCGTCTATGCCGCCGACTGGACCGAGTACGGCGCGCATGTCCGCGATGGCGGCGCCTCCGTGCGCTTCCCCCTCGATCCGCTCTTTGCCGATCCGGCCATCGATGCCGTCGGCATCGACTACTATCCGCCGATCTCGGATTGGCGCGACGGGCCCGATCATCGCGACGCCGCGGAGGCCATGAGCCTCTACGACCGCGCCTATCTCAAGAACCGTCTCGGCGCAGGCGAGGCGTTCGATTGGTACTATGCCAGCCCCGAGGATCGCGTTGCGCAGCGCCGAACGCCGATCACCGACGGCGCCCACGGTAAGCCGTGGATCTACCGGGCCAAGGATCTCGTCGCGTGGTGGTCGAACCCGCATGGCGAGCGCAGCGGTGGTGTCGAGACCGGGCCGACGGCCTGGGTGCCGGGCTCCAAGCCGATCTGGCTGACCGAGATCGGCATCCCGGCGGTCGATCGCGGCACCAACGGGCCCAACGTCTTCCCCGATCCGAAATCGTCCGAGAATGCCGCTCCGCCCTTCTCCCGTGGTGGTCGCGATGACCTGATCCAGGCCCGCGGCCTCGACGCGATCC
Source organism: Methylorubrum sp. Q1 (assembly GCF_004683995.1). Taxonomy (NCBI): domain Bacteria; kingdom Pseudomonadati; phylum Pseudomonadota; class Alphaproteobacteria; order Hyphomicrobiales; family Methylobacteriaceae; genus Methylorubrum; species Methylorubrum sp. Q1. The sequence continues at coordinate 76,955 of NZ_SRHQ01000002.1, read as the reverse complement.
TCTCGCGCTTCGACCCTGAGGCCGATGGTTTCGAGCCGGCTCATAATCCGGTCTCGCCCGTCTATGGCGGCCGGATGATCCCGGCCGACGACATCTACGTCTGGGCCTGGGATGCCCGGCCGTTTCCGGCCTTCCCCGATTTCACCAGCCTGTGGTCGGACGCCGCCAACTGGGCGCTCGGCCACTGGATCACCGGCCGGATCGAGGGGCTGGAACTCGACCGGCTGATCGCGGCGATCCTGGCCGATCTCGGCATCGACGCGCCCCTCGACATCCATGCCGCCGGCTTCCTCGATGGGGCCGTACTCGACCGGCCGCTCTCCGCCCGCGAGGCGCTAGAGCCGCTCGCCCGGCTGTTCAACCTCGACGTCTCGGTCTCCGGGGGGACCCTGCGGATTCGCGACGGGCGCACGAGCGCACCCGCCATGCTGGACGCGGGCGACCTCGTTCTCGGCGAGGGCGAGGCGGCGCCCCTGCGCCGGATACGGGCGCAGGAAAGCGAGTTGCCGCGCTCCGTCGCGATCGGCTTTTCCGACGGCGAGAGCCCGGATTACCGCCGCGCGACCGCATCCGCCGCGCGCCCGGCCGGCGCGCGGCGGCAGGAGGTGCGCGTTGACGCGGCCATCGTCACCCGGCGCGACGCCGTGCAGGCGCTGGCGGAAACCGTCCTCGACGCGGCGCTCGCCGGCCGGGACACGGCTGCCTTCGGGGTGAGCCCGCGCCGGATCGATCTGGAGCCCGGCGATGTGGTGGCGCTCCCGGACGGGAAGGGCGGGACGCTTTACCGGATCGTGCGGATCGACGACGCGCCCACGGGTCGTCGGATCGAGACCCGGGCCGTGCCGCTTGCCCGGCCCGATTCCGGGCCCGCCGTGCCGGTTCCGCGAACGGGCCGGAGGCCGCCGGCGGTGCCGGGGCCGGTCTTCGCTTTGCCGCTGGTCCTCCCGGTGGAACGCGGCGATCCGGTGCCGCTCGCCTATCTCGCGGTCTCGGCCGATCCCTGGCCCGGCGCCGTCGCGGTCTGGCGCTCGTCCGGGGAGGGCGCGCCGTTCGCGCTCCACCGCACCCTCGAGCATCCGGCCTGCCTCGGCCGCACGCTGACCCCGCTGCCGCCCGGCCCGCTCTGGCGCTTCGACCGCAACGCCCGCCTCGACGTCACCCTGCGCCACGCGGATGGGTTGAGCGCGATCGGCGAGGCTGCCGCCCTGGCCGGCGGCAACCTGTTCGCGGTGATCGGCGCGGATGGGGCGGTCGAGATCCTGTCCGCGGCGAGAGCCGAACTGATCGGGTCCGGCTCCTGGCGGCTCTCGGGCCTGCTGCGGGGGTTGGCCGGCAGCGAGGCCGCGGCAGGCCGTTCGGCGGGCGCGGGGAGCCTGATCGTGCGCCTCGACGACGGCGCCGTCCGGCCCCTCGTCGATCGGCTCGACGAGGCCGGCCGCCGCTTCCTCTACAGGGTCGGTCCGGCGGAGCGCGATCCGGCCGATCCCGCTTTCGTCAGCTTCGCGGCGACGGCCGACCTCACCGCTTTCCTCCCCTTGCGCCCGGTTCACCTGCGCGCTCGGCGCGAGGCCAGCGGCATGCGCTTCCATTGGACCCGGCGGGCGCGGCGCGATGCCGACGCCTGGGAGCCGGCCGATGTGCCGCCGGGCGAGGACGCCTACCGCCTCGACATCCTCGCCGAGGACGGGCGGATTCTGCGCAGCCTGAGCACCGATACGACGAGCGCGCTCTACGCCAGCGCCGACGAGATCGCCGATTTCGGCGCGCGCCGCACCGAGATCGACGCCGCATTGGTGCCGATCGGCCCGCTTGCCGGCTCCGGCCCCGCCCGCCGGGCGCGGGTGAGCCTGCGGACCATCTGACATCTGACACGTCCGGAGTGGCCCATGGCCGACACGACCCCGAGCCTTGCCCTGCCGCTGATCGCGGGAGGGCAAGCGCAGAAGCATGTCACCCACAACGAGGCACTGGCGCTGCTCGACGCGCTGGTGCAGCTCGCCGTCCTCGACAAGGACCGGGCTGCCCCGCCTGCGAGCCCCGCCGAGGGCGACCGCTACCTGATCGTCTCCGGCAACCCGAGCGGGGCCTGGACCGGCTGGGCCGGGCGTATCGCCCGCTTCCAAGACGGTGCGTGGCTATCCCTCAAGCCGCTTGCGGGCTGGACGGCCTATGTTGCGGACGAGGCCGAACTCTACACCTTCACCGGCTCGGCCTGGATGCCGTTCCGCGCGACCATCGCTGCCCTGAACAATCTGACCCGCCTCGGGCTCGGCACCGGGGCGGATGCGGACAATCCCTTCGCGGCCAAGCTCAACAAGGCGCTCTGGACCGCGCTGACGGTCGCCGAGGGTGGCAGCGGCGATCTGCGCTACACCCTGAACAAGCAGGCGGCCGGCAACACTCTCTCGCTGCTGATGCAGACCGGGTTCTCCGCCCGCGCCGAGATCGGCCTCACCGGTGACGACGACTTTCGCGTGAAGGTCTCCCCGAATGGCGGCGACTGGTTCGAGGCGCTGCGGATCGCGCGCGCGACAGGGCGGGTCGCCTTTCCCGGTCGGATCACCGTCGCGGACGTGCCGGTGCTGACGGCGCAGGTGATCGCCGGCAACAGCGGGCCGGGCGCCTTTCCGGCCGGGGCGACGCGGTACTTCACCAACGCCCTCGTCGGCAGCCACCAGAGCGAGGTCTATGCCGCGGCCGGCCGGCGAGGGCGGTTCCGCGATTTGCGGATCGTGACGCAGGACGCACCGGGCGCGGGAGCAAGCTGGACCGTCACGCTCCAGAACCTGTTCACCGGCACGGCCCTGACCTGCACGATCGCCGGGGCCGGTTCCAACCAAGCGGCCGACCTCGTCAACAGCGCCGTCTTCGAGGCGGCGGACCGCTGGTGCCTCAAGATCGTGTCGAGCAGCGGGGCGAAGCCCACGACCAACATCCTGTTCTCGCTGCTGTTCGAGGGCCTGGATTAGAGCGCATTCCGACGAAGCGGTGATCGGCGCGTCGAAAGAATGCGCGGGAAAACAATGACATAGAGGCGCCGGCCGCCGAGCCTGCCTCCCGACCCATGCCATCAAGACCGGAGATTGACGATGGACCTCAGTGCCGTCGGCCGCGCCGTGCTGATCGCCCGGGAGGGGCGGCGGCTGGAGGCCTACCGCGACAGCGTGGGGGTCTGGACCATCGGCATCGGCCACACCGCCGCCGCCGGGCCGCCCGTGCCGCGGGCGGGCCTGCGCATCGATGCCGGGGAGGCGGACGCGATCTTCGCCCGCGATGTCGCGGCCTTCGTCCGCACCGTCGCCGAGACGATCCCCGAGCCGCTGCCGCAGCACGCCTTCGACGCGCTGGTCTCGCTCTGCTTCAACATCGGCCCGGCGGCGTTCCGGCGCTCCACGGTGCTGCGGCGCCTGCGGGCCGGCGACCGGGCGGGCGCAGGCGAAGCGATCCTAATGTGGAACCGCCCGGCCGCGATCATCCCCCGCCGGCAGGGCGAATTCGACCAGTTCCGGACGCCCTACGAAACCGCCCTGCCGCGCGCCCGGCGCGGCGATGCGCAGCCCGTCTCCGCCCCCGTCGAACGCCCGTCCTCGCCGTCCAGCGCTCGGCCCGGCTGGCGCGCGCGCCTGCGGGACTGGCTGCGCGCCGGCCGCTGAACGCTTCCCCTCCCGCACCCCGAAAGGATCGCTGCCATGACGTCCACCGTGGTCTTCGCTCGCAGCTTTGCCCGAACCATGGCCAGGGTCTTCCTCATCAGACCCGTCCTGCCGCCCCTCCTCCTGCTCGGCTGTTGCTGCGCGCCAGCGCACGCAACGCCGCTCCCCGGTATCGACGCCGCCGCGCTGGTCCTGCCGTGGGGCGACGCCGTCGTGGCGCTCGTCCAGGGATTGTCCACCCTGCTGATGCCGGTGCTCGTCGCCGCGTTCGCAGCAGCGCTCGCGCGGTTCGGCGGTCCCCTACGGCTCCTCGTCACCGACGCGCTGGTCGAGCGCCTCGTGCGCAACGCCACCGACTACGCCCTGAACGCCGTGGCCGGCGCCGTCCAAGGGCGCAGGCTGACCGTCTCCGTCGGCTCGGCGGTGATCGCGCGGGCCGTGCAGCGCGCGCTCGATCAGGCGCCGGCCTGGCTGATCCGGGCGGCGGGCGGCGGCGAGGGGGTCGCGGAGAAGGTGTTCCGGTCTCTGCCCCTGGAGGCGGCGGCGACCGCCGGCAACACCCTCGAACCCGCTCTGGACCGCGCCCTGGGGCAAGGGCCCGCGCGAGGGACCCGCAAGGCCGTCTGATCGTCCGGTATCGCGCAAGACCGGAGCCGACCATCCGGGAGGCGGTACAATGGACAAGATCGCAGCGGAAGCCGCGCGCCTCCTCTTCGCCGACGGGGGCGCCGGCTGGATCGTCGCGGTGCTGCTGGGGCTGGCCTGCCTTCACCTCTACCGGGACGGCCTGCGCGTGCTGGAAGCGCGCATCACCGAGACGGGCGCCACCGCCGCGGCGCTGGAGCGCGCCTCCCAGACCAACGCGGCGGTGGCCGCCGCCCTGGAGAGCCGCACCCGCGTGCTGGAGGATCTGGTCCGGCTCACGGGCGAGACGGCTCGAGCCGTGGCGCGCAGTGACGAGCGCGCGCGGGAGCGGTTCGAGGACCTCCTGCGGCGCATCGGCGAGTTGCAGCACCGGCCGAATCTCTGACCCGGTCACAGGACGTCTTCCATGCCTGCCCATACCTCCTCCGCCCATGCTTCCGCCGCCGGCCCGGATGAAGGCGGGTCGCAGGCCTCCCGTCGAAGCCGGTCCCGTGCCGCCGCCGGCCGCCTGGAGGCGGCGCGCCACGGCTTCGAACGCTCCCTGATCACGCTGCGCCGGGCCGCCCTCGACGCCATCGATAGCGGGGATCTGGCGAGCCTGACCCTGCGGGTGTGCGGTGACCGCCGCCGGCATGCTGGCGGAGAGGAGGCGGCGTGAGGCGGGTGGCCCTGCGCAGTCATGCCCACGGAACCGCGACGGCGATCCCGCCTTGTCCTCGGCAACATCACCGACCCGGACATGGCCCTCGACCGCAAGACATCTTCTACGGCCGCTTCCCCACCGAGTGCGCCCGCGCTCGCAAACATTCAGGGCGCATTCAGTGCGCTCGCGCGACAGTCACCCTCGATGCGCCAAGCTTTCGCCCTGTTGATCGTCGTCTCGACCGCCGCGGTCCTCGCGGCGGGGGCGGTCGGCCCACTCGCCGAGGAAACCGGTGCCCTCGCGCCCGTCCCGGCGCAGCGGGAGCCGCTGAATCGCGGCGACGATTGCCTGTCGCCGGCCGATCTGCGCGAGGCGGTGGCCGAAAAGCGTGTCGTGCCGCCCATCGCCGCGATCCGCGCGGCGCGCCAGATCGTTCCGCGGGCCGAGATCCAGCGCGCCAGCCTGTGCCGGCACGAAGCGGGGCTCGTCTACCTGCTGACGGCCTTGCGTCGTGATGGGCATTTCATGCACGTCATGGTCGATGCTCAATCGGGACAGGTGAGCGGGCATTGGTAACCGTGGCGGTGTGCCGCCGGGATGAGGAGTAACCGACCGTGCGCCTGCTCGTGGTCGAGGATGACCGTGACATCAACCGGCAAGTCGTCGCCGCGTTGGAAGAGGCCGGCTACGTCGCCGACAAGGCTTTCGATGGCGAGGAGGGCGGCTATCTCGGCGAGAACGAGCCCTACGACGCCATCATTCTCGACATGGGCTTGCCCAAGGCCGACGGCGTCACCGTGCTCCAGAACTGGCGCCGGGCCGGGGTGAAGACCCCCGTCATCATCCTGACCGCCCGCGACCGCTGGTCCGACAAGGTGGACGGCTTCGACGCGGGCGCCGACGACTACGTCACCAAGCCCTTCCACATGGAGGAGCTGATGGCCCGCGTGCGCGCGATCCTTCGCCGCGCGGCGGGTCACGCGTCGAGTCAGATCGCCTGCGGCCCCGTCACCCTCGACACCCGCTCCGGTCGCGTCTTCGTGGACGGCGCCCCGATCAAGCTGACGAGCCACGAATACCGGCTGCTCTCCTACCTGATGCACCATACCGGCCGCGTCGTCTCCCGCGCGGAACTGACGGAGCATCTCTACGACCAGGATTTCGACCGCGACTCCAACACCATCGAGGTGTTCGTCGGGCGTCTGCGCAAAAAGCTCGCCGTGGACCTGATCCAGACGGTGCGGGGACTGGGCTATCTGATCGATCCGAACCAGCCGCCGGGGCGGGGGTGAGACCTCATTGGCTCCCAAGATCGGTGCGCGCGAAGTCCTCACCCTTGTAGAGGAGCGGCACGCCGTGATTCTGCGCGACCGCGTAAGCGAAGCAGTCGCCCGTGTTGAGGCGGGCCGGATGCCCCGTTTCCTGCCCGTAGCGTTCGAAGGCATCCAGCGCCCGGCCCGCATCCTCCGGGGTGATCGGGACGAGGCCGATCCGGGCGAGATCGGGCAGCATTGCAACATCCGCTCAAGCCGCCTCGAGCCCATCCTGCTTCTTGCAGGCAATGCCGAGGGCCGCCTCGTAGACGGCAACGGGCGAGGTGATCGGCACCTCCGCCGCTTCGAGACGTTCGGCGAGAGCTTGTCCCTCCGGCTCTTCCGTGATGATCGCGATCAGGGCAGAGGCATCGACGAACATCACTCGTCGTTCAGCCCGTCGAAGACGGCCTTGTCGGCCTCGAGGCCCGTGGAGGGCCGCGCGGCCACGCGCTCGTGCAGAGGTTTCAGCCGCGCCCACAGGCCGGGTCGGTGCTCCTCCCGCTCCAGTTCGTTGCGGACGGCGACCTTGACGGCTTCCGTGAGCGGAACACCCTTCCGCTCGGCCAGGAGGCGGACGAGGCGGACGAGGCGGTCCGTCTTCCGCATCGCGGATATGCAGGGCCATCAGCGTCTCGCGGGCGGGCCGTGTCGAAAGTCGGTGTGCATGATGTCCATGCCCGCACCGTCGCGAGCGAGCCGAGATTCGAGCCAGGACGCATGACCGACCGCCTCGCCTGGCTCCCCCTGCGCCGCCGCTCCATCGCGGTCCGGCTCGCGGTTTCCTCGTTCCTGTCGAGCACCGCGATCCTCGTCATCGCGGCCTTCATCCTCACCACGCTCTACCGCGAGAACACCGAGCGCGCCTTCGACAGCCGCCTGCTCGTCTTCGCCAACAACCTCGCCACCGATCTCGTCTCGCCGAGCGACCCTGAGACGCGCTCCTTCTCGCTCGGCGATCCGCGTTTCGACCTGCCGCTCTCGGGCTGGTACTGGCAGGTCGGGCGGCCCGACGCGAAGCCGCGGGATCTGCGCACCTCGCGCTCGCTCGTCGGCGTGCCGCTGAAAGGGCCCGATCAGGCCGGCACCGCGACCGTCGGTCAGATCCGCCAGGGCTACGGCCGAGGGCAGGACGACCGCAGCCTGCGCATCGTCGAGCGCGATGTCGATGTCGGGGCCGACGGGCGCTACACCGTGCGGGTGGCCGGGCCGGCGGACGAGATCGTCAACGACGTCGAGCGCTTCCGCTTCTCGCTGTTCATGACCTTCGGCCTGCTCGGCTTCTCGCTCGCGGCGACCGCGCTGCTGCAGATCCGCTTCGGCCTTGCCCCCTTGCGCAAGCTGCGCACGGCGCTCGGCTCGATCCGCCGCGGCGAGGCCGACCGGATCGACGGCGAGTACCCGCGCGACATCGCGCCCCTCGCGGGCGAGATCAACCTCCTGATCGAGACCAATCGCGAGATCCTGGAGCGGGCCCGCACCCAGGTCGGCAACCTCGCCCACGCGTTGAAGACCCCGCTCTCGATCATCGTCAACGAGGCCGGCAGCAGCGACGCCCCGCCGGAATTGTCGGAGAAGATTCGCGAGCAGGCGGCGGTGATGCGCGATCAGGTGAACTATCACCTCGACCGTGCCCGGGCCGCCGCGCTCGCGGGCACGCTCGGCACCTCGACGGAGGTCGAGCCGGCCCTCGCCGGCCTCGTGCGCACGTTCGGCAAGATCTACCGCGACAAGGACATCGCCTACGAGGTCCACGTTCCGCCGGGTCTGCGCTTCCGCGGCGAGAAGCAGGATTTCGAGGAGATGATCGGCAACCTCGTCGACAATGCCTCGAAATGGGCGGCGGGCCGGGTCTCGATCTCCGCTGTGCCGACGGCCGAGCACGATTATCCCCATCTCCTCGTGGCGGTGGAGGATGACGGGCCGGGTCTGCCCGAGGAGGACCGCGCGGCGGTGCTCAAGCGCGGCCAGCGTCTCGACGAGACCAAGCCGGGCTCCGGGCTCGGCTTGTCGATCGTCGCGGATCTGGCCGCGCTCTATCGCGGCCGCTTCCGCCTGGAGGCCGCCGCGCTCGGGGGGCTGCGCGCGGTGATCGAGGTGCCGGGCGACGCGCCCGCCGGCGGCGGACAACGCTGAGTGGCAGCGGGCCTCGCCAAGGTTACGCACCGGCAGGCCTGTGCTATGGCCATGCTTCGCTCGCGCGTGACGACGTGTCACCCGGAAGCGATGTCGTGCAGGCCCCGCTCGGGCTCTACACGGGGCCGAGCTTAAAACTTTGGGTCTGATGACGGCGATCTGGTTCATCCTGGCGGCTATGACCGGCGCAGCCGTGTTCGCGCTGCTTTGGCCGATGTCGCGCCGCCGCCGGCAAGGGGTCGGTTCGGAGGCGGAGGGCGGCGACGGGCTCGCCACCGAGACCGGCTTCTACGAGGACCAACTCGCCGAGATCGAGCGCGATCTCGGCCGTGGCCTCATCGCCCCGGCGGAGGCCGAGGCCGCGCGCGCCGAGGCCGCGCGCCGGCTGCTGCGGGCGAGCCGCGAGGAGAGGGCCGAAGGGTCGGGCGCCGCGCCGATCGCCGAGCCGCATCTGCGCCAGCGCCGGGCGGCTTCCGCCTTCGCGCTGTCTACGGTCCCCCTCGTCGCGCTCGTCGTCTACGGCCTCTACGGCTCTCCGAATCTCCCGTCGCAGACCGACGCCGACCGCAAGGCGACGCGGGCCGGCGCGCAGGATCTGATGACCGCCATCGGCCAGATCGAGGCGCGGCTCGCCAACCACCCGGACGATGTCCGCGGCTGGAGCGTGCTCGGGCCGGTCTACATGCGGCTCGGGCGGTTCGACGACGCGGCCCGTGCCTACGCGGCGCTCGTCCGCCTCAAGGGCGAGGACGCCCAGGCGCTCTCGGATTGGGGCGAGGCCCTGGTCGCGGCGGCCGACGGCACGGTCTCGCCGGAGGCGCGCAAGGTGCTGGGCCGGGCGCTCGCCGCCGATCCGAAGGCGGCCAAGCCCCAGTTCTATCTCGCCCGCGGCGACGAGCAGGCCGGCGACGTGGCCGGCGCCGTGCGGCGGCTGGAAGCGATGGCGGCCTCCGCCCCCGCGGACGCACCCTGGCTGCCGACGGTGCGCGAGAACCTCGCCCGGTTGAAGGGCGAGACCTTGGCCGCGCCGAAGGCCGGAGGAGAGGGCTCCGGGGATCGAGCCAAGGACGGCGCCAAGGATGGGACGATGTCCGAGGCGCCTGTGGCCGGGCCGGGCAGCAACATTCAGGCCTTGCCGCCTTCCGAGCGGATCGATGCGATCCGCGGCATGGTCGAGGGGCTGGAGCGGCGCTTGGCCAAGCAGGGCGGCAGCGCCGACGAGTGGCTGCGCCTCGTGCGCTCCCACGCGGTGCTCAGCGAGCGCGACAAGGCGCTCGACGCGCTGGAGCGCGGGCGCAAGGCGTTTCCCGACGACAAGGAGGCGCAGGCGCGTTTCGATGCGCAGGCCCACGAACTCGGCCTCGCCGGGGCCGGGACGCCACCGCCGAAGGCCGAGAGCGCCGAAAAGCCCGGCGAGCGGAATGCGGCCGAGCCCGATGCTGCGGCCTCCGCAATCCGGGCGATGCCGCCGGCCGAGCGCGAGGCGGCGATCCGCGGCATGGTCGCCAGCCTCGACCGGCGGCTCGCCGCCAAGGGCGGCAGCGCCGACGAGTGGATGCGGCTCGTGCGCTCCTACGGCGTGATCGGCGACCGGGCTGCGGCAGCCCAGGCCCTCGACCGGGCCAGGATGGCGCTCGCCGCCAACCCGAATGCAGTCGAACGCCTCGACGCGCTCGGCAAGGAACTCGGTCTGACGCCCGCTCAACCGTAGCGGAATGCGGCCCCTGACAATCGGTCCCGCCCGTTCAACCTTGACCCCGCGGGCGGGCGGGCCGAAACCGGTCTCTTGATCCTCAGCAGACGTCGGACCGCCGTCAGGCCCTCGCAAGCCTGAAGGAATCAGAAGAAGCCGACGAACCGGGACGGAACCGTCGTGACCCGCAAGAGCCGCCGCCTGATCCTCATCGCCGCCTGCGGCGCCGTGCTGGCGCTGGCGCTCGGGCTGATCCTGTCGGCGATGAGCGGCTCGATCGTGTTCTTCCGCTCCCCCGCCGACGTGGCGGCGCAGGGCGTCGCACCGGGCACCCGCTTCCGCCTCGGCGGCCTCGTCAAGGACGGTTCGGTGAAGCGCGGGCCCGACCAGAACGTCGAATTCGCGGTAACCGACACCAACGCCACGGTGCCCGTGCAGTATCGCGGCCTGCTGCCCGACCTGTTCCGCGAGGGGCAGGGCATCGTCGCCGAGGGCACGCTCGATGTCGGCGGCGTGTTCCGCGCCGACACGGTGCTGGCCAAGCACGACGAGAACTACATGCCCCGCGAGGTCGCCGACGCCCTCAAGGCGCAGGGGCGCTGGCAGGAAGGCGGGGGCAAGGAAGCTCCCAAGGAGTCCACCAAGGCGGCTCCGAAGGACGCGGCCAAGCCGGAGACGGCCGACGCCACCCTCGGCCAGCGCAGCGAGCGGTGAAAGATTCCATGACCGTCCGGACCGAAACCGCGCGAGGGGACTGCCGGTGATCGTCGAGATTGGCCATTACGCGCTGGCGCTCGCGCTGGCGCTCTCCCTGGTGCAGGCGGTGATGCCCGCCTGGGCCGCCCGCTCGGGCGATGCGGCTTTGCGCGAGGTGGCGGGGCCCGCCGCCCTCGGCACCTTCGCCTGCATCCTGTTCGCCTTCTGCGCGCTGACCTACGCGCACGTGACCTCGGACTTCTCGGTCCAGAACGTCGTCGAGAACTCGCACACCGCCAAGCCCCTGATCTACAAGATCTCCGGCGTCTGGGGGAACCACGAGGGCTCGATGCTCCTCTGGGTGCTCATCCTCGCCTTGTTCGGCGCCTGGGTCGCCACCGCCAAGACCTCCGTGCCGCCGGTGCTGCGCACCAACGCGCTGATGGTGCAGGCGAGCGTCACCTTCGTGTTCGTGCTGTTCATCATCACGACCTCGAACCCGTTCGCCCGCGTCGCGCCGGCGCCGCTGGAGGGCAACGACCTCAACCCGCTGCTGCAGGATTTCGGCCTCGCGATCCATCCGCCGCTGCTCTATCTCGGCTATGTCGGCTTCTCGGTCACCTTCGCCTTCGCCGTCGCCGCGCTGATCGAGGGGCGCATCGACGCGGTCTGGGCGCGGGCGGTGCGGCCCTGGGCCCTGACCGCCTGGAGCTTCCTGACGCTCGGCATCGCCATGGGCTCGTACTGGGCCTATTACGAACTCGGCTGGGGCGGCTGGTGGTTCTGGGACCCGGTCGAGAATGCCTCGCTGATGCCCTGGATCGCCGGCACGGCGCTGCTGCACTCCATCGTCGTCATGGAGAAGCGCGACGCGCTCAAGGTCTGGACGGTCCTGCTCGCCATCCTCACCTTCTCGCTCTCGCTGGTCGGCACCTTCATCGTCCGCTCGGGCCTGCTCACCTCGGTGCACAGCTTCGCCTCCGATCCGAGCCGCGGCGTCTTCATCCTCGCGATCCTGGCGCTGTTCATCGGCGGCGCGCTGAGCCTGTTCGCATGGCGGGCGCCGAGCTTGCGCCAGGGCGGCCTGTTCGCGCCGATCTCCCGCGAGGGCGCGCTGGTGATGAACAACCTGTTCCTCGTCGCCGCCTGCGCCACCGTCTTCGTCGGCACGCTCTACCCGCTGCTTCTGGAGATGCTGACCGGCGAAAAGATTTCGGTCGGCCCGCCCTTCTTCAACTGGACCTTCATCCCCCTGGCGCTGCCGCTCCTCGTGATCGTGCCGTTCGGGCAGGCGCTCGCCTGGAAGCGGGGCGATGCCGCCGCCGCTGCGCAGCGCCTGCTCGCCGCCTTCGCGGTGGCCCTCGTCGTCGCACTCGGTGCGGCGGCTCTGGCCTGGGGCGGTCCGGTGATGGCGCCGGTCGGCCTCGGCTTCGGCACCTACCTCATCATCGGGTCGGTCCTCGAGATCTGGGCGCGCGCCCGCGGCTACGGCCACAACCGGACGCGCGACCTCGGAACGACATGGCGCCGGGCGATCGGCCTGCCGCGCTCGGCCTGGGGCACGGCTTTGGCGCATGCCGGCGTCGGCGTCGTCGTGCTCGGCATCGCCGGGCAGGGCTGGGCGACGGAAGGGCTCGCAACGATCCGGCCGGGCGGTCAGGTCGCCTCCGGCCCCTACGTCGCCACCCTCGACCGCGTCGGCCCGACCAAGGGCGAGAACTACGAGGAGACCACCGCCTTCCTGACGCTGCGCAACCGCGCGGGCGACTACGTGGGCACCGCCGAGACCGGCAAGCGCTTCTATCCCTCCCGCCGGATGACGGTGACCGAGTCCGGCCTGAAGACGGTCGGGGTCAGCCAGATCTACGCCAGCCTCGGCGAGGTGATGCCCGACGGCTCCATCGGCATGCGGCTCTACTACAAGCCTCTGGTGCTGCTGATCTGGATCGGTTCGCTGATCATGGCAGCCGGCGGCGGCCTCTCGCTCACCGACCGGCGCATGCGTGTCGGCGCCCCGGTCAAGGCGCGCGCCAAGCTGCCGCCCTCCGCGGTGCCCGCCGAATGACCCGCTTTCGCTCCACGATCGCCGCTCTCGGTTTAAGCCTCGCAGCAGCCCCTGCGCTCGCGGTGCAGCCGAACGAGGTGCTGAAGGACCCCGCCATGGAGGCGCGGGCGCGGCATATCTCGGAGGGCCTGCGCTGCCTCGTCTGCCAGAACCAGTCGATCGACGATTCCGACGCGCCGCTCGCCAAGGATCTGCGCGTGCTGGTGCGCGAGCGGCTCAAAGAGGGCGACAGCAACGGCCAGGTCATCGATTACGTCGTGGCCCGCTACGGCGAGTTCGTGCTGCTGCGCCCCGTCTTCGGCTGGCACACGCTGCTGCTCTGGCTGAGCCCGCTGCTCGCGGTGGGGCTCGGCGCCTTCGGCATCTGGCGCCTGTCGCGTCGCCGCCCGCCGACACGGGCGGCAGGTCTGTCCAAGGCGGAGGAAGCGGAGGTCGAGGCGCTGCTCAAGCGGCCCTAAAGCATCGCCCTGGATACCGGACCCAGGACGATGCTTGAGGCTCTTGTTTTCGCATCATCTTTTCCGAAAGCCGGAGACCACCTTTCGGGATGATGCTGTAGCTTACGGGGATCGGCAGGGGCGCCCTGCTTTCGCCCGATCGGACGGGCAGGATCCGGCGCATCGTCGTCACCGCCCCGACCTGCCGCGAGCCTCCCCCGAGCGCCATGCCGATCGCCGCCTCTCTCAGACATCGCGTCCTTGTCGCCGCGCTCGGCCTCGTCGCCGGTCTTGCGACCGTGAGCCCGGCCTGGGCCCACCCCCATGTCTGGATCACAGCCAAGGCCGAACTCGCCTACGAAGCAGGCCGCATCACCGGCATCCGCCATGCCTGGACCTTCGACCCCGAATACACCGCCTTCCTGACGCAGGGGCTGGACGCGAACGGTGACGGCAAGGTCTCGCCCGAGGAGCTTCAGGGCTCGGCCAAGGAGCATGCCGGCAACCTCGCCGAGTTCGCCTACTTCACGAAGCTCAAGGTGGCCGGCAAGGAGCAGGCCTTCGCCGAGCCGCAGGAGGCGCGGATGGCCATGGAGGGCGGCAAGCTCACCTTGAGCTTCCTGCTGCCGCTGAAGGCTCCCGCCGCCCAGGGCAAGGGCGTCGCGGCGGTCGAGGTCTACGATCCGACCTACTTCATTGCCTTCAGTCTCGCCGAGGGCGCCGACGCGCTGCGCCTCGCCGGCGCCGCCCCCGGCTGCAGCATGACGGTGACGCGGGCGAAGAACACCGAGCCCACAGTGGCCTCCGCCGGCCAGTCGATGACCGAGGCGATGTTCGAGGCGCTGACCGCCGCCTCGAATTACGGCGAGCAATTCGCCAACCGGGCCATCGTCGCATGTCCCTAACCGCCGCCCTGCGACCCGCGGGCGTGGCGGCCAGCCGTTGGCCGCTGCGGCTGGCCCTTGCCGCCGGGGCGATACTGGCGGCCGCCGGCTTCCTTGGCGGCATCGCCTGGGCGCTCGGCCCCGTCGCCGCGCCGCCGCCCCGCTCGCCCTTCGGCATCGGCTTCCGCGAGGCCGCGCCCGCGACGACCGGGCTCGGCGGCTGGCTGCTCGCGGTCCAGTCCAATTTCTCCAACCACCTCCGCGCGGCGGTGACGGCGCTGAAGGCTGGAGGCCCCTGGATGCCGCTCATCGTGATGGGCTTCGCCTACGGCGTGTTCCATGCCGCCGGGCCCGGCCACGGCAAGGCGGTGATCGCCGGCTACATCGTGGCGGGTGAGCGTACGCTGCGCCGCGGCTTTGCCCTGAGCGCCGCGGCGGCCCTGCTCCAGGCTGTTGTGGCCATCGCCATCGTGCTGGTCGGCGTCCTCGTCCTCAACACGACCGCCGCCGGGATGACGCGGGCCGGTACCCTGATCGAGACCGTGAGCTTCGCCCTCTTGGCGGGGCTCGGGGCCGCGGTGACGTGGCGCAAGGCCGGGCGACTTGCCGGCCTTGCCACCGATAGCCCGGCCGAGGCGTGCGGTCCCGGCTGCGGCCATACCCACCTGACCGATGCCGCCGCCCTCGACCGGCTCGGCGGCTGGCGCGAGCGGGCGGGCGTAGTGCTCGCCGCCGGCTCCCGGCCCTGCGCCGGGGCGGTGCTGATCCTCGTGTTCTGCGCCGCGCAAGGCCTGCTCGCCGCCGGCATCGCCGCGACCTTCGCCATGGCGCTCGGCACCGCGCTCACCACCGGAGTCTTGGCGAGCCTCGCGGTGTTCGCCAAGGGCCTGGCGCTGCGGCTCGCGGGCGGGCGCGGGCAGGCCGGCGCGCTGGCGGTCGGCAGCCTCGAATTGTTGGCCGGCGCCTTCGTGCTGGTGCTCGGGCTCGCCATGCTGTCGGGTTTGGCCTCTGGCCTGGGTGGCTAAACGCCCTCTCGCCAAATCCCTCGAAGCCGTGGCAGGTTGGCCCCGGATCGGGAGGAGTCCTGCTTGAGCGAACACCACGCCCTCGACGCCTTCGCGCCCATCCTCAACTGGCGGCTCTTGAAGGGCTCGCACCCCTTCCCCGGACCGGACGGGGGCACCTGCATCAACGAGGCGGCAATGGTCGCGGCGGGGCTGCCCTACCGGGCGATCACCGCGAGCGAGGACTGTCCGCCCTGCTTCTCGCGACCGCTCGCAGCCTACGCGCTCGGCCTCAACGACGCCATGCCGGAGGCCGAGCGGCAGGGATTGATGGCGTTCGTGCTGCGGCTGTCCGGCTCGGCGGATGCGCCCGCGGTCGAGGCCGCCCGCACCGCCTTCCTCGCGCTTGAGAGCGCCCGCCGCATCCTGCCGCCGCTGCTGGACGCCGCCGGATTGCCGGCGCTCGCCGCACGCTGCGAGACGGCCTCCGATGCGGGGGTGGTCATGGTTGCGCTCCGTGCCGCCGAGATGCAGAGCGGCGCGCTGTCCCACGCCGCCGCCGGCCGCCACGCTTGGATCGCGGGCGCCCGCGCATCGGCCGTGTCACGCACCGCCACGGCGGCTTTGCGCGCCTTCGACGACCCGCGCAGCGCCGCAGAGGTGGCGGAGGGGGCGGCCCCCTTCGCGGATGGGACATGGCGGACCGCGCTCGGCATCCTCGACGCGGCGCTTCGGATCGGCCGACAGGCCCCGGAGATCGACCTGATCTCCGCGCATGCGCGTCTCGAGGCGGCGCGGGCCAGCGTTCATGCGAAATCCGATTGATTGCTTCGCAACGTGGATTTCGGGCTTCGCGCGAGCGCCGCGCAGGCTTGCTGATACGGTGTCCGCTTCGATTGAGCGGACACCGTATCAGCCGTAGGCGCGCGGGCGCGGCTCCGCCGTGAGGTCGACGTCGAGCGCCTCGCAGTTGGCGAGCCAGCGCCCGGTCAGGTGGTAGAAGAAGGTGCAGTGGCCGACGACCCCGATGGTCCGCTCCGGCCGCGACCGCAGCCAATCGCGAAACCCCGAGACGCGCTGGTCGAACAGGGTCCGCGGCTCGACATGCCAGCCGTCGGGCCCGGCCTCGCCGTCCGCGTACCACCACGTCTCGGGAAGATGGCCGACTTGGAAGGCCGGAAATTCCTGCGCCAGCACCGAGGCCGCCCGGCCGATGTCGCAACTGCTCTCCTGGCATTCGCGGTGGAGCACCTCCACCAGCACGTCGGGCCGCGCCGGGTGATCGGAGAAGATCCCGGCAGTGGTCTGGAGCGCCCGGGTCAGCGGCGAGGTGACGACGAGTTCGAAGGGGATCGCGCGCAGCGCCTCGCGGGCCGCGGCGACCTGGGCGTGGCCGCGCTCGGACAGGCGGGCATCGATATGGCCGGGGTCGCGCCCCGTCGCCTCGTGATGCGCGTTGAACGTCGATTCGCCGTGGCGGATGCAGACGATACGGGTGGCGGATGGCGGGGTCGAGCGGGACATCGCCCCGATGTAGGCGGTTCGCGCGCCGCGGGAAGCGGGCCGAGACGCCGCGCCCGATCTCCGCACCGATCCGGACGAAGCGTCACCATAAGCGGGCAATGGCGCCGCTTTCCGGACATCGCGGGCCGCTCGGGTGCGGAGCGGGGCCGAAGGTTGGCGAAGCGTCCTGTGGCGGCGCAGGGCACGCTGGAGGAGCCTTGGCAGGAACCGGCCACAGGGCCGGCATCCGCCGATGGAGGCTCCCATGCTCTCGCTTCCCCACTCCCCGCTGCCACAGTCGCCGCATCCCCGGTTACCGCTCGCATGTCCGGCTCCGGGTCTGACGCGCAACCTCCTGCTCGGGCCGCTGATCGCCCTCCTGCTCGCCCTCATCGCCGGTATCGCGCCCGCTCGCGCGCAGGATTCGAGGGCGCAGAACTCAAGGGCGCAGGACGGCAGCGGCACGCTTCTGCTGCGCTTCGAGGGCGGCGCGCCCGTCGAGGCGCCCCGCCTCAAGGCGGACGCCGCGATCACCGTGAGCGGCCCGACCGCGCGGGCGACGATCACCCAGGCCTTCCGCAACACGACGAGCGAATGGGTCGAGGGCACCTACCTGTTCCCGCTGCCGGAGGATGCGGCAGTCGATACGATGAAGCTCGTGGTCGGCGACCGGGTCATCGTCGCCGACATCCGCGAGCGCGAGGCGGCGCGGCGCGTCTACGAGGCGGCGAAGGCCGAGGGTAAGGCCGCCGCGCTCACCGAACAGCAGCGGCCCAACCTGTTCACCAACGCGGTCGCCAATATCGGCCCCGGCGAGACCGTGCTGGTGCAGATCGAGTACCAGCAGCCGGTGCGGTCCTCCGCCGGCACCTATGCCTTGCGCCTGCCGACCGTCGCCGCCCCGCGCTACAGCCCCGCTCCCCCGGCGGTGATGTCCGTCGTCGAGCGAGGCGCCGCCGCCGATCCCGTCCCGGATCGCGAGAAGATCACGGCCCCGGTGCTCGACCCGGCCCGCCATGCGCCGATCAACCCGCTGACGATCACCATCGAACTCAAGGCCGGCTTTCCCCTGGGCCAAGTGCGCAGCGCCACTCATGCGGTCCGTATCGAGGAACTGTCCGCGAGCGAGCGCCGCGTCACGCTTGCCGACGGCACCACCGCCGCCGACCGCGATTTCGAGCTGACCTGGAATGCGGCCCCCGGCGAGGCGCCCGCGGTCGGCCTGTTCCGCGAACGGGTGGCGGGGGCTGAGGCGGTGCTCGCCGTGGTGACCCCGCCGGAATCCGCGAGCCCGGCCGCCTCCGTGCCCCGTGACGTGGTGTTCGTCATCGACAATTCCGGCTCCATGGGCGGTGCCTCGATGCGGCAGGCCAAGGCGAGCCTGCTGATCGGCCTCGACCGGCTGGGCGCGGGCGACCGCTTCAACGTGATCCGCTTCGATCACAGCTTCGACACGCTGTTTCCCGATCCGGTGCCGGCCGACGCGCGCCATCTGACGCGGGCCAAAAGCTTCGTGGCGGGGCTCCAGGCGAGCGGCGGCACGGAGATGCTGGCGCCGCTCCAGGCCGCCCTGCGGGACGCGACGCCGGAGGAGACGGGGCGTCTGCGCCAGGTCGTGTTCCTCACCGACGGCGCCATCGGCAACGAGGCGCAGATCTTCTCCGCCATCGCGACGGAGCGCGGGCGCTCGCGGCTGTTCATGGTGGGCATCGGCTCGGCCCCGAACGGCTACCTGATGCGCCACGCCGCCGAACTTGGGCAGGGCAGCTTCACCCAGATCGACACGCCCGATCAGGTAACCGAGCGGATGCGTGCCCTGTTGGTGAAGCTGGAAAGCCCCGCCGTCACCGACCTGACCGCGACCTTCTCCGAGCCCGGCATCGACGTGACGCCGGCTCGCCTGCCCGACCTCTACCGCGGCGAGCCGCTCACCCTCTCGGCCCGGATGGGACAGGCCCGCGGCACCCTGACCCTCACCGGCCGGATCGGCGGCCAACCCTGGCAGACGCAGCTGCACCTGGAGACGGCGCAGGACGGGACCGGGATCGGCAAGCTCTGGGCGCGGGCGAAGATCGCCGAGGCCGAGACCGCGCGGCTGACCGGCGGGCTTGACGCGCAGGCCGCCGACGCGGCGATCCTGCGGCTGGCGCTCGACCACGGGCTGACGACACGGCTGACCTCGCTGGTGGCGGTGGACGCCACCCCGCGCCGGCCGGCCGGGCTGCGCCTCACCAGCACCGAGCTGCCGCTCAACCTGCCGGCCGGCTGGGATTTCGAGACGGTGTTCGGCACGCAGGACGAGGCTCCGCAGCTTCCCCCGCCGCCGCGCCAGCGCCGCGCCACGGCCCCGGCCACGCAGATCGCTGCCGCGCAGGCGGTGGCGCTGCCGCAGACCGCCACGGATTTCGAGATCCGCGCATGGCTCGGGGCGCTGCTGCTGGTGCTCGGTCTCGTCCTTTCCCGCCGCCGGCTCGCAGCGTGAGCGGGATCGCACAACAGGGCGCCGCATCGCCGCGCTCCGGCCGGAGGGGCCTCGCGGCCCCTCCGGTTTCCTTGCCGGCCCTCCTGCTGGTCGTGGCCGGTTCGGTTCTGCTGGCGCAGGCGGCCTGGATTCCGGCCAAGGCGGCTCTGGCGCAGGGGTTGCTGGAGCGCGCCTTCGCCCGCACCCTGGCCGAGGGCGTGCCCGCCCGACCCTGGCCCTGGGCCGACACGGTTCCGGTCGCCCGCATCGGCTTCCCGCGGCTCGGCGAGTACTACGTGGTGCTCGCTGGATCGAGCGGGCAGGCCTTGGCCTTCGGGCCCGGCCATGTCGAGGGCACGCCGCAGGCGGGCGAACCGGGAACGGCGGTCTACGCCGCCCACCGCGACACGCAGTTCCGCAGCCTCGGCCGGCTCGCGGTCGGGGATGCGATCGCGGTGGAGCGCCGCGACGGCCGCAGGCTCCGCTTCCGCGTCACCGGGCGCCGGGTCGCGCGGTGGGACGCCTCCGGCCTCGACCCGGACGCGCCGGGCCGGCACCTCGTCCTCGCCACCTGCTGGCCGCTCGATGCGGTGACGCCGGGACCGGAGCGGTTGCTGGTGGAGGCGGTGCTCGACGAAGCCGCCGAGCCTTGACGCTTCCCGCCTCGGTGCGGTTCTGTGCGGATCCGTCCGGAACCGCACGCGATGCCGCTGATCGAGGCCGATCACCCCGAGACCGAACTGCCCGCCGGGCAAAGCCGCGCCATCGCGGACGCCGTGCGCGAGGCGCTGGCCCGCCGCCGCATGTCCCGGCAGGCGCTCGCGGACGCGGCCCGCATTAGCATCTCGACCCTCGAGAAGGCGCTCTCCGGCCGCCGGCCCTTCACGCTGGCCACCACGATCCGCCTGGAGGAGGCGTTGGGGTTGCCCCTGAAGGTGCAAGCCGCCGCGCCGCCGGTGGCGAGCGCGGAAAAGGCCCGCCACGCGCCGGAGGAGTTCGGCTCCTACACCCGCGAGGCGGTGGCCTTCCTGACCGGGCGCTACCTGACGCTCCGCCCCTCGTTCGGGCAGGCGGGCGCGATCTTCGCCTACCGCACCGAGATCGCCTGGGACGCCGAGAGCGCCCGGCTCGTCTTTCGGGAGGCCGAGCGGCTCGACGCGCCGTTCGCGCAATCCGGCACCGTCTCGGTGCCGAACCAATCGGGCCAGATCTACCTCGTCACGAACTTCCAGGGGCAGTACCGGCTCGCCGTGCTCGGGCGTCCGACGATCCAGGGCGAGATGTTCGGCATCCTCTCGACTCTCTTCTCCGGCCGCGGCACGCAGCTCACGCCGGCCGCGACCCCGCTCGCCTTGGTGCCGGAGCGCGGGGCGCTGGCCGAGGGCGCGCAGTACGGGCGCATCACCGCCGGCATGGCCTGCGAGCCGGCCTACCGCCGCCTTCTCGACCGGGTGCGCGAGGATGTGTTCGCGGTGTTTCCCGGCTGCGGGGAGGGGGCGGCCTGAGCCGTCAGGCGGTGCTCGACAGCTTCATCAGCACGAGCCCGCTGACGATCAGCAGCGCCGCCAGGATGCGGGTGGCGTTCATCGCCTCGCCCAAAAACGCGATGCCGACGATGAAGGCGCCGACCGCGCCGATGCCGGTCCAGATCGTGTAGGCGGTGCCGAGCGGCAGGCTGCGCATCGCCCAGGCGAGGCAGGCGAAGCTCAAGCCCATGGTGACGAGGGTGATGACGCTGGGCCAGAGGCGGGAGAACCCCTCCGACTGCTTCATCGCGAAGGCCCAGACGACCTCCAGCAGACCGGCGAAGACGAGAACGATCCAGGCCACGGCAGCCTCATGGGGCGCATGAGCCGGGCCGTCCCGGACTTGGACCCCTGGATGGGGGAGGACGTTGCCTCGCAGGCTCAGCAAACTTCCGGATCTCGGGAGTCACGTGTGGTGCCGCACGCTGAGACAATGCGCATCATACGTCTCGCCGCAAGCACGGAAGGCATGTGTGAAACGGTGGCGGTTACAATGAGTCGCGAGAGCCTGACACGGCGAACTCGGTTGCACCTTCTTGCCCTTGCCGCGGCTGGCACAGGGCATATACCAATCGTTAACCATGCCCGTCCGCTTATGCGATTGCGGTGCCTTCGAGCTTCGGCTTTCACAAGGTGGTGACGCTCCTTGAACACGATGCGGTGGCTCGCAGGAATGGCTCCGTTAGGGGCTCAGACTTTCGGTAATGACATCTCATGGTGTGGAGATAGCGGTATGACGGTCAAATGGTTTGCGCGTCCCGCTAATCCGTCTTCTCATACTCAGGAAATGCGGTTGCCTGGGGTTGGTATTGTGCGGGTCAATATAGACAAGCATATTGATAATGCATTGAAGAGCCAGGCAAATGAGCATGCCGGAAGACGGAAAAATCCAGCAAAATCGGACAGAAAACCCTGATATTGCTGATGATGAAGAGACGTTGCCTGGGATAATTTCCGGCGAATATAATACCGTATTTGAACGTATTATGGGGCGCATGGCGGGTGAAAACCCTATAGCGCCCGTTGTCGCTTGCGTCGCCTACAGTTTGTACAAGCAAGAAAAGCGAGATTGGATCGTCCAGCGAACTCAGCAGCTTGGTAGACGCCCCCGCCAGGAGGAAATCGACAGCTACGTTAGTGGCTGGACGGATTTACGAATCGACTCCGTTATTTCTCAAGCGCGCGGGGAGATAGGAAGCTTCGCCAAGATTGTCCTCGACAGTTCTAAGGATGAAATAAATGATCAGATCTATAAGGCTCAATTTCAATCATTGCATGATCTCATTGAGGCAACAAATCGGGACAGAGCTTCAAAGCATGGAGATATAAAATCTCATGTTTCTGATAGAACAAAGGTATCTTGGGGTCTGAGCGTAGGACAGAATTTGATTGCGAATTTTTTATGGACGGCAGTCGTTATTATTGTTCTTCTAAGCCTTAATGTGAATTTTGATTTCAGTAATTTTAGCGGCCGCGTCAGAGGCTTCCTCAACCCCCCTGCCGATCCCATCAGTCAGCCGCCGCGATAGAACACATCACTCCAGCCGCACCACCACGCTGTCGCTCGCGCCCACCGCATCCATCACCGAGATGCGCGCGAAGCCCGCGCCCTCCGGGCTCCATTCCGATTGCCGGCGCATCGCCTCGGCCACCGGCAGGCCATCGACCATCCAGGTCAGGGGTGGCTGGCCGCCCAGTGCCTTGAGGGCGAGGCGGGCCTGCGCGCCCTCGCTCAAACCGAGATCGACCCGGGCACCGTCCGGCGGATAGGCGATCTTGAGGGGCACGCCGAGCGTCGCCGCGAAGGTTTTCGGCGCATCGCGGCGGATGTGGCGCAGCGGCGGGGGCAGGGCGGCGGTAGCGACGACGAGAGCGTCGCGGGGGCGGGGCAGGGCCTCCGGCTCGCCGCCGAACCGGGCGAAGGCATCGAACAGGATTGGCGCGGCGTGGCTGCGCCCGATCAGGCCCGGCACCGAGGCGCCGTCGGGGCGGCCGATCCAGACGGCAATCGTCACGCGGGCATCGAACCCCACCGCCCAGGCGTCGCGGTAGCCGTAGGAGGTGCCGGTCTTGAAGCTGATCCGGCCGGGCAGGGCGTTCTCCGGCGGCGGGGCGCCGCGCAGGGTGTCGGCGACGTACCAAGCCGCGACCGGATCGGCGATCCGCCGCTCCGGCTCCGGGCCGGCGGCGGGGCCGTCGAGGCGCCGGGCCAGCGCCGGCACGGTGCCGGAGCGCGCGAGACCCGCATAGAGCCGGGCGAGGTCGGTGAGCGTGATGCCGAGCCCGCCGAGGGCCACGGGCAGGCCCGGCGCCGTGTCGCGCGGCAACAGGACCGTCGCGCCGGCGCCCCGCAGCCGCGCGACGAAGCGGGCGGCGCCGACCGCATCCAGAAGCTCGACCGCGGGCAGGTTCAGCGATTGCTGGAGTGCGACCCGCGCCGTGACCGTGCCGCGAAACCCCATATCGAAGTTTTCCGGGGCGTAACTCGCGGCAAAGCGCGCTGGGCGGTCGTCGAGGAGCGTTTCCGGGTGGGCGAGCCCGTCCTCGAAGGCGAGCGCGTAGATGAAGGGCTTGAGCGCCGAGCCCGGCGAGCGCACCGCCTGCGTGGCATCGACGGCACCGGCGCGGGCGGCGTCGAGGTAGCCGGTGCTGCCGACATGGGCGAGCACCGCGCCGGTGCGGTTGTCGAGGACGAGGATCGCGGCGGAGAGCGCCGGGCCGGCGGCCGCCGCGCGCTCGGTCGCCAGCGCCTCGAGGCTCGCCTGGAGGCGCGCGTCGAGGGTCAGGTGCTGCAGCCGCGCCTCCGGGTCGGCGACGTGAGCCTGCTCGGCGGCATGGGCCGCGAGCATCGGGAATTGTTTTCGCGCAACCGGCACCGGCTCGGCCTTGGCCGCCTGCGCTTCGGCGGCGGTCAGCACGCCGCGCTCGGCGGCGATGTCGAGCACCCGGTCGCGGGCGCGCCGCGCGTTGGCGGCGAAGCGGTCGGGCCGGCGCGCCTCAGGTGATTGCGGCAGGGCAACGAGGAGCGCGCTCTCGGCAAATGACAGCCGGGCCGGCTCGCGGCCGAAATAGGCCAGACTCGCCGCCCGCACCCCCTCGACCGGCCCGCCATAGGGGGCGAGCGCGAGGTAGAGGTCGAGCACGCCCGATTTGCCGAGTGCACGCTCCAACTCGACCGCGCGGACCATCTGCCGGAGTTTGGCGCGTAGCGAGCGCTCGGCCCGCGGCTCGACGAGGCGGGCGACCTGCATCGACAGGGTCGAGCCGCCCGACACGATCTTGCCGTGCGCGAGCCATTGCCACGCGGCGCGGAGCGTCGCCGCCGGATCGATGCCGGGATGGCTGTCGAAGCGTCGATCCTCGTAGGCCTTGAGCATGGCGAGGTATCGCGGATCGATCGCGTCCGCGCTGACGGGCAGGCGCCAGCGCCCGTCGGCGGTGGCGAAGGGGCGCAGCAACTGGCCTTTGCGGTCGAGGATGACGGTCGAGCGGAGCGAGGCCTGGGTCAGGTCGAGGGGTGGGAGGGTGTCCGCGTAGCGCCAGAGGGCGCCCGCCAGCAGAAGCGCGACGATGACGAAGAGGGCGAGAACCGTGCCGACGCGTCCCCCTCTCCCCGCGCGCGGAGAGAGGCCAGGCTGCACCTTGTCGTGCAGGCTGGTCACGGAGGCGTCGCCGGAGCGGCGGTGACGGGGCGGCTCAGGACGATCCTCTTTCGGACAAGGCCCCTCACCCTCGGCTGCCGCCTCGCCGCGGCCCCGACGAGGGGGGCTCGGCCCTCTCCCCGCCTGCGGAGAGAGGGGATCTGCGTCGGAGGCCATGCCCCTACTTCGCCGAGGTCACCTCGACCGATCCGAACGCGGTGCGCCCGAACCGCTCGGGGCGGTACATGTCCTCCACGCTCGCACCCGGATGCACGTAGCTGCCGGGCGAGACCACGCGCACGGTGTAGGCCGCCGAGAAGAAGGCCGATTGCTCCGGGGTGCGGTCATAGGCGGCCACGAACCGGTCGTCGCGGAACTCGGTATGGACCGGGGCCACCTCGCTCTTGGCGAAGCTCAGCCCCGACAGCGCATCGGCGTCGAGCAGCTTCGGGTTGTCGATCTCCAGGCCCGCGGGCAGGCGATCGACCAGCAGCAGGCGCCCGGCGCTGGCCTTGGCCTCGGTCACCTTCAGCACCACGACGAGGCGGTCGTTCTGGCGCAGCGGCTTGGCCAGATCCACCGGGCTGCCGTCGAGCCGATAGAAGCTGCGCTCGACCGTGAAGCCCTGGGACGCCGCCGGCTCCGGGGCGATCGGATTGCCCTGGACGCCGATGGCGACGGGCACCGCCTCGCGGCCGGCATTGACGATCCGTACCGGCCGCGCCTCCAGGGCGGGCGCCCGGTAGAGCCGCGCGAGCGGTCCGGTCTCGGTCTTGCCGTCCATGGTGAGCGCGAGGTTGTCCGATTCCTTGGCAAGGCTTTGTGCGGCCAGCACCATCCAGGCATTCTCCTGGGTGCTGGTCGAGCGGCCGTCGGCCCGCTCCTGGCCGAGCACGGCGGCGACCGGTTGCAGCGTCGCTTGAGAAAACCCGGCCTCGGTCGACAGCGCCAGCAGGGCGGCGCCGTCGCGCAGGCGCGAGCCGTAATCGGCGCGATAGGTGCCCCGATCGCGCTCGGCCTGGAGCGCCTGCACCGCCGCCTCGAAGCCCTTTTGCGCCCGGCCGCGATCACCGAGGAGGGCCAGCGCGGCGGCGAGCTGCCCGCGACCCAAGGGCGTGGCGAAGTCGGTGAGCTTGGTATCGGCGAGGTAGCGCAGATCGCCCATCACCGGCCGGCCGTTGCGGGCGAGCACATAGGCCGCGTAGGCCAGATCCATGCCGCCGTTCTCGACATTGGTGGTGTTGGCCACCGTGTTGCGCAGGCGGTCGAGCGCGCTGTTGAACGCGGTCTGCGGCACGGCAAAACCGCGCTCGCGCGCACGGGTGAGGAAGTCGGTGACGTAGGCGGTCAGCCACGTGTCGCCCGCATTCTCCGTCGACCACGCACCGAAGGCGCCGCCCGAATCCTGGCGCGCCAGCACCCGCTCGATGGCCCCGCGCACCCGCTCGTCGAGTTTCCCGTCCAGCCCGAGCTTCTCGCCGGCCGCGAGCGCGTTGACGTAGAGCAGCGGCATCGCGCGGCTGACGATCTGCTCGGAGCAGCCGTAGGGGTAGCGGTCGAGCGATTGCAGCAGGGCGGCGACGTCGATGCCGCCCAGGCGGTTGGCCGAGACGGAGACCGCGCCGGTGCCGGGAAGGATGTCGGCCAGCAGATCCGGCGTCAGGTCGAGGCCGGCGCCGGGCTCCAGCGGGCGCACGCTCCGGCGCACCAGCGCGCCGGTGCCCGGATTGATCCCGAGCGCGAAGGACTGGCCGGCGCTGCCCTGGATGCCGGGGCCGGTGAGATTCAGGTCGAGCCGGGCCGTGCCGGGGCCGGCGGCGGTGATCGGGATCACGAGCTGCCCCTTGGCGCCGGCCTCCAGGCGCAGGGTGGAGCGCACCGCCTCGCCCGCCACCACGACGGGGCCGGTGAGGTCGAGATCGACGGTGTAGTCGCCGGCCGCCCCCTCGACGTTGTCGAGGGCGACGAAGAAGCGCGAGCGGTCGCCGACATTGAGGAAGCGCGGCAGGGTGCCGGTGAGCACCACGGGGTCGCGCACGATCACGTCGGCCTGGGCTTGGCCCACCTTGGCCTTGGTCCAGGCAGTCGCCATCAGGCGGGCGGTGCCGTTGAAGGCGGGCAGTTCCAGCGGGATCTTGGCCGTGCCGTCGGCGCCGACCGTGACCACGCCCGAATAGAGCGCCAGCGGGGCCTGGGTCGGGGGCGCGTCGGCGAGTTCCGCCGCGCCGCCGTCGCCGCCGGAGCGGATCGCGCCGAGCGTCCCCTGCATGCCGTCGATCAGGTAGCCCCAGAGATCGCGGATCTCGGGTCCGAGCGCCTTCTGGCCGAAGAAATAGGCGAACGGGTTCGGCGCCTCGTAGCGGGTCAGGTTGAGGATGCCGACATCGACCGCCGCCAGCGTCACCCGCGCCTCCTCGCCGGCACTGAGCCCGGCGAGCTTCACGGGCACGGTGAGCGTGCCGCGGGGGCGCACCTTCTCCGGCGCCTCGATCGCGACGGAGAGGCCGCGCTTCTCCTTGTCCACCGAGAACCACGCCACCCCGAGCGCCCGGCCGGGCATGCGCTTGGCCGCTTGGTCGAGCGGCCGGTAGGCGGTGGCGACGAGGTAGGCGCCCGCGCCCCATTCCGCCTTGACCGGGATGTCGACACTGGTGCCGCCCTCCGCGACCGTCACGTCGCGGATCTCGTGGACGCGGTCGCCGACGATGGCGAGCGTCGCGGTGCCGGCGAATTTCGGCTGGAGACGGGCGCGCAGACGCTCGCCCGCGGCGTAGGCCGGCTTGTCGAGGGTGAGGTCGAGGAGGTCGGGCACATCGGCGCTCTCGGAGCCGCCCCAGCCGACGGTGAACGACACGCTCGCCGCCGCCTGCGGCTGGCCCGGCACGCTGGCCTCCAGGCGATACTGGCCGAAGCCCACCGGCACGGCGATGCGCGCGGGCGCCTCCGCCCCGATCGCCACGCGCCCGTCGGCGACGCGGCGGCTGGATTTGACCGGCTCGAAGCTCCAGCGCCCGTCGGCGCGGTACCATTGATAGGTCCGATCCACCTTCGAGAGTGTCCAGGTCACGCCGTCCTGCGTCAGACGCCGCCCGTCGGGGGCGGCCATGGCGACATCGAAGGTCGCGGTCGCGTTCTCGGCAAGATCGGCGGAAAAGTTCTTGCGGATCGCCAGCACGGGCCGGGCCGGCAGGATCGGCAGCGTCACACTGCGGCTCAGCGCCCGGCCGCCCGGCTCGCCGACGGCGAGGGTGATCTTGGCCTCCAGCGCGCGGGGGGCGGCCACCTCCTGTACCGGCACGGTGAGGCTGGCATGGCCCCGCGCGTCCGTCGTCGCCTTGGCGTCGATCTCGGCGGTCGTCGCCTCGACCGCCTCGTCGTCGAGGCCGATGGAGAAACCGTCCAACCCCTTGATGCCGGAATTGGCCGCCGCCTGCACCGCGACCGAGCCCGAGACGTCGAGCCCCGAGCCCGGCGCGCCGTAGAGGTAGCGCGCGGCGACGTCGATGGTCGCGGCCTCGCCGCGGGTCAGGCTCGGCGTCTTCGGGGTGAGGCTCACCTCCAGGCGCTCGGGCACGTAATCCTCGACGAGCCAGCTCGCCTCGCCGACCGCGGGCGCCTTCGGATCGGTATAGGCCGAGACCCGCCATGTGCCGTGCATGGCGCCCGCCATCAGCGGCAGGGCGAGCGAGCGCCCGCCGAGCCCCTCGTCGGCGACAGCCGCGCGGCGATACTCGACGCCGTCGGGCCGCTTGACCACCAGCGTCAGCGGCAGGCCGGCCACCGCCGCCCCCTGCGGGTCGCGAAGAAGCGCGGTGAGCTGCACCGTCTCGCCGGAGCGGTAGACGCCGCGCTCGGGGAACAGGTAGGCCTCCGCGCCGCCGGGCGCCGGGCGGCCCTTCACTCCACGGTCGGAGAGGTCGAAGGCGCCGAGCGCCAGATCGAGGAAGCCGTAATCGTCGCCGACCTGCGCCACCACGAGGCCCGGCGCCAGCCCGCCCTCGCCGCGGGCGAGGCCGGCGGGGAAGGCGGCGTGGCCCTGGCCGTCGGTCTTGGCGACCGCGAGCACGTCGTTGTTGCGGGCGACGAGCCGGATCTCGGCGCCGGACACGGTCCTGGCGCTGGCGAGCGAGCGGGCGAAGACGTGCACGCCGTCGCGGCCCTTGAAGGCGGTCAGCCCGAGATCGGAGACCACGAACCACTGCGTCGCCTGGGTCTCGTAGCCGCCGTACTCGTCCTCCGACGAATCGGTGGTGCCGGTGGGCTTGGCCAGCATCAGGTAGAGGCCGGGCTCCAGCTTGCCGACCGCCTGGAGCACGGGGAAGGCGGTGACCGCCTCACGGTTGGTCTCGGCCTTGGCGGTATCGAGCGTGCCCTTCCAGATGCGCTGGCCCTTCTGGTCGGCGATGGATTTGGCCGTCGAGCCGCTGAGCTGGCTCAGGAAATCCTCGGAGCGGAGCGCGGGCAGCAGGCCGCGGTCGCCGATGCGCAGCACCTCGACATCGAGCTTGTCGGCGTTGACCGAGACCAGCGGCACGCCGGCCTGACCGGTGCGCGGCAGAACGTAGTTGCGGCCGGTGAAGCGCACCTGAGGCGAGCGGTCTCGGACGTAGACCTCGTAATCGGCCGATTTCAGCAGGTTTTCGCCGACCGAGGAGGGCAGGCCCTGGCGCACCACGAAGGCGTAGCGCTCCGAATGCTTGAGCCCGTCGACGCAGACCTGGGAGCCTTCCGCCGTGACGGCGGCGTTGGCCGCGCCGGAGACGGCGATGTAGGGCGCATAATCGGTCTTCGGGACGAGACCCTCCGAGAAGGTGAAGCAGACCCGCGGCGCGGCGGCGTCCGAATCGACCTTGTAGTCGAGGATGCGGAAGCCGTGCTCGGCGCGCAGCGTCTCGTAGGCCGCACGGGTCTGCGCCTCGTCCCGGATCGCGAGGCTCGCCCGGTAGGCTTCCAGCGCGGACCGCCACTCGGACTGGGCCGCCTGGATCTCGCCGAGCCGGGCCAGGGCGCGGGCCTCGTCCGCCGGGTTTTTGGCGCGCAGGTAGCCCTGATAGGCGGCGGCGCTCGCGCGGCCCTTCAGCTTGAACCGGGCGGAATAGTCGGCGCGCTCCTCGTCATTGCCGGCGGCAAGGGCCGCGTTGGCGTAGTCGAGCCAGTTGCGGACGTCGTTCGGGTCGGCTGCGACGGCGGCGGCGCGGGCGTTCAGTTCGGCGTCGGGCTCCCCGCCCTCGTTCTGGGCGGCGACCTCCGCCTCGCGCCGCCACTGCGCCGCCGTCTTGGCGCCGGGGGGCGCCTCGCTCTTGAGCGCGGTCTCCAATCGGACGCCCGCGCTCGCCAGCGCCTCGCGCACAAAGGTCTTCGCGACCGGTGCGGTCGCCGATCTCAAGGGCGCAGGGGGGGGCGCGGCCGGACGTGGAGCCTGGGCCAGGGCCGGAACACCGAGCAGCATCGCGCCGATCAACGTCGCACCGAGGGGCCCGAGACTTTTGCCTTGGGACATGTGCGCGTCTCCTCCGACCGGTGCGCCCGAAGCAGGGGCGCCCGCGGCCGGCACGCTATCACTTGCCGCGCCGGCCGCAACGCTGGCGCAGGGCCATCGGGGAAGACAGACCTCAGAAGATGCAGATCAGGGCAACGCCGGCGAGGAGAAACAGCGCCCCGCCGAGCCGCGGAAGGTTCGCCTCATGGAGCGGCACGCCGAGCAGCCCGAAATGGTCGAGGACGATGCTTGAGGTTCTTGTTTTCGCATCATCTTTTTCCGAAAGCCGGCAACCACCTTTCGGGACGTTGCTCTGGAACTTCTGCGCCAAAGCTGTGGCCCGGGGCCGGCCCGTCCACCGATGCGGCCCCCTTGGCGCGATCACGATCCCGCATGACGGCGGTGCGCCGCGGCTTGTGGGGGGCACGCCCTCGCTGTCATCATCGCCCGCAGGTCGAATCGAGCGGTGGTGATGACGGGACGGATGAAAGCTTTTCGCGCCGGCCTGCCGGCCCTGCTTGCCGCCGGACTTGTCACGGGGGCGCTCGCGCAGGGGCCCCTCCCACCGGCCGCGCCGGCCCGACCGAGGCCCGCTGCCCCGGCCCCGGCCCCGCCCGCACCCGATCCCGCCTTCGAGGCGGCGCGGGCGGCTTTCGAGGCACTGCCCGAGGCGGAGCGGCGGGGCCTGCAAGATGCCCTGGTCTGGACCGGCGACTATAACGGCGTGACGACCGGGGCCTTCGGCAAACGCAGCTTCGAGGGCATCCAGACCTACCAGACTCGCACGGGCGCCGCGCCGACCGGCCTGCTCGCGCCGCCGGAGCGCGCGGCGCTCAAGCGCGAGGCGGAGGAGGCTCGGCGGGCGTCGCGCTTCAAGGTCCAGCCCGATCCGGCGAGCGGCGTGGTGGTCGGCGTGCCGGAGGCGCTGCTGCCGAGAAAGACCGCGATCCCCGGCGGCACCCGCTGGCAGAGCACCGACGGGCGGGTGACCCTCGATACCAAGTCGTTCCCGCAAGGGGAGACCAGCCTCGACGCCCTGTTCGAGCGCGCCATCGCCGCGATGCCCGGCCGCAAGGTCACCTACAAGCTGAAGAAGCCGGACTTCATCGTCATCACCGCCGAGACCGCGGGCGGGCGCTCCTATATCCGCTACGCCGAAGGCCCCCAGGGCATCCGCGGCTTCACCCTCGGCTACGACAGGGCGCTGGCGGATACGGTCGATCGTCTCGTCATCGCGGTGGCCAACAATTTTTCACCGTTTCCCGAGGACGCGCCGGCTCCCACCGCTCCGACGACGGCCACCGGCCCGGTCCCTCGCGCGCCCGCCTCCGGCATGGCGGCCGCGCCCGCAGCACCGCCGCTGCCCGGCATGCCGGCCGAGGCGCACCCTGCCGCGACCGGCCTGCTGCTGGGCGGCGGGCGGGTGCTGACGGTAACCTCTGCCCTTGAAGCGTGCGCCGCGCCGCGCGTCGGCGGTGCGGCGGCCCGGATCGAGCGGCGCGATGCGGCGGGCAGCCTCGCGCTTCTGTCCGCCGAAGGGCTCGCGGGTGGCGCGCCGCCGCCGCTCCGCGCAGAGCCGGTGAGCGAGGGAGAAGCCCTGCTCGTGCTCGGCGCCCAGGCGAAGGGCCGCCCGAGCGTCGCCCCCGCCACCGCTGCCGTCGAAGGCGTTTATGCCCCGCTCCAGCCCGGCGCCGGTGGTGCACCGGTGCTCGACCGGTCGGGCCAGCTCGTCGGACTCGTCGCCCGCTTTCCCACCGCGCCCCGCCTGATCGCCGGGGTGATGCCGCCCACCCGCTATGCCGTCGTACCGGGGAAGGCCGTCGCCGCCTTCCTGAGCGAGAGCGGCCTGCCCGCCGGAGCGGGCAAGGACGTGGCGAGGGAGACTGCGAAGGGCGCCGCGACCACGCTGGGCGGGGCGGCGGCGCCCGTTCTCGACACCGTCGTTGCCATCACCTGCGCCCGGTGAGGGGTGCTGCCGGGCTTATGGTGCCTCTCACAAAACTCCCGCCGCGCTGTCATCGCCAGAATGGGAACGGTCAGAGACCGGGAGTTTTGCGAGGCACTCTTAGACCCGGTTCGTCAGCAGCAGCACGATCAGGATGATGATCAGCAGGCCGCCGAGGCCGAAGCCGGGGCCGCGGAAGCGACCGCCGCCGTAGAAGTTGCCGCCGCCGAACAGCAGCAGGATCAGCAGGATCAGGAGGATGGTGGTGATGGTCATCGGCGGAAGCCTCTTTGGTCCGCCCAGACCCCTTTGCCTGAGCGCCAACAGCAACGCTTCTGCCGGCGATTTCGTTCAGCCGGCTCGGGTCTTATCCGGAGGTCGTCGGGCCTCAGGCCCGCCAGTCCGGCAGAGCGCCTCCGGTCTCTGCAAGCCAGGCGGGAATCGGCAGGCCGCGCTCGCGCAGAAAGGCGGGGTTGAACAGCTTCGAGGCGTAGCGCGCCGCCCCGTCGCAGAGGATCGTCACGATGGTGTGGCCGGGCCCGAGTTCGCGGGCGAGCCGGATCGCGCCCGCGATGTTGATGCCGGACGATCCGCCGAGCGACAGGCCCTCCTCGCGCATCAGGGCGAAGACGATGCCGAGCGCTTCCGCGTCCGGAATCCGGAACGCGTGGTCGGGCGTGAAGCCTTCGAGGTTCTTTGTCACCCGGCCCTGTCCGATGCCCTCGGTGATCGAGGAGCCTTCGGCCTTGAGCGTGCCGGTGCTGTAATAGGCGTGCAGCGCCGAGCCCTCGGGGTCGGACAGGGCGATCTTCACGCCGGGCTTGGCCGCCCGCAGCGCCTCGGCCACGCCCGCCAGCGTGCCGCCGGTGCCCGCCGCGCAGACGAAGCCATCGACCGCGCCGCCGGTCTGCGCGAAGATTTCGGGGCCGGTCGCCTCGATATGGGCGCGGCGGTTGGCGGTGTTGTCGAACTGGTCGGCGAAAAAGGCGCCGGCCTCTTGCGTTTCCGCCAGCCGCTCGGCGAGGCGGCGGGCGGCGTGGACGTAGTTGTTCGGGTTGGCGAAGGGCACGGCGGGCACCTCGACCAGCCGGGCGCCGGCGAGCCGCAGCGTCTCCTTCTTCTCCGCCGATTGCGTCTCGGGGATCACGATCACGGTGCGGTAGCCGCGCACCGAGGCCACCAGCGCCAGCCCGATCCCGGTATTGCCCGCGGTGCCCTCGACGATGGTGCCGCCGGGCCGGATCAGACCGCGCGCCTCGGCATCCCGCACGATCGAGAGCGCCGCCCGGTCCTTCACCGAGAGGCCGGGATTGAGAAATTCGGCCTTGCCGAGGATGGTGCAGCCGGTCTCTTCGGAAGCGCGGCGCAGCCGGATCAGGGGCGTGCCGCCGATGGCGGCGAGCACGTCGGGCGAGACGGCGGAGGATGCGGACATGCGGTGCGGCGGCCTTCCTGAGCGCCCGCGCGGGGCGGCGGATCAGGCAGGCTTAACCAACCGATTTTCAGGAATCCAGGTAGCCCGCCTCCCGCAAGGCGTCGGCGACTGCAGTAAAGAAGGGGTCATCCGCCTCGGCGGCGTCCTGCGACAGCGTTCTTCCCTCGCCATCGGACGCGGTATCGCTCCGGTCAAAATCCCGGAAGTCCTGCGGCTCCGCCGGGTTTCCGGCCGATGCCGCGGATGCGCCGAGCCCAAAAAGGCCGGCTGCCGTAAGGAAGGTCTCGTTCAGGGAGATCATGGCCGGCTCCTGTCTCGAAACGGGACGATGCCAGCCTAATCGGTTAACCAAATCTTAGCAATATTGGCGAGGTGAACCCAAAAACAGCGTGTCGGCCTTCATCGCTCCGAAGCGCCGGGGGCGGCATGGAAGCCGATCATGCCGCGCCAGCGGGCCGCTCTTGACGCCGCGTTCATCGGCCTCGCGCTGCAAAAGAGCGCCGCGCAAGGCCTGCCTTTCAGAGTTTCGCTTCCGAGGATCTGCACGCGGAGCGAAACCCCCGACCATCCGGCGCGAGCCCTTCGAGCGACCGTCCCGCGCTTTCGGTTCAGGTCCGGTTCAACCGCGACGGTGCAATGTGGCCGCCGGTCGAGAACTGTGATGTTCCTGCACCGGTTTTGGCGAACCGAGCCGCTTCGGCGCCGCAATCGGGCGGGATGAGCACTCCGTCAAGCTTCTCCCGCTAGACGCTTCTCTCGCGGCGGTTTCATCCGCCGCCTTCGATGCCTGCCCCGTTTTCTCTCAGTCGCGAATCCAATCCATGACGGTCGTCGCCCTCATCGCCTGCAACCTGCTGCTGGCGGGCCTGTTTTCCCTGGTCGCCGTCGCCCTCGACTGAGGGCCTCCCGAGACGACACCCGCCATGCCGTCGTGGGCGACAGCACACGGTCGGCGGCCGGGCGTCTCGTGAGGCGCTTTTGAGCGCCGCGCTCCCGCGCAAACCCGCACCGCATCCTTCAAGAACCCCGGTCGCTCCGTCGCGGCCGGGGTTTTCGGCTTGCCGGGACCGTTTTTCGAGAGCGTCAGTCGCGCGGCGCCCGGTCCTGCAGTGTGTCCAGGCGGCCGATGAGCGCTTCGAGGCGCTCGCCGACGGGCTCGGTGAGGCTGTCGGCATAGTGGCTGCGCAGGTTCTTGCCGAGATGGCGGCGCACGCTCGGGCTCAGCGGCGGCGCGGCCGCGGCATCCTCTGCGCGTTTCGTGTCGGCGATGGGCTTCGTCACGGATCGTCTCCCGTCCGGTGCCGGAAGCGGCTGTGAGGCGGCGATCCTGCGCGCTCGAAAGTTAAGGCGAGTTTTACTGAGGCGACCAAGAAGCGATTAACCCTCCGTGCCGGGGCACGGAGGGTTCTTCTTCCTCGAGACCATCGGTCCACGTGCGGTCGCCGTTCTTACCGGGTCGTCGGCAGGAGCAGGTCCGGCAGCCAGAGGGCGATGCCCGGCACGAGGCAGAGCAGGACGATGGCGACACCCATCAGGATCACGAAGGGCAGGGTGCCCCAGATGATGTCCTTGAGCGGGATGTCGGGGGCGATGTTCTTGATGACGAAGATGTTGAGGCCCACCGGCGGGTGGATCAGCCCCATCTCCATGGTGATCGTCATCACCACGCCGAACCAGACGAGGTCGAACCCGGCGGTCTTGAGCGGCGGCAGGATGATCGGCGCCGTCATCAGGATGATCGAGACCGGCGGCAGGAAGAAGCCGAGCGCGATGACGAGCGCCAGGATGGTCGCGAGCAGGAGCCAGGGCGAGAGCTGCATCGCGACGATGGCCTGGGCCGCCGCCTGGCTGATGTGGAGGTAGCTCATCACGTAGGCGTAGAGGAGCGACATGCCGATGATCAGCATCAGCATGGTCGATTCCCGCAGCGTCGCCGTGAGGATCGGGTCGAGATCGCGGAAGCGCCACACGCCGTAGATCACCGCGATCAGCGCCAGCGCCAGCAGGCCGCCGAGGCCGGCGGTCTCGGAGGGTGTGGCGTAGCCGCCGTAGAGCGCGACCATGACGCCGG
Source organism: Methylorubrum sp. Q1 (assembly GCF_004683995.1). NCBI lineage: Bacteria > Pseudomonadati > Pseudomonadota > Alphaproteobacteria > Hyphomicrobiales > Methylobacteriaceae > Methylorubrum > Methylorubrum sp. Q1. The sequence goes on along the minus strand of NZ_SRHQ01000002.1, from coordinate 41,725 downwards.
TGAGCAGCACCACGAAGGGCAGCACCCGCGGCAGCGTCGAGAAGCGCTCGCGCATGCTGTAGCTGTCCTCCTTGAGGATCGGATGCTGCGCGCCCGTCCGCTCGTAGGCGAGCTTGGCCGCCGCGAATTCGGAGCGGAAGCGGAACACCGACCAGCTGGCAAACAGCGCGACCAGCAGGAAGCCCGGGCCGATGCCGGCCAGGAACAGGCGCCCGAGCGATTGCTCGGCGGCCACCGCGTAGAGGATCATGGTGATCGAGGGCGGCAGCAGGATGCCGAGCGTGCCGCCCGCGGCGATGATCCCGGCGGCGAAGCCCGGCGAGTAGCCGCGGCGGCGCATCTCCGGAATGCCCGCCGAGCCGATCGCCGAGCAGGTGGCGGGCGAGGAGCCGGCCATCGCCGCAAACAGCGCGCAGGCGAACACGTTGGCGATGCCGAGGCCCCCGGGGATGCGGTGCATCCAGGCATGCATCGCCGAGTAGAGATCCTGGCCCGCCTTGCTCCGTCCGATCGCTGCGCCCTTCAGGATGAAGAGCGGGATCGAGAGCAGCGTGATCGAGGCCATCTCCTCGTAGACGTTCTGCGCCACCGTATCGAGCGAGGCGGCGGGCATGAACACGTACATGAAGGCCAGGGCCACGAAGCCCAGCGCGAAGGCGATGGGGATGCCCGAGAGCATCGCCCCCAGCGTCGCCCCGGCATAGAGGAAGCCGATCGCGGCGGTGCTCATGCCTTGCCTCCCTTCGTCGTGACCGGCCGAACCGGGGCCGCTGTCGGTGTGGTCGGTGTGATCGTGCTCTCCAGGGGGGCCGGCCCCTCGGGCGTCAGATCCGGGCGGCCGCGCATGTCGCGGTTCACGTCCGCCCCGATGCCGATCTTCGGCTTGGCCCAGCCGGCGGCGCGCGGGCCGTAGAGGACGGCCTCCGTGATCTGCAGGACGAACTGGACGGCGAGCAGGCTCATGCCCGCGGCCATCAGCAGGTAGGGAATCCAGAGCGGCGGCCCCCAGGTCGATTGCGAGATCTGGCCGTCCTCCCAGGCCTCGTGGAACAGGCTCCAGCTCTTCCAGGCGAAGAAGGTCACGAAGGCGAGGCTGACGATGTCGACGAAGATCAGGCGTACCCGGTTGACGCCCGGCGACAGCAGGCCGGTCAGCGCCTCGATGGCGACGTGGCCGCGCTTGGCCTGGACGCCCGCCGCCGAGAGGAAGGTCGCGCCGACAATGAGGAAGACGGCGGTCTCGTCCTGCCACTCGGTCGGCTCGTGGAAGACGTAGCGGGTCAGGACGGAGTAGCTGAGCACGAGGCAGGCGGCGACGAGCGCCAGCCCGCCGCAGACCAGGATGAGGTGGTTGAGCCGGCGCGTGGTCCGCTCGAACACGCCGAGCAGACCCGGAATCCGCGGCTCCTCGGCGCGTTTCGTCTCGGAGGCGGCCGAGGCCGCGTCGAAGGCGTGGCTCATCCGACCTTCTCCGCCAGCTTGAGCAGCTCGGCGCAGCTCGCGTTCTTGTTGGCGAAGTCCTTCCAGGCGGTGTCGCGGGCGATGTCGCGCCACTTGCCGAGATTGACCTCGTCGAGCTGCACCACCTTGGCGCCGGCCTTGCCGAACACTTCCTCGACACGGGTGTCGTCGGCCTTGGCGCCCTCCTGGCCGAAGCTCTCGAGCTCGGCGCCGACCGCCATGACGAGATCCTGCTGGTCCTTGGGCAGAGCGGAGAACACGATCTTCGACATCATGATCGGCTCCAGCATGAACCAGTAGGAGCGCTCGCGGCCGGAGGTCAGGGCCTTCGAGATCTCCTCCAGGCGGAACGAGATCAGGCTGGTGGAAGAAGTCAGCACCGCGTCGCAGGCGCCGGTCTGCATCGCGGCATAGGATTCGTTCGACGGCAGCGAGAGCGTGGCCGCGCCGGCCTGCTTCATCATCAGGTCCATCTCGCGCGAGCCGCCGCGGACCTTCATGCCCTTGGCGTCGTCGGGCGTCAGCAGGGGGCGTTCGCGGCTGGCGATGCCGCCGGCCTGCCAGACCCAGGACACCAGCACGATGCCCTTGGCCTCCAGGATCTCGGTGAGCTTGCGGCCCACCGGCGCGTCCTTCCAGGCGAGCGCCTGGGCGTAGGAGGAGACCAGCGCCGGCATCAGGCCGATATTCATCTCCGGCACCTCGCCGCCCGCATAGGGCGAGGGATAGAGCGAGAGGTCGAGCGCCCCTTTGCGCATGGCGCTGAACTGGGCGTTGGTCTTCATCAAGGAGGAGCCGGGATAGACCTGCACCTCCATCGCGCCCTTCGAGCGCTCCTTCAGGGCGGCGGCGAATTTCCGGCACATCCGGTCGCGGAAGTCGCCCTCGTCGACGGTGCCGCCGGGGAACTGGTGCGAGAGCTTGAGGGTCGTCGCGGCCCGGGCCGGACCGGTTCCGAGCTTCAGCAGGGCAGGCGCGGCAAGCCCGGCCGCGAGCAGGTGGCGGCGGTTCAGCGTCATGGCGTTTCCTTCCCAATACCGCTTTCGCGGAATTCTGCTCGTCCGTTCACGCGGACTTTTGTGCAGCGCACAATATACGTTTCAGCGCAGCATTTAATGCAAGATCGCGTCATCTTGCATATTTTGTCAACGCCCTTGAATATGGATCGGCAGGAAATCGCCGATGACTCGACCGATGAACCAGACCCAGCGCCTCAGGCAGACGATCGAGGACGAGATCGTCGAGGGGCGCCTCGCCCTCGGCGCGCGTCTCGACGAGACGCAGCTCGCCGAGCGCTTCGGCGTCTCGCGCACGCCGATCCGCGAGGCGCTGCTGCAACTGGCCGCGACCGGGCTCGTCGAGACCAAGCCGCGCCGCGGCATGGTGGTGAGCGCGCCCGAGCCGGGGCATCTCCTGGAGATGTTCGAGACGATGGCGGAGCTGGAGGCGGCCTGCGGCCGGCTCGCCGCGCGCCGCCTCACCCCGGAGCTCGAGGCGGAGTTGACGGGCGCCCTTGCATCCTGCGCACGGGCGGCCGCCGCGGGCGATCCGGAAGCCTATTACGGTGAGAACTACGTCTTCCACACGGTGATCTACCGCGCCTGCCGCAACGATTTCCTGTGCGGGCAGGCGCTGGCGCTGCACCGCCGCCTCTCGCCCTACCGGCGGCTGCAGCTGCGCGCCCGCCACCGGATGGCGCAGTCGCTGGCCGAGCACGAGGCGGTCGTCGCCGCGATCCTCGCCAGCGATGGCGCCGCGGCGGCCGATCAGCTCCGCCGCCACGTCCTGATTCAGGGCGACGGGTTTTCGGAGCTGGTGGCGAACCTGCGGGCGCTGGATCACAGCGCGGCGTGAGAAGACTCCTGTAAGCGACGCTTTGGACGCATGTAAAACTACAATATCTATACGGCAGTATCGCAAAAATGCAAAAGTTATTGTATTTGCATAATCATGACGAGATTGCGTAATAAATTCGCGTTGGTGCAATTGCGTCCGTGTTTTATTGATAGGGCATGGATGTATTCGATAAAGAAGGATGCACCTGTCAGTTGATTGGATGCCCGATAATTTCTATAATGATGAAACCAAGGAGTTGATTTTGAAAAACGCTTCAACCGACCCTGCCCAACAAAATGTCAGTGCTTTCTTTGATGCGCTTCGTCCCATCGAAGGTGGCTACCAAGCCGACATATTCGCGTTTGTAGCAGTCAAGCACTTGGGGGTGTTCACCCTTGTGCAAGCGTCTCTTTTTAGAAATACAAGTATAGATTTAGAGAAATCATCTTTCGAAACTAGCGATGTATTGGCAGGAAGATTCAATATTTCCGAAGTTAATATGTCTTCCGAAGAATTTATCAGACGAGCATTGCTTGGCTCCATTTCAACGCCATTTGGCGAGCTCAGATTTCCATCAGGTGAAGCCGGGCGCTATGCCACCAACTTCGAGCCGTTTCATGAAGATGGGCTCGCGATTCAGCAGCGGTTGAATGTTCTGCGTCTCGATGGTGCCATAGTAGATGGATATTTAGATGTTGTCGCGCTCGGTTGGCATCTGCGGGCAGCTTTAGAGCCATATCATGGCCTAGAAGATGTCCTTCATTCGTTACAGCTTGGCTCTCTCCGTGGTAATCTGAACATTTCCGTGATTGCATTTCAGGTTGCTCTGATAGATACAGATTCCTATATCTCAGGGAATGAAGCGTTTCTTAAAGTTAGGCTTGCCAACTCGCTTGACAATAAGGGGTTTAGGCTAGGATATCGTGTGCTTCACCAAGGAAAGGTTTTTGCAAGAACGTCATTGTGCGGTGAAGAGCTTAACTGGGAAGAGTCCGAAAAATTTAAAATTGGTAATGTAAAAATAGAAGTTCCATCGTCATCCGTAATACAGTGCTTTGCGTCCTACAGCGGCGTGGCGCAGCACTTCTTCTGGATCGTAGATCCTACGACATCTCAAAATCCTCGTAGGACAGCCTTCGAGGTATTTGACCTTGAGCTCGTGCTTCTTCGGGAATTTCTTTCAAAGCAGGGAAGGGGACAAAATGCTCGAGATTTGGAGATAGGCGTATCTTGGCTCTTATGGCTACTCGGACTTTCAACTGCAACATTAGGAGGTACGGCAAAAACACAAGATTTTGCTGATCTCATCGCTACGACGCCTGAAGGACATTTCTTCGTAGTAGAGTGCACGACAGGATTGCTGAAGGCTGACAACAAGCTTCCAATGTTGATACAACGAGCGCAGCTTGTAAAGGAACGGATCGTGCTATCTGGCAACCGCCATCTAAAAGTCATTCCAGTCATGGTGACGTCGCGCACTCGCGAAGAGATTCGAGCCGATCTTGATCAAGCTGAGAGGCTCGGCGTACTCGTTATTACGAAGGAAGTCATAGAAGAGGTGCTCACCCGCACAATAACTATACCAAATGCGGATAGTTTGTTTATAGAGGCTGAGCGCGCAGTGCATGAAAATCTTTCTAAGTATCATCTAGAGCAATAAAAACTAATTATCAGGTAAGGGTATTCTGCTGCGGCAATTTGGGTGGCAAGTGTGGGTACGGTTCAATCTTTGGAGGACGGTCTTCAAGCCCTGAAATTAGTCTTCCGTTCTGATGCCCTGGCAGGATTACGGAGGACGCCATAAGCTCATGCTCTCTCGTCCCCCGCAGGAAACGGCTTTTGCCTCGCCGCCCCATTCCAGGCGCCCTTCCCGTCGCGCTCGCCCTGACGGCCCTCGCCGGATCGCCCGCCCTGGCGCAGCCCACCGGGCGGCCGGTCTACGAGGGCGCGGGCGGTGATCCGCGGATCTCGGTGTCCCAGCCGGAATCGACGAGCCAGGCCTCGGGCGGCTACGTGCGCTCGATCGAACCCTCCCTCGGACCGCTCGGCGACCCGTTCGGCCTGCGGCTCCTGCTGAAGGAGCGGGGCATCGAGTACAGCCTCACCTACATCGCCGAGACGCTCGGCAATCCCGTCGGCGGCATTCGCCAGGGGGCGATCGTCGAGGACCGGCTGAACCTGCGGCTCAACCTCGACCTGCAGCGGCTCGCCGGCTGGGACGGCGCCACGATGCACGCCAACGCCTACTTCATCCACGGCACCGGCCTGTCGCGCTACTACGTCGGCAACCTGATCCCGGCGAGCGTGATCGAGGCGCTGCCGGCCTCCCGCCTCTACGTGCTGTGGCTCGACCAGCAACTCTTCGACGGGAAGCTCGGCATCCGGATCGGCCAGCAGGCGGCCGACACCGAGTTCTTCGTCAGCCAGACCGCGACCCTGTTCGTGAATTCGACCTTCGGCTGGCCGGCGATCACCGGGCTCGACCTGCCGAGCGGCGGCCCGGCCTACCCGCTCGCCGCGCCTGCGATCCGGGCCAAATACGTGCCGGGCAACGGCTTCTCGCTCCAAGCCGGGCTCTACGACGGCGACCCGGCCGGGGCCAGCCGCCCCGGCGACGACCCCGAGGGGCAGCGCCTCGACCGCACCGGCACCAATTTTCGCACCCGCGACCCCGCCCTCGTCGTGGCCGAGGCGACCTACGCCTTCAACACGCAGGAAGGTTCGAAGGAACTGCCCGGCGACATCACCCTCGGGGGCTGGCAGCATTTCGGGCGTTTCGAGAGCTTGCGCTTCGATCAGACCGGCCTGCCGCTCGCCGACCCGAACTCCACCGGCATCGGCCGGCGCCTGCGCGGCAATGCCGGGATCTACGCGATCTGGGACCAGACGCTCTACCGGGAAACCGGCAAGGACGACGAAGGCCTCGGCTTCTTCGTGCGAGCGGCGTGGTCGCCGACCCGTTCCAGCCTCGTCTCCGCCTATCTCGACACCGGCCTCGCCTATAAGGGCCTGTTGCCCGGCCGCGACGACGACACGGTGGGCCTCAGCCTGGCGCATGCCCGCCTCTCCGACGACGCGCGCCGGTCCGATATCGACACCATCGTCCTGACCGGCATGCCGATGCCGCGGCGGCGGGCCGAGACGGTGATCGAGGCGACCTATCAGGCGGTGGTGGTGCCGGGCTTCACCGTCCAGCCGGACGCGCAACTGATCCTGCATCCCGGCGGCGGCATCGCCAACCCGCGCGACCCGGAAGGCCGCCGGGTGCGCAACGCCGCCGTGCTGGGGCTTCGCGCGACGGTTCAGTATTGAGGGGACGGGCCTTCGAGGCTCGGAAGGCCCCATTGGGCCGGCACCCTACGATGCGATTTCTAAGTCCGTGTGGAGGAAGTCCCGACCCTTGAAGAGCATCGGAACGCGGCCGGTGGCGGCGCAGGCGTAGGAGAGGCAGTCGGCGAAATTGAGCTGCGCCGGGTGGCCCCGGCCCTTGCCGTAGGTGTCGAAGGCCGCCACCGCCCGGCGGGCGACGGCATCATTAATCGAGACGACGGTGATTCCGGCCGCCTCTAGGAAGGCGTCATACATTTCCTGGGCCGCCGCGACCGGAAGGCCGAGGATGCGCGCCAAGTTGATCACCGCCTCAAGGCGGACATGCGGCCCGGTTTCCCGGCGTTCGGCCGCCTCGATACAGGCAGCGAAGGCGGATGCCTCGGGCTCACCGGCCAGAATGGCGACGACGGCCGAGGTGTCGACGAACATTCAGCGCAACCACAAGGCGTCGCGTTCGTCCTCGCTCAGAGGCGGAGCGGGCGCCCGATCGGCCTTCGCCAGCGCCGCCGCGCGGATCGCAGCCACACGCTCGATCAGGGGGAGAGCCTCGTCGGCGCGCTTGATCTCATGCTGCAAGGCAAGCTTGATCGCGGCGGTGAGGTTGGGCGCGCCGGATTTCTTCATGACGGTTTCAGCGAGGGTCCGGACTTCCTCATCCCTGATGCTAAGCATGGCGGCCCTCCGCAGATGCAGTGCGCGTATGTACCTATGCACGCGATGCGTCGATACAAAAGGGCGCCGTGTCTGGAAGCACCCTGTAGGATTTATTCACCTTCCTCGATCACTTCGGCAACGCCTCAGTAGAACGAAGCTCAATCCTTTGCATGAAAGGCCTTGATGCTGACAATGATCCGCGTGCGCACCGCAATGAAAAGTGACGCTGCTGACATGGTGGCATTCATGCGAGCGCTATCGATCGAAGCGCCCGATACCATCACACACCGGTCTCCTCCGGGTGTCGAAGAGGGCATCGAGTTTATCAATCGCGCTGCCGTTTCAAATCGCAGCTTTATCTTGCTGGCCCTTGATGGCGATGACGTTGTGGGTCTCCTGGATTTCTGGACAGGAAGCTCAAGAGAAACGTGCCACGCTGCTCGATTCGGCATGTCGGTCCTGAAAGATCGACGCAATCAGGGGATCGGTCGGAAGCTCGTTGAAACGTCGATAGCCCGCACATCGGATTGGGAGGGGTTCTGTCGCATCGAGGCTGAAGTTGCTCCGTGGAATGCGCCCGCTATCCATCTCTACGAACAATTGGGTTTCCAGCGGGAAGGTCGGAAGTCCAAAGCTCTCAATATCCGCGGCAAGCCGGAGGATATGCTCATGATGGCGCGGACGTGGTGAGACCATTCAAGGACAGGGGCAGCCCTTCGCTTCACACCCTCAACCGACGTCGGCCATGAGCCGGCGTCGGTTGAGGGGCCCGAGCCCTCAGAACGAGGCCCGCACGCCTCCGAACACGCTGCGGCCGTTGCCCGGAAAGAACGCCACCGGCCCGCCGGCCACGGTCGCGGCGTTGGTCACCACCGAAATGTCGGAGACGTAGCGTTCGTCCGTCAGATTGCGGGCATCCATGAACAGCGAGACGCCGTTGGCAAAGTCGATGCCGGTCTGGAGGCCGAGGAGAGCATAGCCCGGCACCTTGAGGGTGTTGGCGTGGTCGGCGAAGGCGCCCTGGGGCACCCAGTCGAGGGTGGGGGCGAGATGGAAGCCGCTCGGATGCCGGTAGCCCAGCACCGTGCGCAGGACGTTCACCGGCACGCCGGCGATGCGGTTGTTGCCGAAGACCGGGTCGCCGACGAAGCGGAAGTCGTTATGGGTCCAGATCTGCGTCAGGCTGAGCCGGTCGCCGACGCCGGTGAGGTCGGTGGCGAGGTCGAGCGTCACGGCGGCCTCGACGCCCTGGTGGCGGGTGCGCGGGGCGTTGAAGGTCGCCGCCGGGATGTTCAGGCCGGGATTGGGCGTGAAGTTGATCAGCGCGTCGCGGACTTCCGCCCGGTAGAGCGTCACGTCCCAGGCGAGGCGGTCGATCCGGCCGCGCGAGCCCGCCTCGTAGGTCCAGGCGCGCTGGGCCTCGAGCGGCACGAAGGTGGTGCCAAGCAGGTTCATCTGTGCGAGGTCGGAGAAGTCGGGCACGTCGCGCGAGCGGGTGACGTCGGCAAACACCTGGATCTCCGGCAGCGGCTGCCACAGCAGGCCGAGCTTCGGGTTGATGCCCTCGTAGGTGACGTTGGCAAAGCGCGCCGTGGGGCTCGCCGGCAGGCCGCCCTTGTCGCTGAAGGTGCGGTTCGAGGAGAACAGCTTGGCGCCGGTCATCAGCGCCATGTCGGGCCGGAACCAGAACCGGTTCTCGGCATAGGCCTCGTAGTTCGAGGCGCTCTGGCGGGCATTGAGCGTCTGAGCGCCGCGGAACCCTGCCACGTTCACGAACTGCCGGGCGTCGTTGATGCCGGCGAAGGCCCGCAGCCCGAGGATCAGGTCGTTGCGGAAGCCGCCGAGATCGAACGTGCCGGCCCAGCGCGGCGCGACGCCGTAGGTCCAGCCGTCCTGGTCGATCACCTGGAAGATCGGGTGATAGAGGTTCTTGTGAATCGCCCAGGAATCGAGGTCGAGGCGCCCGACTTCCAGCTCGAACGAGGTGCGGTTGGCGATCCGCTCCGTCGTGACCTTTCGCGATTGGTTGCCGGTGATTGCCGCCGGGTTGGCGAGGCGTGGATTGTTCAGCGCGTTGAACAGCGAGAGCGAGCCGGGCAGCTTCTGGTCGGTGTCATAGAAACCGAGGAAGAACCGCGTCTCGACGCCCGGCGCGAGGCGGTAGCCGAAATTGGCGTTCACGTTGCGGGTGCGCTGGGTCTCGTGATCGCGGAATCCGTCGGAATGGGTCGCGGTGCCGGAGATCAGGATATCGGCCGGCCCTGAGATCCGCGAGAGTTGGAAATGCTCGCGGATCGTGTTGAAGCTGCCGCCGTCGATCCGAACGATGTTCGGCGCGAGCGCCGTGTAGGCGGTCGGCGTCACGAAGTTCACCGCGCCGCCGAGCGTCGTCGCGCCGAAGGTGAGCGCGTTGCCGCCCTTATAGACCTCGACCGAGCGCAGGCTCAGCGGATCGATCTGGTAGAAGTCGCCGCTGCCGTCGGCGAGGTTGAGCGGGATGCCATCCTGTAAGAGTTCGATGCCGCGGACATGGAAGCCGCGGGCGATGCCGGAGCCGCGGATCGAGAGGCGCATCTCCTGGCCGTAGCGCTCCTGCACGTACACGCCGGGCACGTCCTTCAGCACGTCGCGCACGGTGTTGGCGTAGCGGTCCTGGAACGTCGCCGCATCGACGAAGGCGACCGAGCCGACGGTGGCGTTCACCGCCGCCCGCTGCGCGGCCACGCTCGGCACGGTGAGCGAGCCGGCGGTCTCGGCCGGTCCGGCGGGGAGCCCGGTGGCGGGCGAAGCGGAGACGCTGATTTCCGAAAGCGTCGCGCGCTCCGGAGGCGCCTGCGCAAGGACGGGGGCGGACAGGACGAGGCCGGAGACGAGCAGGGTCGAGGGCAGGGCGGCACGCGGCACGGCCCGGTGACGGAAAGGCATGAGGAAACGTCCGTTGTCTGAAGGATCGGGAGAGGCGATCGATCAGGCGACGGGCGGGGCGCGTGCGTTCGGGCGTGTGCCGGGCGGCGCACGAGGGAGGGCGACGATCTCGGGCCGCCATGCGATCGGGGCGGTCCGCTCCCGCGGCCACGCCACGATGGCGTGGGCAGGCTCCGGAACGTCCAGGCTCGGCAGGGCGTGCGCGGCCTGGCAGCAGGGCAGGTGCCCGTGGCCCGGATGCGACTTCAGGGGGCCGTCGGACTCCCCGGCATCGGGGGCGCAGAGGATGTGGACGAGACCGTTCTGCGGGCCGAGGCTTCCGGCGAGCGAGGCTCCGCCGAGGACGACCTGCAGGGCAAGCGCGTAGAGCGCGGCCACGGCGATGACCGCGCGGCACACGGACCATCCCGGCAAGCGCCCTCGCATGGCGCCAGCTATGGCCAAGCTTGCTCGAACGTCAACGCAGGCCGGTTTCGGAGAACGCTGTTTTCTGATGCGGTCGGCCGCGGAAGGGAGGAACGGCACCCGCGGGCCGAAACGGTCAGGTGCTGCGGCCGTCGGAAACCAGTTTTCGCAATTGCTTGAGGGCGAGGGCGTGCCCCGCGTTCAGGTCGAGCGGTCCGGCAAAGCCGCCGTCGCGGTCCATCATGTAGACCATCAGCGTATGCTCCAGGGTGTAGTCGCCCCCCGGCAGCGGCACCCGCTTCACATAGGCGCGGTAGTCGCGCGCCACCCGCTCGATCTGCTGCGGCGTGCCGGTCAATCCCGTGATCCGGTCGGTGAACGAGGCCATGTATTCGCGCATCACCGCCTGCGTGTCCCGCTCAGGGTCGAGGGTGATGTAGTAGGCCTGGATGTCGCCGCCCTGGGCCCCGAATGCGTCGAGCAGGGTGCCGAGGTCGGCCAGGGTCGTCGGGCAGACGTTCGGGCACTGGGTGAAGCCGAAGAAGACGAGGAAGGGCTTGCCCTTCAGCGCCTGCGAATCGACGGTGCCCCCCTTCGAGGATTCGAGCCGGAACGGGCCGCCGACCACCGACAGGGCAGAGGGCCTGTCCCCCCGCGGCAGGAAGGCGACCGTCGCCGCCACGATGCCGACGAGGGCGAGCGCGAAGGCGACGAGGATCAGCGTGCCTCCCCGCTGCGAGGCGGGAGGTGCCGTCCGGGGCTCGGGCCCGGGTTCAGTGGCCATGGTCGTGTCCCCCGTGATCGTGCGCCGCGGGCCCCTTCTCGGACCGTGTCTCGGGGGCCTTGGCGGCCAGACTCTCCACGGCGAACTCGACCGGAACGGTCCCGGCCCGCTCGAAGCTCAGCGTCCCCTTCACCCGCTCGCCCTTCTTCAGCGGCACCTTCAGGTCGAGGAACATCAGGTGATGGCCGCTGGGGGCGAGCGTCACCGTCTGGCCGGGCGGGATCGCCAGGCCGTCGGCGAGCGGCGCCATCTTCATCACGCCGCCCTCCATCGACATCGTGTGCAACTCCCCGCGCCCGGCCGTCTCGATCGCGCCGCCGGTGAGTCGGTCGGGCTCGGTGCCGGTATTCGTGACCGTGAGGTAGCCGGCCGCGACCCGCGCGCCGCCGGGCGTCGCCCGTGACCAGGGATGGCCGATCTTGAGCGGGCCGGCCTTGTAGTCATGGGCGTGGGCCGGGCTGGCCGCGGCAAAGCCGAGAGCAAGGAGGGCGGCCGGGAAAGCGTGAAGGCGCATGGTCGTGTCTCCGTTCGGAGCGGGAAAGGGGAGGGCGCGCGGAGTTCGGGCCTCGAGCCCCGCGCGCCGGTTCTCCATCGCGGCTCTGGCCCGCGCGGCGGTGTCGCCGGTCAGTGGTGGTGCTTGTGGCTGTCGGCCTCGGGCGCGGCGGCGCCGGGTCCTTGCCTGTCGGGTCCTTGCGCGCCGATCGGTGCCACGGTGAAGGTCACCGGCACCGTTCCGGCCCGCTCGAAGGTCAGCGTGCCCGCGACGGTCTCGCCCGCCTTCACCCCGTCCTTCAGATCGAGGAACATCAGGTGGTAGCCGCCGGGCTTGAGCACGACGCCAGCCCCGGGAGCGAGGGCGAGGCCGCCCTCGACGGGGGCCATCTTCATCACGCCGCCCTCCGTCGTCATCGAGTGGATCTCGGCGCGGCCCGCCAGGGGGATCGCGGCGCCCGTCAGCCGGTCGGGCTCGGGGCCGGTGTTGCGCAGCGTCACGTAGCCGCCGGCGACCTTCGCGCCGCCCGGCGTCGCCCGCAGCCAGGGCGCCTCGATCGCGATCGCTCCGGCCTTCGCGGCGGGGGCAGCCGGCGCCGCCGTTGCCGTGGCTTGGGTCGTCGTCCCCTGCGCGGCGATGACCCGCACCGCCGGAGCCGGCGCCTTCAGGGCCTGAGCGCTCCCGTTCTCGGCCGGAACATCGCTCCAGCGGTAGCTGCCCTCGGTGCAGTCCTGCTCGACGGGGAAGTAGATCGTGGCGCCCGGCGCGAAGGCGTCGGAAATCCGGGCGAAGAAGGTGAACTCGTCGATCTGCTCGTCCGGCAGGCTGCCGCCGCTCCAGGTGATTTTCGTGACGCCCTCCGAGACCTGTCCGTGGAAGGACGGGTAGGACCGGGCATAGGCCGACTTGACGGTTTCGATCGTCCAGCCGGGCTTCGGCATCGGCTTGGCCCCGGTCACGCCCTCGGGGATGGTGATGCTGATGCGAGTGGTCGGCCGGCCGTCGCAGCCGTGCATGATCTGGACGACGCCGCGATAGGCGGCGTTGGGCACGGCCTCCTTGCGCTCCAGCACGGCATGGGCCGAGGCGGGCGAGACGAGGCCGAAGACGGCGCAAGGAACAGCGCTTGAGCCGATCAGGACGAGCGGCAGGGCGGCGCGAAGAGGGGCGCTGAGGCAGAAGCGGGGCATGGGACGGTTCCGGTTGTCTGACATCGAAGGATCGCTTGGCGAGGGATCGCTTGGCGACGGATCGTTTGGATCGGGCGGGTCAGGCAGCCGGCGGGGCTCGGGCGTGGGCGAGGGTGAAGGGTGGCGGACGGGCCGTCCGGTGTGGCGCGCGAAACCAGTCGGCACGGGCGGCGTCCCGCTCGGGCCGCGCGGCCTCGGCGGAGAGGTGAGGCGGGAGCGTGGCGGCGGGCGCGTGATGCGCGGCGGTGCAGCAGCCGGCGTGGTGTGAATCCGCGCCCGGGAGCCCGTCCGTCGCCGCCTCGGCGGAGACGGCTCCGTCCGCGATCTGTTGTGTGATCGGCTGGCAGAGGAAGGCGGGGGCGCCCGTGACGGGAAGGGCGGCAATGCTGCCGAGCAGGGCCTGGAGCACCAGCGCGTAGAGGGCGGCCACGGCGGTCAGCCCGCGCAGGACGCGCGGCGCTCCTCCGGTCCGGTCGCGGCGTGGGCTCGGCATGGACACGAGCCTTACGCCGCTTCGTGCCGCTCCGGTAGGGGCCGGGCCGGCGCCATGCCGCCGCGCCCCGGCGAGGCCTCCCCGAGAGCATCCCTGGACGCTCTGCGTGCGCCCTCACACGCGGACGCCATAATGTAGCCCGGAACGGCATGGCTTCTTAACCACGAGACCGCGACAACCGCGGCACGAGGACTTGGCCGAGACTTGGTTCTTTGACGCCTCGCGTTTGAGCCATGACTCCCGGCCGGATCCACCGACCGCACCTTTATCCAGAGCCCGGATCGATGCTGCAGAGCGCGCGCCACCCCCACTTCCGCCCCCTCGCTGCCGCCCTCGTGGCGGCGACGGTGCTCGCCGGCCCGGCGCTCGCCCGCGAGGGCGGGTTCGCCCAGGCCGAGTGGGCGCAGGACTATTCCTCGCCGACCACCATGCAGGTGCATCGCTCCTCGACGCCGATCCTCTCGCCCGACACCATCGCGGCGACCGAGGCGATGGCCGAGAAGTACCGCGCCATCGTCTCCCGTGGCGGCTGGCAGAACGTGACCGGCGCGGCCGGCCTGCGCGTCGGCTCCCGCGGACCGGCGGTGGCGGCGGTGCGCCAGCGCCTGATCGTCACCGGCGACCTCGATGCCACGGCCGGCGGTGCGGGCGTCTACGATTCCTACGTCGCGGCCGGCGTGAAGCGTTTCCAGGCCCGGCACGGCCTGTCGCAGACCGGCCAGATGAGCCCGGCGACCCAGGCGGCGATGAACGTGCCCGCCGAGGTGCGCCTGCGCCAGCTCGAGACCAACGTGATCCGCCTGCGCTCCTATTCGGGCGATCTCGGCCGGCGCTTCGTCATCACCAACATCCCCGCCGCCCTGGTGCAGACGGTGGAGAACGGCCAGGTCGTGACGCTGCACGCCGCGGGCGTCGGCAAGATCGACCGCCAATCGCCGATCATGAACACCAAGGCGACGCAGATCAATTTCAACCCGACCTGGACGGTCCCGGCCTCGATCGTGAGGAAGGATCTGATCCCGAAGATGCAGAAGGATCCGAACTACCTCACGGACAACAAGATCCGCATCCTCTCGGGGGGGCAGGAGATCTCGCCGCGCTCCGTGAACTGGAACTCGGACGAGGGCACCCGCTACACCTACCGTCAGGATTCCGGTGCCGACTTCAACTCCATGGGCGTGGTGCGCATCAACATTCCGAATGCGCACGGCGTGTTCATGCACGACACCAATTCCCGCGGCGTGTTCGGCGACGACTTCCGCTTCATCTCCTCGGGCTGCGTGCGCGTGCAGAACGTGCGCGAGTACATCACATGGCTGCTGAAGGACACGCCCGGCTGGGACCGTGCCCATGTCGAGCAGGCGGTGGAGAGCGGCCAGCGCATCGATGCGACGCTGACCCAGCCCGTGCCGGTCTACTGGACCTACATCACCGCCTGGGCGACCCCGGACGGCACGGTGCAGTTCCGCGACGACATCTACAAGCGCGACGGCGTGAACGTGCCCTCCACCATCGAGGCGCCGACGCCGGTCGCCAGCGCCGCCTCGACCCGGCCCGAAGTGTACGAGCCGGGCGACGAGGAGAACTAGAGTGCCTCACAAAACGCCCGGTCTCTGACCGTTCTCGTTCTGGCGATGACAGCGCGGCGGGCGTTTCGTGAGAGACACCAAGCGCCGGCTCGTTCGAACCATCTGCTGGGGTAATACGAACAGCCCGGGCCGGATCTCGCATCCGCCCGGGCTGTTCGCGTTTTCAGGGCGCTTGAACCCGCGCGCGGCTCTCTCGCCGCAGGGCCGCGTGTCGTGACGAGCGCCCGGTTTCCGGAGCGCGCGAATTTTTTCGAAAAAAAGAACGAGGCGCCGGATTAAAGGCGTGGGCCAGCCGTCAACGGATTATGGTGGCCGACAGAATGCGCTCGAAACGCTCCGAAATCGTCGACCTGCTGGTGCCCTTGCGGCGCTACGCCCGGTCGCTCACGCGGGATTCGCTGAAAGCGGATGACCTCGTCCACGATACCATGGTTCGCGCCCTCGAATCGCGCGCGAACCTGAGGCCGGATACCAACCTGCGCACCTGGATGATGACGGTGCTGCACAACGTCTTCATCGATGAGCAGCGCCGCAAACGCGTCGAGGCACGCCACGCCGATGTGCTGGTGCAGCTCTCCGACGACGTGGCACCGCCGGCCCAAGAGGGGCAGGTGCGGCTCATGCAGATCCGCAAGGCGTTCGAAGGACTGCCCGAGGAGCAGCGCGCCGCGCTCCACCTCGTGACGCTCGAAGGCATGGCTTATGCCGATGCGGCGGCCGTGCTCGGAATCCCGATCGGGACCCTGATGTCGCGGCTCGGCCGCGGCCGGGCGGCCTTGCGCGCCTTCGAGGAGGGCGGCCGCAAGAGCAAGACCACCGCCGGCTCCTCCGACGATGGTCCCGACCGTGGTCGTGCACATCTGCGCGTCGTCGGTGGGAATTGATGACCCTGTTGAGCCGTTAACAACCAAAGACACCGGAAAACGAAGAGGTTCGACGGTGGGCAAGCAGGGCAGTCGGAGTGGGCTGATGATCGATCCGGTTACGGAAACCGAACTCATCGCGTATGTCGATGGTGAACTCGAGCCGATGCGTCGGGTCGAGGTCGAGGCGCATCTCGCGCGCAATCCTCAGGACGCCTTGCAGGTCATGGCCGACCTGCGCGACCGCGACGCCCTGCGCGAAGCCTTCTTGCCGGTGCCGAGCCTGCCGCCGGAGCGGCTGCGCTCCAGCGCTCGCCGGATCGACCGCGCCTTCGCGTGGCAGCGGGTTCGCTCCCGCCTGCGCCGGGCGGCGGCGGTGGTGGTCCTGGTCGGGGCTGGCTGGCTCGCCCACACCGAGAGCGGCAGCTTCGGCGTTCCCGGCTCCTTCGCCTCGCCGATCGATCCGTCCCTGGCCGAGGAAGCGAAGCAGGCCCGCGAGGCCGTGCAGATCCGCGCCCGCACGACCAGCCAGCCCATGGCCTCGGCCTACGATCCGGCCGATCTCGAAGCCGCGACCGGTGTCGATCTGCCGCCTCTCCCGAAGGGGTGGATCGTCCGGGACGTGCAGATCTTCCCGAGCCGGAGCGGCACGGGGATCGAGGTCTCGATCCAATCGGCCGAGATCGGCGAACTCGCCCTGTTCGCCAAGCACAGCAGTGGCGCGCCCATGTCCGAGGGGACGGAGCCGGTTGCACGCTCGAGCGACGGGACGACCGCCTATTGGCGGACCGGAGGCACGGCCTACGCGCTGAGCGGCTCGCACGACAACCCGGCCCTACACGCCGCGGCCGCCCGCCTTGCCGCGATCCGGAAGTAAGGGTTTCCCGAACGCGGCCGCCGAGTTCCTCGGCGGCGAGCGACCCTAGAACAAGCGCCGGGTGTTTCGTCTTGGATCGATCCAGGCCGAAACACCCGGTTTTCTTTTGGCTTAGAGCATCGTCCTTTTCCGAAGGCCGGCAGCCACCTTTCGGGATGATGCTCTGGGCAACCGCAATGAGGCGGGCTCGTCCCTGTCCTGAGGGATCTGCCCCGCGCTGCCGGCCGGTTTCTGGTCAGACGCAGCCGTCCGGCTCAACTTCGGCCCCGACCGGCAGCGTGAAACAGGGCGCCGGCGCCGGGCCATGAGCCCAATTGATCGCCGGAAAGCGTTTCAGCCCGCGGTCGCCAGGCGATTGGGCTCCGATGATTGCGCTCTGGATCGCCCCCCTGATGACCGCCCCCGGTACGATGCGGTCAGCGACAAGAGGCTCAGATGGTTGCGAGCAATCTTGCCGTGCGTTGCTGCCGTTTCAGGACTCCGCGCAGATGGGCGATGGCGCCCTCCTGCATGCTGCGAAGCGCCTGCGGATCGGACTCGGCGTCGCGCCGCATCGAGACGTAGAATTCGAACCCGCCCGGCTCCGCCGCGGCGATCTGATTCAGCACAAAGGGGAACAGACCGAGTCGCGCGGCCGCCTCGACGGCGTCGAGGAAGGTGAGGGGCGTGAACACCCAGCAATGACACGACTGATAGCGGCCTGACGTGAAGGTGTCGCCAGCCTGCTTGTAGGCCAAAGCCAGCGCGGCGTCGCCGCACAGCCGCGCTGCCTGGGCCGGGTCCTCTCCCGCCCAGATCTCGCCGGGTCCGACGGCCAGTGCCTCGTAGGTGTGGGCGAAGACTTGGCGAAGGCTCGGACGGGTGTAGTCCAGCAGATCCGCCTCGACCAGTTCGGCGATGGTGCTGTTGGTGCGGCCTACATCGAACATGAAGCGCCGATCGGGCAGCGAAAGGTTGAATACCCCGCCTGGCCGCAGAACGGCGTGAATGCCGCGGAACCACCCGAGCAGGTTCGGCACGTATTGCGCCACCTGCGCAGCGATGGCGAAGTCGAGCCCCTCTTGCCCGATCACTGCCGCCAGTGAGCCCCCGCCCGCCCAGGCATAGTCGATCGTTACAGCATCCGGCAGCCCGACCTCGGCGTCCGTGGCATGGTCGACATACGCCACACGGATGCCCTCGGGCAGCGCCGTCGGGTTGTTCGCCGGCCCGAACTCGATGCCCCGTGCCTCCGGCAGCGGAACGTCGTGCGTGAGGCGGGCGAGGCGCCGGTCCGTGGACCGACGGTTCAGGAACGCGTCCAGCGACAGGAAACCGGAATGCATGTCGCGGAAGCCTCACCTATTCAGCCGATCGCAGGTTTTGACGTTACCCGCCACGCCAGCGCAGTTGCAATCATCTGATAGTGGAGGCCACAGGCTTGGAAGCCCAGCCTCGCTTCACACTGTCAGGCGGAGAGCGATACAAGCCGCTCCGAGGGGCGTAGAGGTCTTGCGAGTTTCGATAGCGCGCCTCATCCGTGGGAGAAGGGTGGGCCGGTCCCTGCCGTATCCGTCGGTACCGGGTGGCGGGCCTGTGATGGGGATGAGGATTGCTCATGCTCGACCCTCCGGCTACTGCTGCGTTTGGTGCAGTGCGGGAGGCAGCATGCGGGGCCCGGCAATCCGACGTGGACGTCATACAGAGCGGTGTGGGCGAAGCGCCGAGCCTCTCCCCGGCAGGCGGACCTGCAGCCGCGCCTGGATTCCAGAATGACCCCGCAATCGACCTGATCGTCGGGTTTTTGCCCCTGACTCCGTGCCTTCGCCCCGCCAGAGAGCGGCGGCGCGGCCGAACCGCCATTCCGTCTTGCACGATCGAACCGATGCCGGCCCACCGATGTAGAGGCTGTGCCCGAGACGGAGGATCCGTCCACGATCACCCCGAGACGTTCCGACTGGGCTGTGCACGAGGTTGCTGACATTGTTCAAGCGTAGCTTGCAAATGCTCTCGAAGCAGGTCGGAGCCAGGGCGATCTCCCGGCAGTTCGACCCACGGATATCCGAGGTAGGGAAGGGAGGCGGCTTCGATCCCACCTTCTACCGCCGGTACTATCCCGACCTCGCGATCCTCGGGGACGAGAGCAAGGTTCTCAAACAGCACTACCTCAAGCATGGTCGGGCCGAAGGCCGCTTCCCCAATGCGGCCGCTCTGGTCGCCGCTCTCGAAGCCGAAGAGGGAGCGCTGCCGATCGATTTCATCCCCGAGCATTACCGTGCGCTCTACGACGATCTGGCTGGCCTGACCGAGCCGTGGCAGCTCAGAGAGCATTATCTGCGTTTCGGACGCTTCGAGGGGCGTGCTCACGGGGCCGATCTGTCGGCCTTCGAGCAGGAATACGAACGCATGCTCGCTTCCGGCGCGGCCCTGAACGGGCGCCGCCCCGCCGAAAGCTTCGTCCATCTTCTGGTCGCCGCGCGGGTCCTGCCGGGAGCGTGGCTCGACCTCTTCGTGCTCCACGAGTTCGCGTTGCTGAATGAGGGGTGGCTGACACACCCACCCGCCTCCCGCATGGAAGGGCTGGTCGCCTTCCTGACGGAAGGAGTGGAGCGGCTCGCCCCGATTTCGCTGCGCCTGCGCTTCGATCCCAATTTCTATCGCTCGAACAATCCAGATTCGTCGGCCGGCACCAGCGATGCAGATCTGTACCGTCACTGGCTCGGCAAGGGCATCCAGAGGGGCGAGCCTGCGAGCGAGGCCGCGGCGCTGGTCCGGCTGCTCGGGGAGGAACGCTTTCCCGAGAGCTTCGACGAGGCGGCTTACCGCTCTCTGTTGACCGAGGGTATCGCTCCGCCGCCGCCCGGGCGGCTGAATGCCCTGCGGCACTTCATCGATACGGGCTTTCAGCTCTGGGAGCTGGAGGCCGTGCGACAGGCCTGCTCGGCCCAACTGCTCGAAAGAATCGGTGAGTACCATCTCCTCCGTGGCAACGCTGCCGCGGCCAAGGAGGCGTTCGACCGGGCGCTCAAGGCCGGTCTCGTCTCCGGCCGCCTCCATCATCGGCGCGGCGACACGCTTCTCAGGCTCAACCGCACCAACGATGCGGCGCGCGCCTTCGTGAATGCGGCGGACGTGCCGGGCGCCGTCGTGTGGAGCCATATCCACGCCATCGACGGCCTGCTCGCGCGGCCGGGCAACCTACCAGAGGCGCTCGACCGCGTCCGGCGCTCGGCCGCGGATTGGCATGCCAATCCGCATTGGCGCGCTGCCGCACACCGCGCCATCGTGGCATCCTTCGCCCGCGCAAGCGAGGAGGCGCGGACCCACTACGCCGCCGGCCGGCGGAAGGAAGCGGACGATCGTCTCACCGCCTGCCTCGACCAGATCGGAAGCCTGATTGCGGCGGTTGATCCGCTGCCGGCACCGCTTGCCGTTCCGGCGAACGGACATATCGTCATCGTCGCCAACCGCGACCTTCCGCAATGCGATCATTACCGCGTCGTGCAGAAGATCCAGCAGCTCGAGCATGGCGGCTGGACGGTCGAGGTCTTCCGGCAAGACGAGGCCGCCGATTGCCGCCCGGCGATCGACAGGGCATCGGCGGTCATCTTCTACCGCGTGGCGGCCTTTCCCGGCGTCCTGCACGCGATCCTCTACGCGCGCGCCCTCGGCCTGCCGACGATTTATGAGATCGACGACATCGTCTTCGATGCGGCGCTGTTCCCGGATCCCCTGGAGAGCTTCGAGGGACAGATCACGCCGAAGCAATACGTCGATCTGCAATACGGCGTGCCGCTGTTCCGCTACGCCATGCAGGCCTGCGACATTGGCCTGGCCTCCACGCCGGCTCTGGCCGAGCGGATGCGCCCGCTCGTCCGCTCAGGGGTCTGTCATGTCCTGCGCAACGGCCTCGATACGCGAAACCTTCCCTTCCTGAGGCGCCCCCACGCACCCGTTTCGGCCGCGGCGCTGACGGTCTTCTACGGATCGGGCACGCGGGCGCATAACAAGGATTTCAACGACTTCGCCGCGCCGGCGCTTCTCGCCATCATGGAGCGGCATCCGCATGTCCGGCTCGTGATTGCCGGCTATCTGCGCCTTGGCCCGGGCTTCCGGCGGTTCGCTCATCGTGTGCGCCAGCTCGGTTTCACCGACGACGTTTCAGCCTATTGGGAGGCGCTCTCGGGGGCGGATATCAACCTCGCGGTTCTCGCACCCGGCCCGTTTGCGGACGCCAAGAGCGAGATCAAGTGGCTCGAGGCCGCCATGTGCGGCATCCCCTCGATCGTCAGCGCGACGCGCACCTACCGGGAGATTCTGGACGATCGGCAGGATGCCCTTCTGGCCGAAACAGTTCAGGATTGGACGAAGGCGCTCGCCACGCTGATCGACGATCCCGTGTTGCGCCGAAGGATCGGGGATCGGGCGCGGGACAAGGCGTTGGCGTCCTACGGGCTGGACGCCGCCGTCGAGGTTCTCGGGGGAATCCTCGCTGCCCCGCCTCCGAAGCTCCGGCGGTCGGCCGATACGACGTCGGATGCCCGTGCGACCTCCGCCGAGGCATGGGCCGATCTTACTGCCGGGGATGCGCGTCCGTCGGCGACCGCAGCGGGATCCGACATGCGGAAGCGCCGCGCGGGTCGGCCGCGCATCCTGGTGGTCAACGTCTACTTCCCGCCTCAGACCGTCGGGGGCGCCACCCGGGTCGTCCGGGACAACATCGACCACATCCTTGATCATGCAGCCGACCGGTTCGAACTCGCGGTGACGGCGTCCGATATGGAGGTCGAGCCTCCCTATCGGACCCGCATCGATGCCTACCGCGGCATCCCCGTCTTCCGCATCGCGACGCCGCGCGAGCGGAACATGGACTGGCGCCCCTTCAACCCGAGCGTCCGCTTGGAATTCGAGGCATTGCTCGACCGCTTCGAGCCCGATCTCGTTCATGTCCACTGCGTGCAGCAATTAACCGCCAGCGTGGTCGAGGCGGTGCGCGCCAGAGGCATTCCCTACGTCGTCACCGTTCACGACGCGTGGTGGATCTCCGACTTCCAGTTCCTCATCGACGAAGACGGGCTGGTGCAGATGCCGTCGCCCGACCTCCTCGCCGACGCGACGAGCCGCTCCGTCACCCCGACCGGCTCCATCGCCCGCCGCCGCGGACTGGCGCGGGTGCTCAACTCGGCGGCGGCCATCGCCGCGGTGTCGGAATCCTTTGCCGACATCTATCGCAAGGCCGGCTTCCCCCAGACGATCGCGATCCCGAACGGCGTCTCGTCTTTGACGCCGAGCGCACGGCGGGAGAGCCCGACCGGCCGCGTGCGCCTCGGCCATATCGGTGGCCGCACGGCGCATAAGGGCGCGATCCTGATCGAGGCAATCCTGCGGGCGGGCCGGTTCGAGAACCTCAGCCTGACCCTCGTCGATCACGCCCTGGCGACCGATTACGTCGGCGAGGAGACCTGGGGCGCCACCGCCGTCCGGATCGTCGGCAAGGTGCCGCAGGAGCAGATCGGCGAACTCTATGCCGAAATGGATGTGCTGCTCGCTCCTTCGCTCTGGCCCGAGAGTTTCGGGCTGGTGACGCGGGAGGCGCGGGCAGCGGGGTTGTGGGTGGTGGCAAGCCATCTCGGTGCGATCGGGGAGGATATCGAGGAAGGCGTCAACGGCTTCCGGGTCGATGTCACATCTCCGGACGGGCTGCGCGCGGTGTTCCAGCGGATCGATGCCGATCCCGAGCGGTTCCGTGCGAGCCCACCGCAACCCGCGCACCCGCCCCGGACGGCGGCGGATCAAGGTGAGGATCTGATCGCCCTCTACGACAGGCTGCTCGCGCCGTCGGGTGATGCGGCATCCGCTTCCCACGCCGGGTATGGCCGCTCACGGATGTTGTGAAGCCGGCAAGTCTCCGACCCGGTCGGTCCTTGTGAGCCTGGAGGCCGGGCCTTCGTCGGCCGGTCCATGGCCGGCGTTCCGGAGGTTTGAACCTCGTCCGGCCGTTCGCCGTCCAAGCACCAGGACGCGTTCTCGCTCCCAACTCAACGATCCTCTCGTGCGCCGGGATCTCAAGGCTGTGCTCACGTGGCGAGCAGCCGGTCGCGGGCGTGGACGACGCGCGGATGGCGCAGCGCGCCGCGGTTCCAGGCCAGGTAGAGACGGTTGTCCGGCCCCGGTCGCCCCGTCGGCAGTTCGACGAGCAGGCCCGAGGCGAGCGCCTCGGCGCAGAGATCGTCGGGCAGCACGGCCCAACCCATGCCCGAGGCTGCCATGCGGAGCAGGATGCGCAGGTCCGGAGCGGTGACCGTCGCCTGCCCATGCGGCGGCGTTCCGAACACCGCGTCGAAGAACGGGCGGATCAGCGGCAGGGTCTCGTCGTAGGCGACACAGGGATGCTCCCCGAGCAGCGCCGCCGTCACGTCCCGCGCCTTCAGTCGCGCGGCGAATGCGGGCGACGCCACCAGCAGCAGGCGCTCGCGGTCGAGTGCGGCGAAGCCGTGGCGCTCGGCGTCCGGCGCGGAGGCGGTCACGGCGAGCTCGGCCTGTCCCTCATCGAGCGCGGCGTAGATGCGCGGTCGCCGGCTTTGTCCGGGACCGGCGCGTCACCGCCTTCTCCGACAGTGAGGAGCGGTCGGTCGGCCTCGCGGATCGGGTGCCGTTCCTTCTCGAAACCCGCCTGCGCGACCTTGGCGCCCGCTACGAGGGCGCGGCCGACTTCCAGCTCTTCGCGCGCGCCGATGGCCGCCTCGTCACCGGGCAGAACCCGGCCTCCTCCGCGCTCACCGCCCGGCTCACCCTCGATGCGCTCGCGGAGGCGGGCCGATGAGCCGCGCCACCGTCACCGGAGGCGCCCCCGTGCGCGCGATGCCGCCCGTCGTCTACGCCTTCGCGCTGTCGGCCTTCGCGCTCGGCTTCACCGAGTTCGTGACCATCGGCCTCGTCCCGGCCATCGCGGTGAGCCTGCGGGTCGAGGTCGAGGCGATCGGTGGGGCGGTGGCGGCCTTCGCCCTCGGCGCCACGATCGGCGCGCCGGTCCTAACGGCGCTCGCCGCTTCGTGGCCGCGCAAGCGCCTGCTGCTCGCGGCGATGGCGGTGTTCACCCGCGGCAATGTCGCCGTCGCGCTGTCCACGAGCCTGCCGACGCTGCTCGCGGCCCGCTTCGGATCGGGGCTCGGGCACGGCGTCTTCCTCGCCGTCGCATCGAGCGCAGCGACGCGGCTCGTCCCGCCCGAGCGGGCCGGCGCGGCGGTGGCGACGGTTTTCGGCGGCCTGACCCTGGCGCTCGCCTTCGGCGTGCCGCTCGGCACGTTCCTGGGCGGGATCTGGACGTGGCAGGCGATCTTCTGGGCGGTGGCGGCGTGCGGGGTCGCCGGTCTCCTCGGCCTCGCCGTGCTGATGCCGCCGGCCCCCGATGGCGGAGCGCCCCGTGACGCCTGGATCGGCCTGCGGGCCCTGCTCGACCGTCGGCTGCTTGGGGCAGCCCTCGTCACAGGTGCTGGCTTACACCGGCTCGTTCTGCCTGTTCTCCTACATCGCGCCGCTTCTGATCGACGTGACGGGGCTCGCACCCGCCCATGTCGGCGCGCTGATGCTCGCCTACGGCGTCGCGGCCGCGATCGGCAACGGCCTCGGCGGGCGGCTGACCGACCGGTTCGGGCCCGACCGGACGGTGGCGCTCATCCTCGCCGGTCTGGTCCTCGTGCTGGCCATGATCGGAGCTCTGGCCTCCTTCGTCATCCCGATGGCGATCCTCGTCGCGCTTCTCGGCGCGCTCACCTACGCGGCGGTGCCGGCCCTGCAGGCGCGGGTGATCGGCCTTGCCGGGCGTCATGCGTCCCGGGCGCTCGCCGCGGCAGCGGGCCTCAACATCGCCGGGTTCAACGCCGGCATCGCCCTAGGCTCGCTGCTCGGAGGCGGGGTCATCGCGGCCTGGGATGTCAGCGCTACGGCCTTCGTCGGGGCCGGAGCGGCCGCGAGCGGCCTCGGTGTCCTGGCCATGCTTGAGGCTCTTGTTTTCGCATCATCTTTTTTCCGAAAGCCGGCAACCACCTTTCGGGACGATGCTCTAGCCCGACGCTCTCGTTATCGGGATTCCTGGATCGGCGATGGCCGGAGATCGGACCGGCTTACCGGGCGCCGATCCAGCGGCTGGAGACGATCCATCCGAAGCGATCGGCGATGGCGGCCAGGGCATGGCGCTTGACCTCGTCGGCCGGGAGAAGGGCGCCGTCGGGGGCCGTCAGGTCGCGTGTCGCCGTCGCGTCGGCCACGACGAAACTCGTGTAGCTCCGATCCAGGGCCGCCCGCGCGGTCGCCTCCACGCACATGTGGGTCATGAAGCCGGTGAGAACGAGCAGGCTGCGCCTGTCCCGGGCCAGGACGGCCTCCAGATCGGTTCCCGCGAAGCTATTGGGCAACCGCTTCGTGACGACAATCTCGCCCGGTGCAGGGGTTAGTTCGGGAACGATTTCCGCGCCGGCCGACCCCTCTGCGAAGGCGACCGAGCCGGGACCAGCCACATGCCGGACATGGATCACCGGCACGCCATGGGAATGGGCCCAGTCCCGCAGGCTCGCGATCCGGGCGAGCGCCGGATCGAAACCGGTCAGCGGCAGCACGCCCGAGCGATACTCTCGCTGTGCGTCGATGATGACGAGCGCAGCACGGTCCCGGTCGAACGACGGGGGCGCAGCGGCCGCGATCTCGAGCAGGGTTCGTGGGATCGCGCTGCCGGTGGATGCGGCGAGAAATGCGGTGGCGATCAGGAACTTGGGCATGGGGTTCTCCTTGCGCACACCGTGGTAGCGGCTGGACGGGTGCGCAGAAACGCGCAACGACGGTCAAGTCCTGCGCAGAAACGAGCATCCATGGCCGCACGCGATCTCGACTGGGACGACCTCCGCATCCTGCATGTGGTGGCGATGGAGGACTCGATGCTGGCCTCGGCGCGTCGGCTCGGTGTGAGCCATGCCACGGTGAGCCGCCGCCTGACGCGGCTCGAGACGGTGCTGGGCCTGCGCCTCGTCGATCGCATGGCGACCGGCGCGGTCCTAACCGCTGAGGGGCGGGAACTCGGCGGTCTGGCCGCCCGCATGGCCGACGACGCCGTAGCCCTGATCCGGCGGGCGAAGGGAGCTCGGCAGGCGCTCTCGGGCGAAGTCGTCGTGGCCGTGACCCCAGGCCTCGCCAGCGCGGTCGTCGTGCCGGCGCTGGCCTCCCTCGGAGCGGAGCATCCGGGCATCGTGCTGAGCATCGCCAGTGCCGTTCCGCTCGTCTCCCTCGACCGCCTCGAGGCCGATCTGGCGATCCGCCTGACGCGGCCGGAAGAGGCATCGCACACCCGCAGGCGCCTCGGGATCATGCGCTTCGCCCTCTTCGCAGCCGGGACCTACGATCTCCGCACGGCCGGCCGCCGGTTCATCGGCTATTCGCAGCGCTTCGACGCTCTGCCGCAGCAGCGCTGGCTGATCGAGCAGGCTGGCCGCGACGGTCTCGCCGTCCGGATCGACGATGTCGCCGGTCAGCTCACGGCGGCCCTCGCCGGGATGGGGATCGCGCTGCTACCGGAATTCATGGTCGGACCCACGGACGATCGGCTGCGGCGCGTGCCGTGGGAGGCCCCGCTGCCCCGGCGCGAGATCTGGCTCGCGCAGCACCAGGATACGCGCCGCGCACCGGCCGTCAGGCTGGTCGCCGAACGTCTCACCGCGGCGTTCGAACACGATGAGCGATTTCGCGTCGAATGAATTTCTGCGCTTCGAGGGGCCGCAATCGAGAATGCTCCCTCGGATTGAAGGGGATCGCGTCTCCACGATCCAGCATTTCCCGGGCTGCGGGCCGGCAGCGTCGAAATCGGATCGCTGCTGATCAACGCTGCCTTCGCGCCAGCGGCAGGCTCGCCAAGGCCAGCAGCATCGTGCCGGCCCCGTAGCCCAGCGCGGTCGGTACGAGGCCGTAGGCGCGGGCGGCGACGCCCGCTGCCATCGCGGGGAGGCCGAAGGCGAGAGAGCTGACGGTCAGAAGGGCGGCCATCAGCCCGGCCCGCTCCGTCGGCGCGACGTCGCCCAGCGTCGTCCGCAATACCCCGAGGAAGCCGGAGCCGGAGCCGGCGAGCGCCGTTCCGGCCCGCATGATCGTCACCGATCCGGCGACGACGCCCGCCAGCGTCATGGCGGTGCCTGTGGCGAGGAGGAGCGCGGCGATGGCGACCACCCGGTCCGGGCGATGCCGGCGGGCGAGGAGGATTGCGAGCGCCCCGGCGCCGTTGAGCGCTGCGACCACCGCGGGGCCGGCGAGGGCGAACGCCGAGCCGGTGGCCTCGCGCACGAGGCTCGGAACCAGCGACAGGGTGAAGCCGCCCCGCGCCCAGACCGCGATGTCGATCGGCAGGACCGAGAGGAAGGCCCGGCGCGCGCCCGCTGGAACGCGGATCCGCGGGACGAGGGAGGCCAGGGCTCGCGGCCGCAGGGCGCCGTCTCGGCCACACGGGCGAGGGTCGCGGCCTGCGCCCCGAAGACGAGGAGCAGGAGCCCGTAGGACAGGTGCAGCGGCGCGGGTGCGGCCTCGGCGAGCGCCCCCGCTGCCGAGGGCGCCCGCTGCCAGCCCGGCCAGGGGTGTGAGGCTGTTGACGAGCGGCGCCCGCTCCGGGTCGGCATCGATCAGGCCGGCCGCGAGGGCACCGATCGCCGCGCCGGTTGCGAAGCCCTGCACGAGGCGCGCGGCAAGCAGCCATCCGAAGGTGCCGGTGTTCGTCCGCGATGAGAGTCTCGTGGCGCCGTTCGGCCGCTCCGTTCTACGGACAGGGTCGATCGGCGGCGGGTCGTTTGTTCGATGAGGAAAGGATTCGACGCAGGTCGTCGGATGCGGCGCGACCGAGGAGCACGCCCTGATCCCATCCCGCGAGCCTGATCCAGGTCGTGTCGCGAGATTTCTGATCGACCTCGCAGAGACGGTCGAGGTTGACGATGAGGGACCGCCCAAGCCGGTGAAAGGTCTGGTCGGGGAGTTCCGCCGCGCTCCGTCCGAGCGTCTGGCGAATCAGCAGCGGCGGACGACCTTCGAGAACGATCCGCGTGTAGTCGCGCTCGGCACTCAGGAGGACGACCGCGTCATGAGGAACCGACAGGGCGCGTCCGGGCAGCCGCATGTGGAACATGGCCGGAGCCTTGTCCGGAATCCGCGGTTCGGCTCGCCGGAGGGCCGCCTCCAGACGCCGCAACGCTTCCTCCAGCCGGCTCTGGCGCACGGGCTTCAGGAGATAATCGACGGCCTGCACGCCGAAGGCATCGACAGCGTGATGCGAATACGCCGTGACGAAGACGATGCAGGGCGGGTGGACGAGGCGGCCCAGGACGTCGAAGCCGGTCCCATCCCCCATCTCGACATCGAGGAACACGCCGTCCGGCCGCTCCTGCGCGATCAGGCGGACGGCGTCCGACACGGAGCCAGCCTCTCCGACGAGGGTGACATCCGCCCGCCCGTCGAGGAGATAGCGCAGGCGCTGGCGGGACAGCGGCTCGTCATCGACCAGGATCAGACGCAGCATGGCGACCCGGCCAAGCTCAGCTCGGCCACGACGTCGCCGCCGACCTGCCGGAGATCGAACCGGTGGTTCAGCGGGTAAAGCAGTTCCAGCCGCCGCCGCAGGACGGCCAGCCCGACGCCGGGATTGCCCTTCGTGCGCCAGCGGGGATCGAGCCGGCCGGGATTGGAGATGCTGAGTGCAAGGCCATCGGGTCCGGAACGGGCTGCGATGTGAACGTAGCGCGTCTGCTTCCCCTCGGTGGCCCCGTGCTTGATGGCGTTCTCGACGAGCGGTTGGAGCAGGAAACTCGGCGTGAGCATGCCCTGCGCCGCCTCATCGATCTCGACGACGTAGCGCAGGCCGGGCCCGAATCGCGCCTTCTGGATTGCCAAGTAGGAATCGACCGCCTCGATCTCCCGGCGCAGGGGCATCACCGTCCGGTCGCGCTGTTCGAGGGAGTAGCGCAGGTAGTCGGCCAGTTCGCACACCATCGCGGTCGCGGCTGCGGGATGAACCGGGATCTCGGCGGCGATGCCGTTGAGGGCGTTGAACAGGAAGTGCGGATCGAGTTGCTGGCGCAGGTGGGTGAGTTCGAGCCGCAGCGCCTCGGTCTCGGCCTGCGCGGCGCGTTGGCGTGCCGTCCGGGCCGCGTCGCGCTCGTGCCACCACAGGTAGGTGAGGGTCCAGATGAGGAGCACGATCGCATAGAAGCCGATCGGCGTGGCCCAGGACTGCCAGACCAGCCAGTGCGGCACGCTCCAATTGCCCCACAGGCAGATGAGCCGGACCCAGACGGCGAGAAGAATGGCGGCCCCGACACAGCGCAGAACCACGCGGATGGCGACGACGAGCCCTCTCGGCAGGCCGCCCCGCACCGGTTCGTTCGGGCGCGTCAGTCGGTGGCGCATCAAGAGTGCGGCCAGCAGGCACACGGGATCGACCAGAAGCGTGATCGTGAGGGCGGCGCCCGCATCGCCGTAGAGCGGCACGCGTACGAAAATGCTCACGATGACGAGCAAGGCGAAGCCGACGAGGTCGGCCTGCCAAAAGTCCGGTAACCGCGCTGCCCAGCGTTCGTCCGTCATCCATCCCCCGAACTGGTCGATGCCGTGGCGCCGCCGCGCCCCGGATCAAACCACGCTGACCGAAGACTGCAACAGGCCGTTTTCGCAATACCTGGTTCGTCGTGGAATCTGCCTGTTTCGTCGCAAAGGACTGGCCCGCGCTCCTGCGGATGAGCGACCAGCTCAGCTTGTACCCGTGGAGCGATTCGACCGTGCCGCATGCCCCGTGTCTCTCTCGAAACGCCCGCCGCGCCGTCGTGTCAGACGGAGAGCCGTCGGTGACCGGGATTCTTGCGAGGCGTTCGGGCATGTCATCCGGGAAAACAGACCCGGGCCGATGCGCTGGACTGTTGTTTTCGCATCCTCTGTTTCCGAAAGCCGGTGACCATCGTTCGGGACGAGGCCCCGAACGATCCTCTCCCTTCGGTGTCTTGATGAGGCGCCGGGTGTTCTGCGCCGCTCGGCGCGATCGCGCCGCCGGGCCCGCCGACGTCGGGACCGGCGGGATCGGCCTGTTCGCCGGCCTTATCGCCAGCGGCCTCACGATTCTGGTCGCCGGTTGCCAGGAGGGGAACCAGTACGTGCCGCCGCCGCCGCCGGTCGTGCAGGTGGCCCAGCCCGTCGAACGGGCGGTGACGCGCTACTTCGAGCTGACCGGCAACACTAAGGCGTTCGCCTCCGTCGATCTCGAAGCGCGCATCCAGGGCTACCTGACCGGCATCGCGTATACCGACGGCGCAACCGTCGGCCGGGGCACGCCGCTGTTCTCGATCCAGCGCGACACGTACGACGCCCAGCTTCAGCAGGCTCAAGGTGCCCTGGCCGCCCAGGAGGCGGCGAAGACCAACAGCCAGTCCGATTACCAGCGGCAGGCCACGCTCGGGCGATCCGAGTACGCGTCGCAGGCGCGGGTCGAGGATTCCAAGTCCCGGCTCGATCAGGCGATCGCCGGCGTCACGCAGGCTCAAGCCAATCTCAAACTCGCGCAGATCAATCTGGGCTACACGCAGGTCCTGGCGCCCTTCGACGGCATCGTCACCAATCACCTCGTGGATGTCGGCGCCCTGGTGGGCGTCGGCGGGCCGACCAAGCTCGCCTCGATCGTGCAGATCGACCCGCTCTACGTCTCCTTCAACGTCAGCGAGCAGCAGGTGCTGCAGGTCAAGCAAGCGCTGGCCGCGGCGGGGCGCACCCTGGGCGATCTCGCGCGCATCCCGGTGGCGATCGGCCTTCAGACCGAAGCAGGCTACCCGCATACCGGCCATCTCGATTACGTGGCGCCGCAGGTCGATCCCGCGACCGGGACGCTCCTGGCGCGGGGCCGCCTCGCCAATCCCGACCACCGTCTCGTGCCGGGCCTGTTCGTGCGGGTGCAGATCCCGGTCGGGCAGGCTCAGAAGGCGCTGCTCGTGCGCGACGACGCGATCGGAACGGGGCAGCAGGGGCCCTACGTGCTCGTTGTCGGCGCGGACGACACGGTCGCGCAGCGGCCCGTCACGCTCGGGCCACGCGAGGGCCGCGAGCGCGTGGTGGAGGCCGGATTGCAGGCCGGCGACTGGGTGGTGACGGAGGGTCTCCAGCGCGCGATCCCCGGCATCAAGGTGGCGCCGGTCCGAACGCAGGCGCGCTCCGCCGAAGCGACGCCGCCCGTCCAAGCGGCGCCACCCGTCCAAGCCGCCTCGCAGCGCTGAGGCCGACCATGATCTCGCGCTTCTTCATCGAGCGGCCCGTCCTCGCCAACGTGCTGGGGCTCCTCATGCTGCTGATCGGCGCCGTGGCCCTCTACGGCCTGCCCGTCGCGCAATATCCCAACGTGGTTCCGCCGACCGTGCAGGTGACCACGCGCTATCCCGGCGCCAGCGCGCGGACCGTCGTCGATACGGTGGCCCTGCCGGTCGAGCAGCAGGTCAACGGCGTCGAGGGCATGCTCTACATGCAATCGACGAGCACCAGCGACGGAACCTACACGCTCACCGTCACCTTCGCGATCGGCACGGATGCCGACCAGGCGCAGGTTCTCGTGCAGAACCGCGTCGCCATCGCGATGCCCTCGCTGCCCCAGGCGGTACAGGTGCAGGGCGTCACGACGCAGAAGAAATCGACGGCGATCCTGCAATTCGTGACGCTGTCCTCGCCGGACAATCGCTACGACAGTCTGTTCCTGTCGAATTACGGCGTCATCCGCGTCCAGAACGAACTCGCCCGCCTGCCGGGCGTGGGCAGCGTCAGCGTCCTCGGCGCGGGCCAGTACGCGATGCGCATCTGGCTCGATCCCGACCTGCTGCAGGCGCGCGGCCTGACGCCCTCGGACGTGATCGACATCGTGCGCCAGCAGAGCCAGGAAGTCGCCGCGGGCGCGATCGGCACGCCTCCGGCCCCGAAGGGGCAGGATTTCCAGTACACGCTCAACGTGAGCGGGCGGCTCAACGACGTGCCCGACTTCGAACGCATCGTCCTGAAGGCCGACGCACAGGACGGCGGACGGATCACGCGCCTGTCGGATGTCGGGCGTGTCGAACTCGGCGCGCAGACCTACAGCCAGTCGTTCACGCTCGACGGACAGCCGGCCGCGGGCATCGGCATCTACCAGTTGCCGGAGGCGAACGCGATCATGGTCGCGAGCGCGGTGCGCAAGCGGATGGACGAACTCGCCCGCTCCTTCCCGCCGGGGCTCGTGCACGCGATTCCCTTCGATACGACCAAATTCGTCCAGGCCTCGATCGACGAAGTCTACACGACGCTGTTCGAGGCTGCGGTGCTCGTGCTCCTCGTCATCCTGATCTTCCTTCAGGATTGGCGGGCGACACTCGTGCCGGCGACGACCGTACCGGTCACGCTCATCGGCACGTTCGCGGCGATGGCGGCCTTGGGCTTCACGGTCAATCTCTCCACCCTGTTCGCCATCGTGCTGGCGATCGGCATCGTGGTCGACGACGCCATCGTGATCGTCGAGGGTGTGACCCACCACATCGAGCAGGGTCTGTCGCCGCGCGAGGCCTCCGAGAAGGCGATGGAGGAATTGTTCGGCCCGATCATCGGCATCACCCTCGTGCTGATGTCGGTCTTCGTGCCCGCCGCCTTCCTGCCGGGCCTGACGGGACAGCTCTTCCGGCAGTTCGCCCTCGTCATCGCGGCGACCGCCCTGATCAGTGCCATCAACGCCGCCACGCTCAAGCCGACGCAGTGCGCGCTCTGGCTCAGGCATCCGACGCCGCCCGAGCGGCGCAACATCGTCTATCGTGCCTTCAACCGAGCCTATGCCGCGGCCGAGCGGGTCTACGTCGCGCTGATCCGGCGCATGGTCCGGGCCTCGGCCGCGACGGTCGCGGTGGCCCTCGTGCTGATCGGGATGGCCGCCTGGGGCCTCACGCGTCTGCCCACGGCCTTCCTGCCGACGGAGGACCAGGGCTACGTCCTGATCGGCGCGCAATTGCCGGACGGCGCCTCGAAGGAGCGCACGGACGCCGTGATGGCGCGCGTCATCGCGCTCGCCAAGGAGACGCCCGGCGTCGAGCACGTGCTCGCCATCAGCGGGGTCTCGGTGCTCGACAACAACGCGACCCTGACCAACGCCGGGGTGGCCTACGTCGTGCTGAAGGATTGGGAGGAGCGCACCAAGGCGAAGGGCCAGGACTTGCGCAGCCTCTACGACCGGCTCAACGCGGGCTTGGCCGAGATCCAGGGCGCGACCACCATCGTTCTGGTCCCTCCGCCGATCCAGGGCATCGGCAATGCCAGCGGCTTCACCATGCAGGTCGAGCTGCGCGACGGGAACTTCGACTACACACTTCTGGAGCGTCTTGCGCGCACCGTCGTCGCGGATGCCGGCACCCAGTCCGGCCTGCAGCGGCTGAACACCTCCTTCCGAGCGGGCGTCCCCCAACTCGCGGTCACGGTCGACCGCGTGAAGGCGGAGGCGCTCGGGGTCACGGTGGGGCAGGTGTTCTCGACGCTGTCGGGCTATGTCGGCTCGACCTACGTGACGCAGTTCAACAAGTTCGGCCGCACTTTCCAGGTCTACGTGCAGGCGGCGGCCGACGCCCGCTTGGTGCCGGAGGACGTGAGCGCCCTCAAGGTCCGGGCCGGCAACGGCACGATGATTCCCCTGGGCACCCTGGTCGCGGTGAAGTCCGTGGTCGGCCCGTCGCTGATCAGCCTCTACAACCTCTATCCGGCCGCCACGATCGTCGGCGCCGCCAGCCCCGGCTTCAGCTCGGGCCAGGCCCTCGACCTGATGGAGCAGGTCGCGGGGCGGGTTCTGCCGCCGGGCACCGGCTCCGACTGGACGGCGATGTCCTACCAGGAGAAGGCGGTCGGCGCGCAGCTCTACGTCGTGTTCGGCCTCGCGATCCTGCTGGTCTACTTCGTCCTGGCCGGGCAGTACGAGAGCTGGATCCTGCCGCTCGCCGTGCTGCTCGCCGTGCCGCTCGCGCTGCTCGGCACGGTCGGGGCGCTTCTCGGCCTGCACATCGCCAACAACCTCTACACGCAGATCGGTCTGATCCTGCTCATCGCGCTCTCCAGCAAGAACGCGATCCTGATCGTCGAATATGCCCGCGAGCGGCGGATGGAAGGCATGGGAATCGCGGACGCGGCGCTCGAAGCCGCGCGGATGCGCTTCCGCCCGATCCTGATGACCTCGTTCGCCTTCATCCTCGGCGTGGTGCCGCTGGTGACCGCGACGGGCGCGGGGTCGGCGGCGCGCAAGTCGATCGGCATCGCCGTGCTGTCCGGCATGACCGCCTCGACCTGTCTCGCGGTGCTGTTCGTGCCCTCGTTCTACGTCGTGCTGCAGCGCTTCGAGGAATGGCGCCTGCGGGGCCGGATCCCGCGGATCGTGGCCGGGACGAGCGGGGAGCGGCACTGACCGCGCCGCGCCGAAAGCCGTCGGCGCGCTGAGGACGGCTCGTCCTGACACCACAACAAGCCGACCGGCCGTGCGGCCTGCCCCGTTCGTCGCGGTTTCCGCCCGGTTCGTCGCAAAGCTCTGGCCTGTGTCAGGGCCGGCCGGACAAAAGCTTGGCAGTACTGACTTCGATTCGGTTTCACCGCCGAGCATTGAAAGACGACGATGCGCATTGCCTGCGGCCTGACGCTCTCCCTCGCCTTCGTCTGCCCGGCCCATGCGCTGAGCTGCAATTCCAATACGACGACTTCGAGAACGGTGCCGCCGGGGGCGCTGCCGTCATTCTATTCACAGCCCGATGCGTACAGCGTCCTGAACGCGGGCAGCGTGTCCTACGCGACGACACCCTCGACGCACGACGCGATCAATGTCGGTTCCGCGGGCGGCGACCCCGATAGCTGCGGCTTCACCTTCACGAACCAGGGCTCGGTGTCGATCACCGCTCCCTCTTCCGACACGGGTCCGACCGACTTTCGCATCCTCAACCTCTACGCGCTGGGGACGGACAAATCGAAAGGTGAAACCCCCGATACCGGTGGTCAGGCCGGTCCGATCGCCGTGAGCCTCGGCGGCGCGGTCAGCTTCAACAGCCAGATCGCGAGCTTCACCTACGGTGCCTACGGCGTCTGGATCCAGTCCCTGGGCGGCAAGGGCGACGCCTCCGAGAAGGAGGGCATCAACGGCGCCAGCGGCGGTGCCGCCGGCGCGGTGTCGGCCTCGATCAGCGGCGCGAGCCTGTCCGTCCAGACCACCAGCACCAGCACGGGCGCCGCCATCCGCATCCAGCAGGTCGGCGGCACGGGTGGCGAGGGCAACAACGACGGACGCGGCGGAGGGGGCGGGACGGCGCAGGCGCAGGCGATCACCCTCACCGACAGCAGCCTGACGACGAGCGGCCCCAACCTCGCCGGTCTCGTCGCGATCCAGACCGGCGGCCCCGGTGGCAATGGCGGCCTGGAGGACCGCCAGCAGAACAGCCCGGGCGGTCCGGGAGGGGCGGCGGACGGCATCTCGCTCTCGCTCGCGCAGGGAAGCCGCGGCAATACGATCGCGACTACGGGGGTCAACGCCGCCGCCGTGTCGCTGCTGGCCCAGGGCGGCGTCGGCGGCACCGGGGCCGACACCGGCGGTGGCCTGCAGTTCAACTCCCTCGCCGGGAGCGGCGGCGGGGGCGCGAGCCCTGGCACGATCAGCGTGCGCAGCGCCGGCACCCAGTCGCTGACGACGTCGGGGGCTTCGTCCCCGGGGATGCTGCTGGTCTCGCAGGGCGGCGACGGCGGCAACGGCGGCAGCGCCCAATCCGGGGGAGGCGGCAGTTCCGGTTCGGGCGGTGCCGGTGGCGCCGGTGGCGCCATCGACGTCACCCTGAACGGCGCCCTCACCATCCGGACGACGGGCAACGGTTCGCCGGGGCTGGCGCTGCGGTCCCTCGGGGGTGTGGGCGGTATCGGCGGCACCGCCGGCAGCAACTCCGACATCACCAGCGGCAACGGCGGCAACGGCGGCGACGGCGGCAGCGTGCAGGCCGTGCTCGCCGCCCCCACCGTCGTCAGCACGACGGGCGACAGCGCGCACGGCGTCGTCGTTCAGTCGGCCGGGGGCCAGGGCGGCGAGGCCCGGAATGCGAACGGGCCGCTCTCGACGGCGGGCGCCGGCGGCAACGGCGGAGGGGCCTCCGGCATCAGCCTCACCAACGCGGGCGCGATCACCACGACCGGCGCCAATGCCCGCGGCATCCTGGTCCAGAGCGTCTCCGGCGACGGCGGACCGGGCGCCAACGCCAACGCGCTCGTCGGCAGCCCGGGCGCGGGCGGGTCGCCCGGATCCATCGCCCTCATGACCGTGAACAACGCGGGGACGATCACGACCGCGGGGAGTTTCGCGCAGGGCCTCTTGGCGCAGTCGATCGGCGGCGGCGGCGGCGCCGGCGGCGGCACCTCCGGGGATATCTTCAGCGCCGCGGGCGGGGCGGGCATCGCGGGTGCGACGGGCGGCGCGATCAGCGTCGGGCATACCGGCCGCCTCGTGACGAGCGGGAGCGCCGCGGCGGGCCTGCTCGCGCAGTCGATCGGCGGCGGCGGCGGCGACGGTGGCGACGGGAGTGCGGTCTTCTCCTCGAAGGGCGGTTCGGGAGGGGCCGGCGGAAACGGCGGCGCGGTCACCACGACGCTTGGCGGCTCGATCTCGACCGCCGGCGGGCTCAGCCACGGCGCGATCGCGCAGTCGATCGGCGGCGGCGGCGGCAACGGCGGGAACGCCCCCGCCGCCGGCGTCGTCGCCACCTACACCCTGGGCGGTAGCGGCGGCGGCGGCGGCAACGGCGGCACGGTCTCGGCCACGGCGCAGGGCGCGACCATCACCGCTGCCGGCTCGGGGGCGGACGGCATCCTGGCCCAGTCGATCGGCGGCGGTGGCGGCTCGGGCGGCAACGCGTCCGCCGTCACGGCGACCGGCGGCTTCAGCTTCGCGGCGGCGATCGGCGGTTCCGGCGGCAACGGCGGCAGCGGCGGCGCGGTCACCGTCAGCCTCGGGAGCGCCACGGTCACGACCGGGAGCGGTTCCGGTGTGGCGCCCCCGGTCGATGCGATCGGCGTGCTCGCGCAGTCGATCGGCGGCGGCGGCGGTGCCGGCGGCGGCGCCAACGCGCTCGCCGTCGCGATCAGCCGCCCGTCGCTGCCGGACTCGCCGACGCTGGCGATCGCGGCGGCCTACGCCAATGGCGGGACGGGCGGCGGCGGCGGCAATGGCGGTGTCGCGGTGGTCAATCTCGGGAACGGTGCCGCCGGGACGAGCGGCGGCGCGACGGTCCGCACCGCCGGCACCGGCTCCCACGGCGCGGTGGCGCAATCGACAGGCGGCGGCGGCGGCCAGGGCGGCGATTCCTCGGCCATGGCCGGCACGATCGGGTCGGTCTCGCAGTACGGCCCCCAGGACGCCGGCTCGACGAGCGTCAAGCTGGCGCTGGCCATGGGCGGCTCGGCCGCGAACGGTGGCTCGGGCAACACGGCGAACGTGAACGCAGGTGGCAGCGGTCCGGTCTCCATCCTCACCACCGGCGACTACGCGTTCGGTCTCGTCGCGCAGTCGGTCGGTGGCGGCGGCGGCAATGCCGGTCTCGGAGCGTCGCGCTTCAACGCCATCGGCAACGCGACCACCTTCGACCTGACCATGAGCCTCGGTGCCTCGGGTGGCTCGGGCAATGACGGCGGCCAGGCCGGGCTCGACATCGGCTCCGGCGCCACGATCCGAACGTCCGGCTCCGGGGCGATCGGTGCCCTCGCCCAATCGATCGGCGGCGGCGGCGGCAATGCCACCGGCGGCACGCTGGGAATCGGCCCGATCGACCTTCCCGAGGGGAGCTCGGTGAAGGGGACCGTCGCCAGCACGATCAGCCTCGGCCGTACCGGCGGCACGGGCGGATCCGGCGGGGCGGTCTCCGTGACCAGCGACGGCTCGGTCACCACGGTCGGCAACGACGCGCCCGGCGTGCTCGCGCAGTCGGTCGGCGGCGGTGGCGGCATCGGCGGCTCGGCCGGCACCGACGCCGGCGATGGCGCCCCGGCAGGCCCCTGAGCCGGTCTCCTGCGCCCGGCGGCGGGAGCCGCACGATGGCCGCCGAGGCGTCGTCGGACTCGGATATCGCCCTCGACGCCAAGCTCAACCTCACCGTCGGCGGGGCGGGCGGCTCGGCCGGCAACGGCGGCTCCGTGGTCCTGCAGCACAGCGGCCGGATCACGACCTAGGGCGACTACGCACCGGGACTCGTGGCGCAGTCGATCGGCGGCGGCGGCGGCCGGGGCGGCACGGCCTTCGTCGCCGACGGGCCGAGCGGCCTGACCTACGCCGACGGCGCGCTGACGGTGAACACCGCCCTGACGCTGGGCGGTGCCGGCGGCGCCTCGGGATCGGGCGGAGACGTCACGATCAAGCTCATCGGCGGCGCGGCGGTGACCACGGGCCTGGCCGGCCAGGGCAGCCTCGGCAGCGGCCTTCAGTCGATCGGCATCCTGGCCCAGTCGATCGGCGGCGGCGGCGGCACCGCCGTGGACGGCACCGGACCGTCCGGCAGCGCAGCGTCCTCCGGCGGCGGCCTCTCCGGCAACGCGGCGCTGACCATCGGCGCCCGCGGGGCGAGCGGGGGCGGCGGATCGGTCACGCTGCCCCCCTCGTCGAGCGGCAACCCGATCACGGTCACGACCTACGGAGAATCCGGGCACGGCATCGTGCTGCAGTCGATCGGTGCCGGCGGCGGGCTGACCGGGGCCGGTTCGACCGGGCTGGCCGGCGGCGCGTCCACCGCCGGGCGCACCGCGCGCACGATCGACCTGCGACTCGGCGGCGCCTCGGGAAGCTCCGGCAACGGCGGCAATGTGCTGGTCAACAACCCGATCCTGAACATCCGCACCGCCGGCATGGGCGCCTACGGCCTGATCGCGCAATCGGTGGGCGGCGGCGGCGGCCTCGCGACCGGCTCGGGCGTGCTGCCGAGCCTGAGCGGGCTCGGCGGCCAGGGGTCGAGCGGTGACGGCGGCAGCATCACGGTCAACCTGCCCTCCAACGCCACCATCGCTACGACCGGGCTGGGGGCGCACGGCCTCGTCGCGCAGTCGGTGGGCGGCGGCGGTGGCATCGCGGCCGGCTATCAGGCCGGTATCACGCCTTCGCTCGTCGATCCCAAGACGTTCGGCACGAGCCGCGGCGACGGCGGCAGCGTCTTCGTCACGTCGCTGGCCGACATCACCACCACCGGCCCCGGCGCCTTCGGCATCGTCGCGCAGAGCGTGGGGCGCGGCGGCGGTCTCGGCACGATCGGCTCGCAGTTCTACGCCGCCTCCATGGGCAACCCGAGCGGCAGCGACGGTCTGGCCGGCCTCGCGTCCCTCGTCCTGCAGGGCACCATCTCGGCCACCGGCGAGAACGCGGTGGGCGTGTTCGCGCAGAGCGTGAACGGCCAGAACGTCAGCGCGAACACGGTGACGGTCAATCTCGGCTATGTTGCGCCGGCCCAGGTGACGGGCGGCAGCGGCCAGGGCGCGGGCATCTGGATCGAGAGCGGGAACGCGAGCAACCGCATCACGGTCGGCCAGGGCTCCAGCGTCTCGGCCCTGTCGAACCTCGCGATCAACTATACCGGCGGATCGGGCGTGAACGTCACCAATGACGGCACGATCGCCGGCTCGACCCGGCTCGGCTCGAACGCGTACACGCTGACGAACGACGGCACGCTCAAGCCCTCCACCGCCGATACGGGCCAGGCCGTGATCACCGGCAGCTTCGTCCAGACGCCCTCGGGGCGGCTGACGACGCGGGCCGACTTCGCCGCGCGGACTGCGGGGCAATTCGTCGTGACCGGTGACGCGACGCTGGCGGGCAGTGTCGAGGCCAGCCTCGCAAGCGTGGTCGCCAACAGCCCGGTTCCGGTGCTCACGGTGCAGGGCCGGACGACGGGAAGCCTGTCCGCCGCCTCCACGGCGCTGTTCGATTTCGCCGTCGTTCCCTCCAGCACGCAGGCGGGCCAGCATCTCAACCTCGTCGCGACGGGCTCACGCCTTGCGGACGCCCGCTTCGCGCTGACGCCGGGACGACAGGCGGCGGCGGGCTATCTCGATCGCGTGTTCACCGCCGGAACACCTCAGTTCGGCACGCTCTTCGCCGCCCTCGACCGGGCCGCGGCCTCACCCGGCGAATACGGGCAGCATCTCGGCCAACTCGGCCCCCGGTCGAGCCTGTCCGTCGGTGCGTGGCGGGCGCAGAACGCCGCCTTCGCCGTGAACGCTGCGATGTCCTGCCCAATCTTCGCGGCCAGCACGGCGTTCCTGACCGAGGGGACCTGCACCTATGCCAGACTCGGGGGGCACACGGCCGTCGCCAACGGCGACGGGGACCGTGGCCGGCTCCACGCCGACAACACGATCCTGCAGGCCGGCGGCCAGGGCGAGGTGGCGCCGGGCTGGTTCCTCGGGGGCGCCCTTGCCTACGAGAACGGACGAATGAGCGCCAGCGACGGTGTGCACGGCATCGCCGACGTCGGTCACGCCGTGCTGACCGTCAAGCGGCAGGAGGGGCCTTGGCTGATGACCGGCGCAGTCTTCGGCTCCATCGGCAACATCGATCTGCGGCGCACCAACAGCCTGCCGGGCTTCGGCGGCACGGGCGTTGGCTCGACGGCGCCCACCACCCTGGGCGGCCGGATACGGGCCGCCTACACGGTGGCGTTCGAAGACTTGTACATCCGCCCCTTCGTCAACCTTGATGTGATCCACTCACGTCTTGGGCCGTACACGGAGGCGGGCCTCGGCGCGTTCGGCCTGCGCCACGAGGCGTCCGAGCAGGTTACCGCGGTGGTCACGCCGGCGATCGAGTTCGGCCTGCGGAAGGGCCTGACCGAGAACACCGTCCTGCGCAGCTTCGTCTCGGCTGGCGTCGATGTTCGCACGGACACCCAGTGGCGGACGACGACGCGTCTCATCGGCGCGCCGACCACGGTGGACGGTTTCACCACCGTCGTCCCGCAGGCGCGTGCCGCGGCGCGGGTCGGTGCCGGCCTGCAAGTGTTCGCCGGTGACAACCTGGATCTGCGCATGCAGTACGACGGCAGTTTATCGGATCGGGCCATCAGCCACGGCGGATTCCTGACCTTCTCCTATCGCATGTAGTCGGCACTCCCCCTGCCCAAAGCGGCAGGTCGTGGGGCATCCAGCGCCACGGTGCGCCTGTCTGGCCGAGCGCACGGCACGCGCGACGCTCGGACACCTTCATCGTCTGAACGATGTGCTCGACACACACGCGTCGGCGCGCGGGGCTCAGATGTGGTATTCGGAGTGCCTCGCGCGGCGGAAGCGGCGGCATGATGGCGCTTCGATCCAATCCCGGAGCGCTACCATGAGCGAGCAGCACCACGTCGGCCTTCGATGTCTCCGTGAAGGAGACAGCGATCTGCATCGTCGATATCCGCGGCAAGGTCGTGCACCGCGCCACCGTCGAGAGCCACCCCGAGGTGATCGGCCGGCATCTGATCGATCTCGGCCATGCCTACGCGCGGGGTCGGCCTGGAGGCGGGACCGCTCTCGCCGTGGCTCTACGCTGGCCTGGTCGAGGTCGGACTGCCGGCGATCTGCGTCGAGACCCGTCACATGCACGCCGCCCTCTCGGCGCGCATCAACAAGACCGACCGCAACGACGCCCTGGGCATCGCGCAGATGATGCGGGTCGGGCTGTTCAAGCCGGTCTACGTCAAGACACCGGCCAGCCAGCAGCGCCGCCTCCTCCTGACCTCGCGTAAGCTCCTGCAGCGCAAGGCCTACGACATCGAGAGCGACCTGCGCGGCCAGCTGCGCAACTTCGGCTTCAAGGTC
>NZ_SRHQ01000019.1:0-121394 GCF_004683995.1 Methylorubrum sp. Q1 | reverse complement strand
ACCCACCGGAGAGGCCTGCTGCGCAAGGGCGCTCACAGGCAGGCCGAACGCCAGGGCGCCGAGGAGCGTGCCGGCCGCCCGTGCCACTCGTCCGGGCCGAGCCGATCCTGGTTCCATTCCGTATCCGCCGCGTCGCATCCTACATTCCCCTTGCTGTGCTGATTGCGGCCAAGACTTCGCTGGTCTTTGAGGTTGTTGGATTGTGCGTTGCACAACCCTGCCGCTTCTGGGTCCGCATGACTGCCGAACGATCCGCAAGAGCCGTTCCACAGCCGATGACCGGTTTCTGGGTTTGTCGGCTGTCTGGCTGCCGGAGGCATTGGCCGCGGCGCCGTCCGATTCTCTTGCAGCATGATCAAAACCCGCGCTTTTGCGTATTTTTTGATCATATCCGTCTGGTTCTACTACGCTGACACTGGAGAGCCTATACGGTCAACTCCCAATTTGGTCTTTTTGGATTTTGCGGCATCTTGCTTGCACGGAGGCCACGGCCGGGGCGCGAGGGCCCGCCGAGCCCGCCGCCTTTGCCCGGGAGAAAAAAAATGTCCCACCAAGAAATACACTCTTGACGCAGTGCAAGGTGCCGCCGTAGCGTTTCTCTGCAGGATATAATTTTTACTTATTGAGCGTTGAGAGAAGTGTCCGCTCAAAAACGAGGCAACTGCACAATATTTAAGGGGAACGAGATGGATCTGACACGTCGGAAGCTATTGAAGCAGTCTTCGCTCGCCGCCGCAGCGATTGCCGCCCCGCACCTTTGGCTGCCGACGGCCCGCGAGGCCTGGGGCGCCACCTTGAAGAAGGGCGAGCCGATCAAGGTCGGCCTCCTGTTTTCCCTGTCCGGCCAGCTCGCGGTTCCGGAGGAGGACTCGACCCTGGTGATGCAGTACGCCATCGACGAGATCAACAAGAACGGCGGGATCGCCGGGCATCCGATCCAGCCGGTGATCGTCGATGCCAAGTCGGACTTCAACGTCTATTCGGAGAAGGCCAAGGAACTCATCATCCGCGAGAAGGTGATCGCACTGTTCGGCTGCTACACCTCGGCGAGCCGCAAGGCGATCCTGCCGGTGGTGATGTCGCAGAACAGCCTGCTCTACTATCCGACCTGCTACGAGGGTGCCGAATGCACCCAGAACACGATCTGCACGGGTCCGCTGGCCAATCAGCACTCGAAGGACCTGATCCCGTACATGGTCAAGAACTTCGGCAAGAAGGTCTTTTTCGTCGGCTCGAACTACGTCTGGCCGAAGGAGTCGAACAAGAACGCCAAGATCTGGCTTCAGGAGGCCGGTGGCGAGCTGGTGGGCGAGGAGTACATCCCGCTCGGCAGCTCGGAGTTCGGCCCTGTCCTCGGCAAGATCCGCGATGCCAAGCCGAACTTCATCTTCTCGACCGTCGTCGGCGCCTCCGACATCGCCTTCCACAAGCAGTTCAAGCAGGAAGGCTTCAAGGTCGATTCCATGCCGATCGCCTCGCTCACCACGGGTGAGATCGAGACCAAGGCGATGGGGCCGGAATTCGGCGCCGGGCACTTCCTGTCGGCACCCTATTTTCAGTCGCTCGACAACCCGACCAACCAGAAGTTCGTCGAGAACTTCCTCAAGAGCAAGTACGGCAAGAACGGCTCCACCCATTACAATATGGAGGAGACCTATCTCTCAGCCTACGTCTTCAAGGCTGGGCTCGAAGCAGCGATCAAGAAGACCGGCAATGTCGAGGAGGTCACCTCGCGCATGATCCGCGACGTCAGCGGCGGCGTGCGGGTCGAGGACGACATCTCGCCGGAAGGCCTGATCTGGATCGACGGCGACAACTTCAATTCCTGGCTCAAGCCGAAGATCGGCCAGTGTCAGGCGGATGGCAGCTTCAAGATCGTCTCGGAAGCCAAAGAGCACGTCGCGCCCGATCCGTACTCGATCTACCCGAATGCCGGGAAATGCACCGCCGCGGGTCTCGTCGCCCCCGACGGCAAGAGCCGCAAGAACGTCATCTGACGCGTTCCGCGCAACCGCTCCGGCCGCGCTTCTTCGCGGCCGGGCCTTCGCATTCACGGAGGTCCCGTGACGTCCCTCGACATCGCACCCTTTGCCAACGCCCTGGTGCTGGGGCTCAGCATCGCCAGCATCTGGCTTATCGCCGCGATCGGGCTGACGATCATCTACGGCACCGTCGGGGTCATCAACATGGCCCATGGCGAGTTCATCATGCTGGGCGCCTACACCTCCTACGCCCTGCAATCCTCCCTCGGCCTGCCGTTCCTGCTCTGCCTGCCCGCCTCGTTCGTCGTGGTCGGGCTGATCGGGCTCGTGATCGAGCGCGGGTTGATCCGCTACCTCTACAACCGCCCGCTCGACACGTTGCTTGCCACCTGGGGCGTCTCGCTCGTGCTGATGCAGGGCGTGCGGCTGATCTTCGGCTCCGACCCGAAATACATCGCCGTGCCGGAGATCTTCCAGAGCAACGTCGAATTGGGCTTTGCCAGCCTGTCGGTCTTCCGCCTCGTGGTGCTCGGCATCACCGCGCTCATCGTCGCCGCGACCGCCTACCTGTTCTACCGCACCCGCTTCGGCATGCAGGTGCGGGCGGTGATGCAGAACAAGGAGATGGCCGCCTCCTTCGGCATCAATGCCGACCGGGTCTACATGAC
The DNA here is from genome assembly GCF_004683995.1 of Methylorubrum sp. Q1. Taxonomy (NCBI): domain Bacteria; kingdom Pseudomonadati; phylum Pseudomonadota; class Alphaproteobacteria; order Hyphomicrobiales; family Methylobacteriaceae; genus Methylorubrum; species Methylorubrum sp. Q1. The sequence goes on along the minus strand of NZ_SRHQ01000019.1, from coordinate 118,744 downwards.
GACCTTCGCCCTCGGTGCGGGGCTTGCCGGCATCGCGGGCTCGCTGTTCGGCGTGCTGGCGATCGTGCTGCCGACCATGGGCACGGCCTATGTGGTGCAGGCCTTCCTCGTCGTGGTGGTCGGCGGCGGCACGCTGATGGGCAGCGTCGCGGCAGCGGGGCTGACGGGCGAACTCCAGTCGGTCTTCGCCTTCATGGCCAACGACACCTTCGCGCGCTTCCTCCTCTACGTGCTGATCGTCGTGTTCCTGCGCTTCCGCCCTCGCGGCCTCTTCGCCGTCGCCAAGGGCCGCCGATGAAACGCCGCTCCGGGAGGCCCGCCGGCCTCTCCCTTCTTCCCGCCCGTCATGAAGAGTCTCACCCGCAGATGACGACGCGCAATCTCTATCACAGCAAGCCGGCGCAATGGGCGGTCTACGGACTGTTCTTCGTCAGCATCGCCCTGATCCCGGCCTTCGTCTCCGACGGCTTCCTGCTCAACCAGTTCGCCGTCTACGGCATCTACGGAATGCTCGCCCTCTCGATCAGCCTGTGCTGGGGCTTCGGCGGCATCCTCAATCTCGGCCAGGGCATCGCCTTCGGGCTCGCTGCCTACGGCATGGCCATGACCATGCAGATGCAGTCGCAGGATCCGGAGTCGAACCCGATCCCACCCTTCATGCTCAACAACAGCCTGGAGCACCTGCCCTGGTTCTGGCAGCCGTTCTGGAGCACCGGCGGCGGCATCCTGCTGGCGCTGATCGTGCCGACGCTGTTCTACGTCGTGTTCGGCACTCTGATGTTCCGCGCCCGCGTCTCGGGGCCGTTCTTCGCGATCATGTCGCTGGCGATGCTCTCGGCCTTCGCCACGTTGATCCTCGATATGCAGCCCTACACCAACGGCGCCAACGGCATCTCGCCGCCCGCACCGCTCAGCCTGTTCGGCACCGACATCGACCCCTACGGCCCGACCGCCTACTGGATCGTCTGCGGGGGGCTCATCGCCGTCACGGTCGGCGCAAAGCTGCTGACGCAGAGCAAGTTCGGCCTCGTCATCCAGGCCCTGCGCGGCGACCCCGAGCGGGTGCGCTTCCTCGGCTACAACGTCGCCCTCTACGAGACCTGCATCTACGCGATCTCCGGCTTCATCGCCGCGCTCGCCGGCTGCCTCTGGGTGATGCTGATCCAGTACGTCTCGCCGGCCCAGCTCGACACCACCTTCAGCATCGGCATGGTGATCTGGGCCGGGATCGGCGGGCGCCTGTCGCTGCTCGGCGCGATCCTCGGCGCCTTCCTGATCCAGGGCGGCCAGAGCTATCTCGGCGACCAGTTCCTGGCGACTTGGCTCCTGATGCTCGGCGCCTTCTTCATCGTGGTCGTGCGCTTCCTGCCCAAGGGGCTGGCGGGCCTCCTCGAGAAGGTGCTCGGCGCGCTCGCGCGCCAGCCCGGCAAGCACGCGCGGCCCGACCTGCCGCACGCCATCTCCGGTGCCCCGGCGGCGGGCGAGTAAGGGAGGGGATGATGGGCGTTCTCGAAATCCGCGACCTGCACAAGAGCTTCGGCGGCACCAAGGTCATCAACGGCTTCAGTCTCGACGTGACCGAACTGACTTTGTGCTGCCTCGTCGGCCCCAACGGCGCCGGCAAGACCACCACGATGGATCTCATCACCGGGCGCCAGAAGCCGACCTCCGGCTCCATCGTCCTGCGCGGTGACGACATCACCGCTTTGAGCGAGCATGAGATCGCCCAGCGCGGCATCGGCCGCAAATTCCAGGTCCCGGCGGTGTTTCGCGAACTCAGCGTGCGCCAGAACTTCGAGGTGGCCTACAGCCGCGAGGTCAACCCGTTCCGCAACATGCTGCGGCGGCGGCCCGCGGGCTTCTCGGCCAAGCTCGACGAGGTGGCGACGCTGACCGGCCTCAAGGACCGTCTCGACGTCGAGGCAGGCTTCCTCTCCCACGGCGAGACGCAGTGGCTCGAGATCGGCATGGTGCTGATGCAGAACCCGGCGATCCTGCTCCTCGACGAGCCGGTCGCGGGCATGACCGAATCCGAGATCGAGAAGACCATCGTCTTCCTCAACCAGCTCAAGCGCACCAACACCCTGATCGTGGTCGAGCACGATATGGGCTTCGTCCGGCAGATCGCCGACGTGGTCACGGTGATGCACATGGGCGCCTTCCTGGCGCAGGGAAAGCTCAGCGACATCGAGAACGACCCGCGGGTGCGCGAGGTCTATCTCGGCGAGCCGGAGGTCTGACGATGCTGCTCGATCTCGACCGCGTGACCTCCTATTACGGCAAGACGCCGATCCTGAAGGATGTCGGCCTCGGCCTGCCCGAGGGGCAGTGCCTGTGCGTGCTCGGGCGCAACGGGGTGGGCAAGACCACGCTGCTTCGCACCATCATGGGCCTGACCGACCGCACCTCCGGCGAGATCCGGATCGCGGGCGACGCCATCACCAAGGCGCCGACGCATGTGCGCGCCAAGTACGGCCTCGGCTACATCCCGCAGGGACGCCAGATCCTGCCGCACTTCACGGTCAAGGAGAACATCCTGCTCGGCACCTTCGCCCGCACCGACGGGCGCCAGGACGTGCCGGATCTCTGCCTCACCCTGTTCCCCTATCTCGCGCAGAACCTGCACCGGAAGGCCGGCCTGCTCTCGGGCGGGCAGCAGCAGCAGCTCGCCATCGCCCGGGCGCTCGCCACCAACCCGCGCATCCTGCTCCTCGACGAGCCGACCGAGGGCATCCAGCCCAATATCGTCGCCGAGATCGGCCAAACGCTGGGGCGGCTCAACAAGGAGTTCGGCATCACGCTGATCCTCACCGAGCAGCACATCAAGGTCGCGCGCAAGCTCGGCGACGCCTTCCTGATGATGGAGAACGGCCGCATCGTCGCCCGCGGGCCGATCGGCGAGATGACCGACGAACTGATCGAGCGGCACATGACGATCTGATCCGCGTCATGGCGAGGTGAGGCGCAAGCCGTCCGGGAGCTGTCCTGCCTGGACGGGTCGCGCCGCCGGGCCTTACAAGGACGGACACATCTTTCGAGCTCAGCGTAAAAAACGTTTCCTCACAAGAAAAACATGCTTGACCGATAGACTGGAAACGTCTTAAATTCAATCAACAAAGGCGGGCGGTGTATTCGGAATTATGTTTCCGAATACTATGGGGCGGTCTGCCCACATCTCAACTTCTCAGCGGGGCATCGCGGCCCCGCCGGAACGGGCCGCCCGCCGGATTGCACCGGCAGCGCGTGCGGGCCCGCAACCATCTCCCGCCGCAACGGCGCGGCCGGGACCCACGAGGAGCGACGACGATGGAACTGATCCCGAAGAAGGGCACGCCCGAGCGCGAGCGCCTGATCGCGGCCCACAAGGCCTGCATGGATTCGATGAAGGGCGTGGCCGGTAATTCGGTGGTGCTGTGCGAGACGCCCGGAGACACCACCGTGGTGACCGGCGGCGTCCACACCGACCCGGTGCTCAAGCGGGTGCTGCTGCGCATGCGCGGCGCGAGCCCAAAGGGCAAGCTGATCGTGATCTGTACCCAGGTCGATGCCGAATGGCGGATCGCCCGGCTCTCCGGCATTCGCGGCGTGCCCCCCGAATTCGTCGGCGACAAGATCTACACCGACGAGCAGGAAATCCAGCACGCCATCTTCCTGATGCGCCTCGACGAGCTCTCCGAGAGCTTCGGCTTCCCGGAAGACTATCACGAGGGCTGGAAGCGTAAGGACGACAACTGGCCGGTCACCTGAGCGGCCGAACCTTCGCCAGACCGTCGATCAGCGGGAGGCCGCAGGCGCCTCCCAGCGCCCCCTCGCGCAAGGACGCGCGGACCCGTCGGGGCGTGGACCAGAGACGCTCCCCAAAGGATTGACCCGATGACCACCATGAGGCTGACCGGCTACGCTGATAAATTCGGCGTGCATCCCGGCGATACGATCCAGTTCTACGTCAATTGCGACGGTCCGTCCGAGTACAAGGTCGAGATCGTCCAGATGATCAACGGCGACACCAACCCGCGCGGCCCCGGCTACATCGACAAGCCGGTCGAGGCGGCGGTCAACGGCACCTATGCGGGCAAGAAGCAGATCATCCACGGCGGCTCCTACGGCTACGTGCCGGACGCCAAGCCCTTCCACGTCGAGAGCTTCACGCTCCAGTGCTGGATCTGGCCGACCGCGCCCAAGACCCATCCGCGCTACTGGAAGCACGGGCCGCAGGGGCTCGTGACGAAGTGGTCGAACGAGTGCGGCTACGGCCTCTTCATCAACGAGGAGGGCTGCCTGGAGCTTCGCATCAACGAGCACCGGATCACGACCGGCGTGCCGCTGCGCGACCATGCTTGGCATTTCTGCGCCGCGACCTTCGACGCGGCCACCGGCACCGTCACGCTGATCCACGAGCCGCAGGTGGTCTACGCCCTCGATCCCGAGATCGCCCCGGTCGGGGCGAGCCTGAAGGTCGCGATCGCCCACGCCCCCGTCCCGGTGGCGCTCGGCGCCTATGTCGAGCGGCTGGCGCCGGAGGATCCGCTCGCCGCCTCCTCGAAGCCGGCCGGCGTGGTCTTTGCCGGCAAGTATAACGGCAAGATCGACAGCCCGCGCATCTGTAACCGGGCGCTCTCGCGCGCCGAGATCGAAATGATGAAGGCCGGCGCCCAGCCCGGCCTGACCGAGCGGCGCAATGCCGGCCCGACCGGAAAGCTCTCCGAGTGCATCGTCGCCGCCTGGAACTTCTCCGTCGGCATCGACACGCTGACGGCGAAGGACGAGGGGCCCTACCGCTTCGACGCGACCCTGGTGAACTGCCCCAACCGCGCGATGACCGGCTACAACTGGTCGGGCCAGAACTTCGACTGGAAGCACGCGCCGCAGGAATACGGCGCCATCAGCTTCCACGACGACGACGTGGACGACGCCCGCTGGGTCTCCGACTTCGCCTGGGCCGTGCCGGAGACCGGCGTGAAGAGCCGGTTCTACGCCGCCAAGCTGACGACGGCCGAGGGCGACGAGGAGTTCATCCCGTTCTGGGTGGTGCCGCGCATCGGCCAGGAGACCGCCAAGATCGCGGTGATGGTGCCGACGATCAGCTACATGGCCTATGCCAACGAGCACGTGGCCTGCAATGCGGGCGGGGCGGAACTGTTCGTCTACCGCGTGCCGATCATGCAGCAGCAGAACATGTTCCTGTCCGAGCACCGCGAATACGGCGGCTCGATCTACGACACCCACACCGACGGCACGGGTATCTCGATCTCGTCGCGCCTGCGGCCGATCCTGTCGATCCGACCGAAATACGACCACTTCCTCGCCCAGGCGCCGTGGCAATACCCAGCCGACCTCCACCTGATCTACTGGCTGGAGACGATGGGCTACGAGTACGACATCTTCACCGACGAGGACATCACCTACGACGGGCTGGCGCGCATCGAGAACTACAACGTCATCATCACCGGCTCGCACCCGGAGCACAATACGGGAACCCAGCTCGACGCGCTCCACAACTACACGCAGCGCGGCGGCCGGCTCATGTATATGGGCGCCGACGCGTGGTACTGGGTCCACTCGTTCCACCCGGGCTACGAGGACAAGGGCCGCGGCATCGTCACCGAGATGCGCCGCTGCGAATCCGGCATCCGCACCTGGCGGGCCGATCCGGGCGAATACTACCATCAGGGCACGGGCGAACTCGGCGGGATGTGGCGCTTCCGCGGGCGCTACCTGCACGCGGTGGCCGGCGTCGGCATGTCGTCCGAGGGCTTCGACGTGTCGAGCTACTTCTCGCGCACACCGGATAGCCTGGACCAGCGCGTCGCCTGGGCCTTCGAGGGCATCGACTACGACGAGAAGCTCGGTAATTTCGGTCTGGTCGGCGGCGGCGCGGCGGGTCTCGAACTCGACATCGTCGACACCATGCTGGGTTCGCCCCCGCACACCCTGACGGTGGCGACCTCGGCCGGGCGGCACACGGAGGCCTACCTCCTCGTCATGGAGGATTTCGGCTTCAATCAGCAGGGGCTGGACGGTACCACCCATCCGCGGGTGCGCGGCGACATCGCCTACCACGAGACCCCGAACGGGGGGGCCTGCTTCGCCTTCTCCTCGATCGCCTATTGCGGCTCGCTGCCGTGGAACAACTGCGACAACAACATCTCGCGGTTGACCAAGAACGTCCTCGATCGCTTCGCGATGGACGGACCGCTGCCGGCCCCGCCTTCGAGCGCGATCAAGCACCGCGGCCGGGCCGATTACGACCCGACGCCGATGGAGCATCGCAGCCGCAAGGAGCGCGGCGAGCCGCTGCCGGCCTGAGACCTGTTGGTCCCCGCCATGGCGGGGACCGCTTCGACGCTCCGTCCTCGCCTTCCTCGGGCGGAGCCCCGGTGGCAGCGCCGTCAGCCCCCCGTGCGCTGCCACCGGTCCCTTTACGGCTCGGAGCGCATTGCGACGAAGTAGAAACCGGTTCGTCGAAAGAATGCGCTTCGAGACAAAGACATAGAGACGTCGACCTGATGCAGTCAGGTCGGGTGGGGCTCTGGCGCGGGATTGCAAATGATGACAATTTGAGTTCGCTGCTCGCGGCGTGGTCAAGCAGAATTTGTGATTAATCGACGGGGGCTAACTTTCAAAAAATCGTAATCCTCCAGGCATGGATCTTGTCCGCGAGTGTGTCGAGAGGCAGGGCAGGGTCACAACTGCAGTCACTCGAATTTGCAAAATTGAGACCTGCATCACTTGTGGCGCAAGTATGGCGAGTTCGATCGAGCAAGTGCCTGGCGGCCGTGGCCTGAGGGAGTGCAATTCATGAAAGTGAGTCCGAAACAAATTGAAGCAATATTTGCATTGCCGGATATCAAGCGCTTCGAACACTTCATCAAAATCATTGTTGACTGGGAAGAGGTCTGGGGGCTGTATCAAGAGGAATGGGCTCTTGCAGCAGCAGATGAAGGGACGCCAGTCTTTCCACTATGGCCTGCCAAGGAATACGCGCAGGTTTGTGCTGTCAACGAGTGGGCCGGATATGAGCCGCGCTCGATCGATTTGGTCGAATTCATGGAGGTTCTGTTGCCTAAACTGAAACTGGATGGGGTCTTGCCAGGCGTACTCTTTACGCCGGCAGGCAAAGGGGTCACGCCTTCGGTGGATGATTTGAGGCTGGCTGTTGAGGCGGAGCTGCAGAACTACTGACCGCTCCGACGTCTACCTCGCGAGGGCGTTACTATGTCTGGGATTTCCTCGTTGCCGCGATGAGCGCGATGTCCTTCTCGAGCAGTTCGTTGACGCGTTGTCCAAACGCGATGGTGCCTTGGCGCGCGCTGATCCCCACCCAAAAGGACCAGCTGCGCCAGCCCGACAAGGCCGTCCACCGTGAGCGCAATCGGGTCGAGCAACTGATTAACCGATTCAAGCAGTACCGCTGCACTGCCACCCGCTACGATAAGCGGGCGGCTAACGACCTCGCCATGGTCACCCTCGGCATGACCATGCGCTGGCTCACATGACTTTGCAGAGATGCCCTTAGAGGAGAGGAGTTCATGGCCCTCGCCGCCGCGTCCGCCGGCTTCGTGCCGGACCGCCCCGATCTCGGCCACCGCGTCGAGGGGCTCGACCTCGCCGACCCGGCCTTCTTCGCCGGCAGCCTCGACCCCGCCGCGCCGCGCCTTCTGCCGCCGGCCGCCTACCGGGCGCTCGCCTTCGCCGAACTGGAGGACGACGCGGTCTGGACCCGCTCCTGGCTCGCGATCGGCCTCGGCGCCGAGATCCCGGCGCCGGACGACCTCCTGCCTTTCACGGCCGGCCATCACGGCCTCCATGTCCAGCGCACGCGCGACGGCGGTCTCGTCGGACGCTTCAACAAGGCCCAGCACGGCGGCTGCCGCGCGGTGCCCCTGCAATGCCGGACCGGCACCAAGACCCGCTGCTCCTTCACCGCCTGCGGCTACAGCCGCGACGGGGCGGTTCTGCCGGCGGGCACGGACGGGCCGACCCCGGCGATGCACCAGTATCTCGGCCTGCGCCCGGAGCGTCTGCTGCCGGTCGCCGCCCGCGCCTGGGGGCCAATGCTGCGGATCAATCTCGATCACGCTGCCGCAGCGCCCGAAGCGCCACCCGAGGGGCTGGCCGCGCTGACCGGCGAGACCCGGCGGGCGGAGTTCGCCGCCAATTGGAAGCTCGCGGCGCAGGCGCTGGCCGAGGGCGACCGGTTCGCGGAAGCGCCGGACAGCCTGCACCTGACCGGGCGGCTTGCGACCGGAGAGGCCGCTGCCATTGCCGCCCACTTCCCCAACCTCGTCCTGATCGAGGCGCGGGGTGAGACCTGCGCCGTGATGCTGCAGCCGACGGCGTTGGGCCGGACGCTGCTGCGGATCGGGCTGCTCGGCCCGAAGGGGAGGGCGGCGCCCGACCTTGAAGCCTCATGGGATGCATGGCTCGCCGAGATCGCCGCCCGGATGGCGCCGGCCGTTACCGCGCAGGCGGCGCTCTCGCGTCCGGACGCCGGCGAGGCCCTGCCGACCAAAGCCGCCGGTCTCTGGCTCCAGCAAAACATCGCCGCCCGCGTGCGGGCGCGGCCCGCCGCCACGGACAGCCAACCCCTCTACGCCACGGCCCAGGGCCGCGGCTGCTGATGTCTCGGGAGATGTCGATGAGCTTTGCTGTGCCCCTTGCCGTCCAGACCCTTGCGCCGCCCGTCCTCGCTGAGGGCGTCGCCGCCTTCCAGTCCGGCGCCTACGACCGGGCGCTCGCCGTGTTCCAGCCGCTCGCCGAGGCGGGCGACCCGGACGCGCAAGCGTGGCTCGGTGCGCTCCATGCCGGCGGGGCCGGCGTGCCCGCCTCGCTGACGCAGGCTTTCGAATGGTATCGCCGCGCCGCCGAGCAGGGCCACGGCCCGGCCGCGACCAATGTCGGGGCGATGCTGGCGATGGGCCAGGGCGTGGCGCAGGACCGGGCCGAGGGCGCCCGCTGGCTGGAACGGGCGGCGGCGAGCGGCGACGTGATGGCGGCCTACAACCTCGCCACCCTGCTGGCGAAAGGCGACGGCCTGCCCGCCGACCCCGCCCGCGCCGCCGACCTCTACCGAAGCGCGGCGCAGGCCGGGCACTACCCGTCCCAGGCCCGACTCGGCCATCTCTACGCCCAGGGGATCGGGGTGGAGCGCGACCGCGTCGAAGCCTTCGCGTGGCTCTCGCTCGCCGCCGGGCACGGGGTCGGCACGGCGCTGAACGCGCTTGAGGTGATCTGCAAGGAGATGTCGGCCGAGGAGAAGCGCGAGGGTGCCGCCCGGGCGCAGGGCCGCCGCACGGAGCCCGGCCGCATCGCGCCGATTCCCGCGTGAGGGGCATCCGATGACCGCCTACAGCGTGCAGCAGATCAAGTTCGAGTTCATCAGCTACGTGAAGGAGTTCGGCGCCGATTTCTCCGCCTGGTCGGTGGGTGTGACCGAGGATGCGTCCGCCGCCCTGTTTCACGAGCACGGGATCGACGAGGCCCGCGACATCTGGCTGTGGAAGCCGGCGGTCTCGCCCGTTGCCGCCGCGATGGTGCGCGACTGGATCTGCACCCGCCAGGGCGCCGCCGCGCTGGCGGGCGAGGGGCGTCAGGTCTTCCTGTTCCGGCGCGGACCGGCGAGTGGAGCCCCGGCCGTGGCGTAGGCGTGCGGCGCCGCCGCCGAACCGGTCTCCCAAAGTGCGGCCTCTCACGTGCGGCGAATCGCCGGCCCATGCGTTGTCGTCAGCCGATCGTGACCGGAGCGCCTTGATGTTCCTTCGTACCGCTCTCCTCATCCCCCTGCTCGTGACCCTCTCCGCCGGTGCCGAGGCGGCCCCGTTCGACGATCTGAAGGACGATCTCTCGGCCTGCCTGCGCTTCGAGGCGGACGGGGCGAAGGGGCAGCGCTCCGTGCCGATGACCGGCACGCCAGGGTTCGCACTCCGGAGATGCGCCGCCGAGATGGACCGGCTCGAACGGGCGGACCCGCGCCGGCTGCGGAGCGACCACGGTCTCAGCCCCTCGACCTGGGCCGTGATCGAGAGCGTGTTCGGGGCCGGCAGCCGTGGGCGCGTTGCCCGCACGCGGTTCTGATCCCGAGCGGCGTCAGCCGCCGAACTGGAGCAGCACGCTGCGGCCGAAGGCGTCGATGAAAGCCGCCTGACGGGCCCCGACCTGATGGACAACGATCTCGGCAAAGCCCATCTCGGCCAGGTCAGCGAGCCAGGCGGCGTGCTGACCGAGGTCGTCCGAGATCCGTACGCAGGCATGCATGTCCTCGGGGCGGACGAAGCGGGCGGCGGTCTCGAAATCTTCCGGGCGGCGCAGCTCCCAGTTCACCTCGCCCTCGATGGCGTTGCTCAACCACTGCGTGTGCGCCTCGGCGAGCGCACGGGCCGGGTCGGGGTCCCAGCAGACCTTGGTCTGGAGGAAGACCGGCTTGCCCGCGCCGCCGCCCTCGCGGAAAGCCTCGACCACCGGGCGCAGCGTGTCCGGCTCGATGCCGACGGTGACGAGGCCGTCGGCCCAGGCGCCGAGGGCGCGGGCGGTCGCCGCGGTGGCGGCCCCGCCGATCAGGAGCGGCGGGGACTTGGGCCGCGAGTAGAGCTGCGCGTCGATCACCGTGACGCGGCCGCGATGGGTCACGGTCTGCCCGGCCAGCAGCGCCCGGATGACCGCGGCGCATTCGGTGAGCCGCGCGTTGCGCTCGGACTTCTCCGGCCAGGGCAGGCCGGTGATGTCCTCGTTGAGGCGCTGGCCGCTGCCGAGCGCCAGCCACAGGCGCTCGGGAAACATCTCGGCGAGCGTCGCCGCCGATTGCGCGAGCACGGCCGATGGTGGCGCTAGCCCGGCGCGGTGATGATGCCGAACGGAAGCCGCGTCGTCGCCATCGCCGCTCCGAGCCAGGACCAGGCATGGCCCGAATGCCCCTGCGCGCGGCTCGACGGCTTGAAGTGCTCCGAGGACATGGCACAGGCGAACCCCGCTTCGTCCGCTGCCCGCACGTGGTGCAGGAGGGCGGAGGGGGCGTGCTGCTCGTGCGAGGCGTGGTAGCCGATGCGGGTCATGCCGGTTCTCACGCCCCCGCTTCGGCCCCGTGGATACGGGGCGCCCGGCGCGAATCCGTCTCGCGCAGGGAGCGGTCGGCGTAGGTGCCCTGCACCGCTTCGCGACCGCCATGCTCGGAGAGGTCGAGCATCAGCGCGCTGTGGATGAAGCCGAGATGGCTGAAAGCCTGCGGGAAGTTCCCAAGGAAGGTGTCGTCCTCCGCGACCTCCTCGGCGTAGAGGCCGACATCGTTCTGCAGCGCGCGCAGCGCCTGGAAGCGGGTGCGCGCCTCCTCGTCCCGCCCGAGCCAGAGCAGGGCGTCCACGAGCCAGAAGGCGCAGAGCAGGAAGGTGCCCTCGTGGCCGGGCAGCCCGTCGTCGTTCTTGTAGCGGTAGACGAGGGGGCCGTGGCCGAGGCGCTCGATCACCACGTCGACGGTGCGGGCGAAGGCCGCTTCGTCCACGGGGAAGCCGACCATCGGCGCGATCAGAAGCGCGGCATCGACGTCGTCGCCGCCGATATATTGCGGGTAGTATCCGTCGCGGTGGATCGCCTCGCCGTTGATGCAGGCGACGATCCGGTCGCGCTCGCGGCACCATTCCTCGCGCTCGCCGAACAGGCGGATCGCCCGGTCGAGGGCGACCCAGTTCATGATCGCCGCGTGCAGGTAGCGCTCCTCGGGCTTGCGCGGCTCCCACAGGCCGGCATCGGGCTCGTGCCAATGCGCCGCCGAGACGTCGGCGAGCCGCGCCCCGTGCTTGCGCATCGCCTCCGGCATCGTGCCGCCCAAGCGCTCGTAGAGGTAGAGCAGGTCGAGCACTTGGCCGTAGGCGTCGGCCTGATGCTGCTCGGCCGCCTCGTTGCCGTGGCGCACCGGGGTGCTGCCGCGCCAGCCCTCGAAGTGATCGACCTGGATCTCCTTGAGGTCGGCCTCGCCCGAAATGCTGTAGAGCGGCTTCAGGCGGCTCTCCTCCCGCTCGCACAGCTCGGTGACGAAGCCGAAGAAGGATTCCGCCTCGCGGGTCATCCCGAACTTCTTGAGCACGTAGAAGGACAGGCAGGCGTCGCGAATCCAGCAGAAGCGATAGTCCCAGTTGCGGATGCCGCCGATCTCCTCCGGCAGGGAGGTGGTGGCCGCGGCCACGATCGCCCCAGTGGGCTCGTAGGTCAGTGCCTTCAGCACCAGCGCCGAGCGCATCAGCTCGTCCGCGAGCGGGCCGGCATAGGCCGCGCCCTCCGTCCAAAGCACCCAGGCCCGGCGCGTCTCCTCCATGAGAAGGCGGACGTCCGGACAGGTCTCGGGTGGGGTGTCGCGATAGAGGGCGAAGCCGCAGGCCTGCCCGCCCTCCAGGGTGAATCGCGCGGCGGCCAACTCGCCCTCCGTCGAGAACGCGGCCTCCGAGACGAGGCCGGGGCAACCCGGCGCGGTGACGCGGTGGCCCTCGACGGCGAGCGGCGCGAAGTCCTCCGCGAAGCCTGCGAGCGGGCGGTACTCGGCGATCATCGAGACGCAGCCCGAGACGCCGGTGACGAGGCGCACCAATCGCGGCCGGTCCTCGCCACCCTCCGGCCCGACCATGAAGTCGTGGAGCGTCACGAAGCCGGTCTGCGTGGTGAAGGTGGTCTCGATGATGTTGCTGCGGCTCAGATATTGCCGCGCGGTCTCGAAGCGCTCGGTCGGCCGGATGGTGAAATGGCCGCCGCGAGTCTTATCGAGCAGGCGCGAGAAGGAGGGGTCGGCGTCGAAGCGTTCGAGGCAGGCCCAGTCGATCCCGCCATCGCGCGCCACGAGTGCGCAGCCCTCGCAATTGCTGAGGAGCGCGTAGGCCTCGATCGGCTGATAGGGGCGGGTCTGCGGATCGGACATCGTCTCGGACATGGTCGTTCCTGGGGCGCCGCAGGCTGGCTGCCCGGTTTCGTGGAGGGTGAGGCTCGGCCCGGCCGATCAGGCCTCGAGGCGGAAGGCCGGCTCCAACAGGCCACGGACGCCGATGTCCACGAGCAGGGTGCGCCCGTGCTCGGGGTCCTCCGCCCGGGCGGCCTCGTCCATGCCTTCGTAGGCCGTGGTGAGGAGGAGCCGGTCGAGGTCGCGGCCGGCGAAGGTCGGGCAGGTGGGCTGGCGCGCCGGGACGGACACGGTGCGCACCCGCTCACCCGCCGGGCTGTAGGCGTCGAGGCAGGCGCCGCCGAAGCGCGCGGTCCAGATCAGCCCCTCGGCGTCCACCGCCGCGCCATCGATTCCGCCCTCGCCGCCGCTGTGGTCGTAATGGGTCTCGGGCTCGCCCACGGGCAGGCCGGTGGCGGGGTCGAGCGTGACGCGGCGCAGCACACCCTCGTCGGTATCGACGAAGTAGCCGGTCGCGCCGTCCGGCGAGAAGGCGATCCCGTTGGGGATCGAGAGGCCGGAGAACAGTCGCGTCACGCGCGTGCCGGCGACGTGGTAGATCGCGCCGCGCCCGGTCTCGGCGTCCCGGCCCATGGTGCCGATCCAGAGCGCGCCGCTCGGATGGACCCGGCCGTCATTGGAGCGGGTGCCGGCATCCTCCGCTTCCAGCGGGCAGAACAGGCTCAGTTGCCCATCGCGGAGCGTGCGGAGGTAGAGCCCGTCCTCCGCCGAGAGCAGTTGCCGCTCGGCGTCGATGGCGGCGACGTCGCTCGCCATGAACGGCAGGGCGTGCACCTTCGCCGGGCCGGCACCCTCGCTCAGGGGCAATTCGAACAGGCGGTTCTCCAGGATATCGACCCACCACGCGGTGTCGGTCGCCGGATCGTAGCTCGGCCCCTCGCCGAGATGGCAGCGGGACGGATCGAGGACGCGGATCGACGGAGATGCGGTCAAATCGAGAGATTCCCTTGCAATCAACGACCGTTGACGTCTGTCGAAAAGAGAAGTTCCGAGGGTTTTCCGAAGACTTGGCCCGTGCTCTGAGCTTGCCTGTGCTACGTCCGGGGCGAAATTTTCATCCGCTCTCGTCGTGCGGTTGAGGCTTCGCAGCCCATCGCCGGGCCCGTCCGCCATGGCACTCGCCCCGGCGGGCCTCAGCGCCTAGAACGCTTCGCGAGCGCCCGCTCACGGGCGCGAGAGGAACTGACGGAATGGACATGCAGGCTCCGCCCGGCCACGCGGCGCCGCGCTTGGTGCCGCCGGTGCCGGTGCCGCCGGAAGAGGAATTGCCGACCCTGCGCTTCATCGCGGCGATGCGGGTCAACGGCATCGCGTGCTGGCCGGCCTCCGCCTACGAGTCGCCCTTGCGCCGCCGCCGGCTGTTCGGGCGCGCGCGCTTCACCGTCAGCGATCCGGACCTGGTGCGGCGCGTGCTGGTGGACAACGCCGCCAACTACGCCCGCACCCCGATCACCATCCGCCTGCTGCGGCCGATGCTCGGCGACGGCCTGCTCATCAGCGAGGGGACGGCGTGGCGCCACCAGCGGCGCGCGCTGGCGCCTGCCTTCACCCCGCGGGCGGTGGAGACGCTGGTGCCCCACATCCTGTCGGCGAGCGACGAGGCGGTCGCGGCCCTCGAAGGCCCGGCGGCACGCGGACCGGTCGATCTGTTCGCCGCGCTCCAGCGGCTCGCCCTGGAGATCGCCGGGCGCACCATGTTCTCTGTCGGCATGGCCCGCCACGGCGACCGCCTGCGCGGCTTCCTCGAAGCCTACGCCGCGCGGCTCGGGCGCCCGCACCTGACCGATCTGCTGGTGCCCTTGCGCTTCGCCACGCCGCTCGACCGGGCCCGCGCCCGCTTCCGCCGCGACTGGGTCGGCTTCCTCGATGAGGTCATCGCCGACCGCGACGAGGGCCAGAGTGGGCGTCACGTCGGAGGCGAGGCGCGGGACCTGCTCGACCTGCTGCGGGCCGCCCGCGATCCCGAGACCGGCCGGGGCTTCTCGCACGAGGAGTTGCGCGATCAGGTCGCCACCATGATCCTGGCCGGGCACGAGACCACGGCGGTGACCCTGCTCTGGGCGTGCACCCTCCTCGCGCTCGCACCGGAAACGCAAGGAGCCGTGGCGGCGGAATCGGGGAGCGTGGACAAACCGTTCACCCGCGCGGTGATCGAGGAGACGATGCGGCTCTACCCGCCCGCCTTCGTGCTGGCCCGCCGCGCGCTCGGTCCGGACGAGCTGGCCGGCGAGGCGATCCGGCCCGGCGACAGCGTGACGATCTCGCCCTGGCTGCTGCACCGGCACCGTACGCTGTGGCGCGACCCCGACGCCTTCGATCCGGGCCGCTTCTTGCCCGGCGCGCTGCCGGTGCCGCGCTTCGCCTACCTGCCCTTCGGGGCGGGGCCGCGGGTCTGCATCGGCGCGGCCTTCGCGCTCACCGAGGCGACGCTCGCGTTGAGCCGGATCGTCGGGCATTTCCGGATCGAGCGGGCGGACACGCGCCCGGTGCTCCCGGCGGCCGTGGTGACGACCCAGCCCGATCACGCCCCCGCCTTCCGGCTGACGCGGCGGGCCTGAGCCCTCAAAAGTCCACCGAGGCGGAGAGCAGCACCGTTCGCGGCGTTCCTTGGGCGAGGATGCCGCGCCCCGTCGTCGCCCAATCGTTGTGGCCCGTCACGTTGACGACGTTGGCCCGGCGCGTCAGCGGCCTGTCCCGGAACAGGGTGGCGTAGCGCAGGCCGAGATCGAGCGTCGCCCGGTCGGGGATCTTCTGGCTGTTGGCCAGATCGCAATACTGCGCCGCGGTGTAGATCACCCGGCCCGTCAGGCTGAGGCCCGGCGACAGGCCGATGCCGGGCGAGAAGGCGCCGCTCTCGCTCGCACCGCTGCGAAAGCCCGTGACGGGATTGTAGGAATTCACGTCGAGGCTCTGCCATCGGCCGCCGACCGTGAGCAGCATCCGCTCGTCGAAGAGCGACGTCGTGTCGGCGATGGCGATGCTGCGATCGAACCGGCTCGACGTGCGCGGCGTCGCCTTCGACAGGCCGATCGTCGAGCGCGGCGCGACAGTGGTGCTCGCAACCCGACCCGGCAACCGCCGATGACCACCCCGCGAGATCCCGCCTGCTTCAGCGCTGTGAAGGGCCCAAGGCGGGCTCTCCCGCGACCGGCGAGCTACGCCACCTCCAGGGACAATACCGTCAGTCGCGACGCGGCTCCGGACAGCGCCTTGAAATGAAAAGACCTGCGGCGCCCGTTCGGAGCCGCAGGTCGTGATTCGTCCGGAGGACCGCGGGTCAGGCGATGGCGCGCTTGGCCTTCGCCTTCGGCTTGATCACCGCATCGACGGGGAATTCGATGTCCACGCCGAGGGTCGAGACGCCTTCGCCCCGTTCCAGCTTGATCTGCACCTTGTCGCGCTCGACCGTGACGTGCTTGGCGATCACGTTCAGGATCTCTTCGCGCAACGTGATGATCAGGTCGGGTCGCCCATTCTCCACGCGCTCGTGCGCGAGGATGAGCTGAAGGCGTTCGCGTGCGACCGAACCGGAGCCACGCGGCTTGAGGAAGGTCAGGACACTCATGCGGCCCTCCGTGTGAACAGCTTGTTGATCAGGGATTTGCGGTCGGAGGGGATCGCCATCGGCACGGTCTCGCCCTTCAGGCGACGCACGGCATCGATGTAGGCGCGGGAGGGCGCGCAGAGCGGGTTGTTGAGCGTCACCGGGCAGCCGACATTCGAGGCGCGCAGCACTTCGAGGCTTTCCGGGATGATGGCCAGCAGCGGGATCGAGAGGATCTCGAGCACGTCGTCGACCTTGAGCATGTCGCCACGGTCGGCGCGGGCCGGGTCGAAGCGGGTCAGGATCAGGTGCTTCTCGATCGTGTCGCCGCGCTCGGCGCGCACCGTCTTGGAGTCGAGCAGGCCGATGATCCGGTCCGAGTCGCGCACCGAGGAGACCTCGGGGTTCGTCACCACCACGGCCACGTCGGCGTGGCGCATGGCGAGCTGGGCGCCGCGCTCGATGCCGGCGGGGCTGTCGCAGACGATCCAGTCGAACTTCTCGCGAAGCTCGCCCATCACCCGCTCGACGCCCTCGTCGGTGAGCGCGTCCTTGTCGCGGGTCTGGGAGGCGGGCAGCAGGGAGAGGTTTTCCAGGCGCTTGTCGCGGATCAGCGCCTGCGGCAGCTTGGCATCGCCGTTGGTGACGTTGATCAGGTCGTAGACCACGCGGCGCTCGGCGCCCATGATCAGGTCGAGGTTGCGCAGGCCGACGTCGAAATCGACCACGCAGACCTTCTCGCCGGCCTGCGCCAGCGCCGCACCGAGCGCTGCCGTCGTGGTGGTCTTGCCGACGCCGCCCTTACCGGACGTGACACAAAGAACCTTGGCCATTCTCGTTTCCCCTTAACCCAAGGCTGCAATTTTGATCGCGCCGCCGTCGGACCAGATCTGGACCGCTTGACCGCGCAGGTGAGTGCCCATGTCCTCGGCCGTGCGGACGAGGCGGTCGATGCCGAGAAGCTCGGGCTCGAACTTGCGGCAGTAGATGCGTGCGCGAGGGTTGCGGGCGGCGCCCGCGATGGCCCGCCCGCGCAGGGCGCCGTAGACGTGGATGGAGCCGCCCGCGAGGATCTCGGCGCCCGAGGACACCGAGCCCATCACGGTCACGTCCCCCTCGCGGTGGACGATGCTTTGGCCCGAACGCACCGAGCCCTCGATGGTGAGGGACGACACGCCCGGCTTCTCTTCCTCGAACGCCGGCGCCTCGACGACGTCGCCGGCGGGGCGACCGCCGACGAGCCGCGGCGGCAAGAGCGAGGGCAGCGGAGCCTCCGCGCCCTCGATGCCGAGGATACGGAGCTGCCGGGCCGACAGCTCGGCGATCAGGGTCTCCAACTCGGACGGCGCGGCTTTGAGGCCGGCGACGTCGAGGATCACGGCCCTGTCGTCGAACAGCGTGGCCGATCGCTTCAGGGCTGCGTCCAGGAGGGCGAGCCATTCGGCAAGGGGGGCTTCCGGCGCCAATGAGACGGCGCGGAACACGCGGCCTCGCAGGGGCAGTGAGGGGCGGGTGGGAGCGGGGCTGGTCACGGGCGTTGACGTTTCCTTACCGACACGCCCATTGACCGCCCGGATGGTTACCGGGGAGTTAATTTTTACGCGCACCGGGCAAGAATTGCCGGGCAAGATTTTCCCATCACGCCAGTCCAGGCTGAGAAAGCCAGATACTTCAGCCGCTTGGCCGAAATGTGCGGACGGAAACAATCCTTAAGCCGGCCTGTGCCTCCCGGATCGCCGGATCCTGTGATCGGTGCGAATCACGCAAGGTCGGATTATCGATCACATCTGCGCACAATTTACTCGTACGCCTCGGGATTAACCCGCTCTTAGCAGCTCGAAAGTCATCAAATGTTGCAAGCGCGGCCGTCGTGCGGCGCATTCGCATTTCGAGTCAAGTCCATGCGGGCCTTTGCCAACCTTCCCATCGTCGCCAAACTCGTCCTGGTTTTCGCCTTCGTCATCGCTGCCGTTTCGGGCGCCTCGTTCACGACATGGCGCAGCCTCGGCACGATCGAGGACTCGAACCGCTGGCGCGATCACAGCTACGAGGTTCTGCTTCAACTCGACCGGCTCACCGGCGCCCTGGTGGACCAGGAGACCGGTCTGCGCGGCTATCTGATCTCGGCCGATCCCTCTTTCCTCGAACCGTACAATTCGGGCACCAAGATCTATGGCGAGACGCTGAAGCGGCTGCGCGGCCTCGTGGCCGACAACCCGCAGCAGGTGAGCCGGCTCGACGCGCTCGATGCGGCCACCCGGCAGTGGATCGGGACCGTCGCGGAGCGCGAGATCGCCCTCATGCGCAACGAGGCGACCCAGGCGCAGGCGCGTCAGATCGAGGCCTCCGGCGCGGGCAAGAGCGCCATGGATGCCGTGCGCAAGGTTGCCGCCGAGATCGCGAGTTCCGAGACCGGCTTGCTGGAAGTCCGTGCCGACACCGTGAAGGACGCGGCCGCATCGTCCCGCTTCGCCGTCGGCGCCGGCTTCGTTGCGCTCCTCGTCGTGGCCGGGCTCGGCATCATGCTGCTGAACGGCTTTGTCTCCCGCCCGGTCCGCCGGATGACCGGGCTGATGAGCCGCCTCGCGGAAGGAGACGCCAGCGTCGAGATCCCCTTCCGGGAGCGCCGCGAGGAGGTCGGGGCCATGGCGGGCGCGGTGCAGGTGTTCAAGGACAACCTGATCCGCACCCGCGCCCTGGAGGAAGAGACCGCCCTGGCGCGGGCCGGTGCCGAGGCGCAGCGCAAGGCGGCGATGCGCGACATGGCCGATAATTTCGAGCGCGCGGTGAGCGGCATCGTCGGCACCGTCTCCGCTGCCGCCACGGAGTTGCAAGTGACCGCGCAGGGCATGGCCGGCACCGCCTCGCAGACGGCCGACCAATCGAACGCCGCCGCCGCCGCCGCGGAAGAGGCTGCCACCAATGTCGGCACGGTCGCCGCGGCGGCCGAGGAGCTTGGCGCCTCGGTGCAAGAGATCGCCCGGCAGGTTACTGGCTCGACGACCCTCGCGCAGAAGGCGGTGGTCGAGGCCGAGGGCACCGCGCAGCTCGTACAGGATCTCAGCGTCGCCGCCGCCAAGATTGGCGACGTTGTGGGGCTGATCTCTACCATTGCCGGCCAGACCAACCTGCTCGCGCTCAACGCCACCATCGAGGCGGCGCGCGCGGGCGAAGCGGGCCGCGGCTTCGCGGTGGTCGCGGCCGAGGTCAAGGAACTCGCCAACCAGACCGCGCGGGCCACCGACGAGATCTCGGGGCAGATCGGACAGGTTCAGACCATCACCGGGCAGGCGGTCACGGCCATCGGCGACATCGCCGCCCGCATCCGCGAGATCGACGGGCTGGCCAGTTCGATCGCTGCGGCGGTCGAGGAGCAGGGTGCGGCGACCCAGGAGATCGTGCGCAACGTCTCCGAAGCGTCCGCCGGCACCGGTGCGGTGACGGGCAACGTCGCGAGCGTCGCGGTGGCGGCCCAGGAGACGGGAGCAGCGGCGAGCCAAGTGCTGATCTCGGCCTCCGAACTGTCGCGTCAGTCCGAGCATCTCGATGGCCAGGTCCGCCAGTTCCTTCACACGGTGCGGGCGGCCTGAGGCGAGTCGGGAACTCGATCTCCGCGGCTGACCGGAGTGATCGGCTCGGACGCGTCGTCCCCCCTCTCTTCGTTTCGCGGGATAGGGGGAGCCTGATCCGAAGTTCCCGTTCGTGAGGGACGCCGAATGAAAAAGGCCCCGATGCGTTCGCCGCATCGGGGCCTTTTCGGTTTGGCGAATGAAGCGGGGCGTTTAGCCCGTCATCGCTTCCTTCGAACGCTCGAAGCGCTTGCGGTCGTTCGGGTCGAGGTGGATCTTGCGCAGGCGGATCGACTTCGGCGTGACTTCCATCAGCTCGTCGTCCTGAATCCAGGCCAGCGACTTCTCCAGCGTCATCCGGATCGGCGGCGTCAGGCGCACGGCCTCGTCCTTCGAGGTGGTGCGGATGTTGGTGAGCTTCTTGCCCTTGAGCACGTTCACCTCGAGGTCGTTCTCGCGGTTGTGCTCGCCGACGATCATGCCCTGATAGACCTTGGCGCCGGGCTCGATCATCATCGGGCCGCGGTCTTCGAGGTTCCACATGGCGTAGGCCACGGCCTCACCCTTGTCGTTCGAGATCAGCACGCCGTTGCGGCGGCCGGCGATCTCGCCCTTGTAGGGCTCGTAGGCCTTGAACAGGCGGTTCATGATCGCGGTGCCGCGGGTGTCGGTCATCAGCTCGCCCTGGTAGCCGATGAGGCCGCGGGTCGGAGCGTGGAAGACGAGCCGGAGACGGTTGCCGCCCGAGGGCCGCATCTCGATCATCTCGGCCTTGCGCTCGGACATCTTCTGTACGACGACGCCCGAATACTCCTCGTCGACGTCGACCACGACCTCTTCGACGGGCTCCAGGATCTCGCCGGCCTCGTCCTTCTCCAGGACGACGCGCGGACGCGACACGGCCACTTCGAAGCCCTCGCGGCGCATGGTCTCGATCAGGATCGAGAGCTGCAGCTCGCCGCGGCCGGAGACGTAGAACGAATCCTTGTCGGCGGCTTCCTCGATCTTGAGCGTGACGTTGCCCTCGGCCTCCTTGAACAGGCGGTCGCGGATCATCCGGCTCGTGACCTTGTCGCCCTCGGTGCCGGCGAGCGGCGAATCGTTGACGATGAACGACATGGTGACGGTCGGCGGATCGATCGGCTGGGCCTGGATCGGGGTCTCGACCTGCGGGTCGCAGAAGGTGTCGGCCACCGTGCCCTTCACAAGGCCGGCGATGGAGACGATGTCGCCCGCCTCACCGACCTCGATCGGCGCGCGCTCCAGGCCGCGGAAGGCGAGGATCTTCGAGACGCGGCCGGTCTCCACGACCTTGCCGGTGCGATCGAGAACCTTGATCGACTGGTTCGGCTTCACCGTGCCCGAGGCGATGCGCCCGGTGATGATGCGGCCGAGGAACGGGTTGGCTTCGAGCAGCGTGCCGAGCATCCGGAACGGGCCCTCTTCGACGCGCGCCTGCGGCACGTGCTTGAGCACGAGATCGAACAGCGGCGCGAGGCCGACATCCGGCGAGGCGTCCGGCGAATCGGCCATCCAGCCGTTGCGGCCCGAGCCGTAGAGGATCGGGAAGTCGAGCTGCTCGTCGGTGGCGTCGAGCGCCGCGAACAGGTCGAACACCTCGTTGACGACCTCGTTGATGCGCGCATCCGGCCGGTCGACCTTGTTGATCGCGACGATCGGGCGAAGGCCGATCTTGAGCGCCTTGCCGACCACGAACTTGGTCTGCGGCATCGGGCCCTCAGCGGCATCGACCAGCACGATCACGCCATCGACCATCGAGAGGATGCGCTCGACCTCGCCGCCGAAATCGGCGTGGCCGGGGGTGTCGACGATGTTGACCCGAGTATCCTGCCAGACGACCGAGGTCGCCTTGGCCAGGATCGTGATGCCACGCTCCTTCTCGAGGTCGTTGGAATCCATCGCCCGCTCCTCGACCCGCTGGTTTTCGCGGAAGGTGCCGGACTGCTGAAGCAGCTTGTCGACCAGCGTCGTTTTGCCGTGATCGACGTGGGCGATGATGGCGATGTTGCGCAGCTTCATCGGAGGGTCTCGGAAGCATGGCGAGCCCGTCACGTGGCGGAACGCTCTAAGGCGACCGTCGCGGCGGGCTCACGGGAATCGGGCAGTGTCGCGCTGCAATAGAGGAAACCGGGGTGATCCTGCAAGCCGGTGGGTATTCCAACCGTGCGGGGGCTGCTGCGCGGGGTACGCCGGGCTCGGCCTCCCCGAGCGGGGGCCGGTCGAAGGTCCTGTCACCTTCCGGCAAGTCCGGCTCGCCCGCTGCGCTATGATGCGGGCTCCCGGCTCCGTTGTCCGTTCGGGCAACTGGAGAGTCGGGTGCCGGGCCACGACGCCCGGACCGGAGAGGAACCCAATCGCGAGGAAACGCCATGCCGAGCACCTTCGACGACAGCAACATCCCCTGGAGCAGACTGGACGGCTTCGATGACGTCGCCTTCTTCATCTACAAGTGCGATGCGGCGAGCGGGATCGTCGATATCGTCTACAAGTTCGCGCCGTGGACGCGACAGCCGCTCCACCGCCACACCTGCCCGTACTTCACCCTGGTGCTGCAGGGTGAACTGCGCTTCTACCGCCCGGACGGCACGCTGAAGGAGATACGGCCCACGGGCAGCTACGTCGAAGGCGTCGTCAACGGCGAGCCGCATTTCGAAGGGGCGGGCGAGAGCGAAGCGATCGTCTTCTTCGGCCATCGCGGGGTCGAGGGCACGATCTACCTGTTCCTGGGCGCGGACGGTGGACCGGACCAGCCGCTCGGCATCGCCGACGTCCAGGCGCTCTACGATGCGCAGGTCGCCGACGGCGTGCTCGCCCGTGTCGGCGCCTGCCCGGCCTGAGCGACGGGAGCCGGCCTGCGCCTCGGCAGTCGGCGCCCCGCGCGCCACTTTGCTGTTGAGGAGCGCCGGCTCCTGGCCGGACGGGTCGAGGATCTGCCATAAGCTTCCAGGCATGATCCCTTCGCCGCGAACTTTCCCGTGACCGACCGTCCCCCGATCCGCTTCCGCGGCCGCTCCTTCCTGGCGATGGTGCTGGCCCCCGTGCCGCCGATCGATCAGTGGCTCGCCGAACTCGACGCGCTCAAGCGGCGCGCGCCCGCCTTCTTCTCGGTGCGGGCGATCATTCTCGACGTGACCGGCCTGCGCTTCGAGCGCTCGGACCTCGCCCATCTCTGCGAGGAATTGAACCGGCGCTCCATCACCATCCTCGGCATCGAGGGCATCGGACCGACCTCGCTCGGGCCCGGCTTCCCGCCGCCGCTGGTGGGCGGCAAGCCGGTCGAGGACATCGCGCCCCCCGAGCCCGGCGCCGCCGAGGCACCCACGGCGGCGGACCACCCGTCGGCCCCGGCTTTGGTGGCGTCCGCGGCGCCGGCTCGGACGCGCTCCTTCGTGCTCGACGCGCCGGTGCGCTCGGGGCAGGTGATCCAGCATCTCGACGGCGACGTGACCGTGATGGGTTCAGTCGCCTCGGGGGCGGAGGTGATCGCGGGGGGCTCGATCCACATCTACGGCGCCCTGCGCGGACGGGCGATCGCGGGAGCGGTGGGTGATCCGGGCGCCCGCATCCTCACCCGTAAGTTCGAGCCGGAACTCGTCGCCATCGACGGTCTTTACAAGACGGCCGACGATCTCGGCGGCGCCCGCTGGGGCCAGTCGGTCCAGGCGCGGCTCGAAGGCGACGCCATCGTTCTCGTGCCGCTCGACTGACAACGTCTTCGGCACGCGCCAGCCGTCGAGGTCCGTCCATCACAATGGCGTGTGGGTGGCGGCCATCCGCCGCCACGACGGCGCAGGTGGCGGAAATCCGCCGCCTGTTGTTCGGACATGATCCGAAGTATTCAGAAAAAACCCTTTCCGCACAGGCGATTGCGCGAAGGTTAGCGCTTCCTGCATGGCTGGCATGCGCTCTGCAAAGAGGGCCGGACCATCCGCACCGGCCGCAGAGCCGGGCCATCCGGGAGAAGCCCCTTGCTCGAACGCCTTCGTTTCACGCGTCGCGGCCTTGCCATGCTCGCGGCCGCGACCGCCGCATCGCTCGCCCCGCTTCCGCTTTCCGCGCAGGAAGTGGTGCGCGTCGGCAACCTCAAGCTCGCGCACTTCGCCGGCGTCTCCTACGTCAAGGAGATCGCGAAGACCTGCGGCCTGACCATCGATCTCAAGATCTTCGCCAAGGGGCCCGACATCATGCAGGCGATGCTCGCCGGCGAACTCGATGTCGGCGCCACCGCGTCCGAGGCCGCAATCTCGGCGCGCGGCAACGGCGCCCCCGTCTTCATCGTCGGCGGCTTCGCCAAGGGCGGCGCGCGCCTGCTCGCCACGCCCGAATCCGGCATCAAGTCGGCGGCCGACCTCAAGGGGAAGAAGGTCGGCGTCACCCGCGGCTCGATCCAGGAGGTGCTGCTCGGCGCCGAGATGGCCAAGCACGGCCTCAAGGCCCGCGACGTCAACCTGATCTATCTCGGCTATCCGGATCTCAACCAGGCGCTGCTGCAGAAGCAGGTCGATGCGATCATGCAGACCGAGCCGCAATCGGCCCAGGCCATCGCCCGCGGCTTCGGCGTCGAGGTGATCAAGCCCTACGACACCCCGGTCGGCTCGCCGATCCGCACGCTGGTGATGACGGAGAAGTTCTACGGCGAAAAGAAGCCGGTCGCGACCAAGTTCATGGAGTGCTTCGTGAAGGCGCAGAAGACCTTCATGGAAAACCCGAAGGCCGCCGAGACCTTCGTCACGCAGGACGTGTTCAAGGGCCAGGTCACGGCCGCCGAGTTCCAGGAGGCGCTCGCCAACTCGCCCTACACCCTGGAGATGAGCGCCGACCACATCCAGAGCACCACCGACGTCATGGCCGAGCACGGCATCGGCAAGATGTCGAAGCCCGCCAAGGCCGCCGAGTGGGTGAAGCTCGACCTGCTGGAGGCCGCCAAGGCCTCAGCCGGCACGAACTGAGGAGGGCTTCCCGTGAACGCCTTACGTCTCAAACCCCTGGCCGAGGGGCTGGCGGTTCCCGTCGCCATTCTCGTGATCTGGCAACTCGCCTGCACGGCCGGGCTCGTCAACCCGATGGTGCTGCCCTCGCCCGCCGCGGTCGCGGTGCGCTGGTGGGCCTATCTCGCGCCGCTCGAAGCCTATGATCCCGAGCACGGATCGTGGTTTGCGTGGCTCTTCTCCGGCGAGATGCTGCACGATGCGGTGGCCTCGCTCTACCGCGTCGTCGTCGGCTTCGCCGTCGGCGCGGGACTCGCCCTGCCGCTCGGCCTGTTCATGGGCTCCAGCGACCTGATCTACCGGCATATCAACCCGTTGATGCAGGTGCTGCGGCCGATCCCGCCGATCGCCTACATCCCGCTCTCGATCCTGTGGTTCGGCCTCGGCAATGCGCCGGCCGTGTTCCTCATCGCCATCGGCGCCTTCTTCCCCGTGCTGATGAACACCATCGCCGGCGTGCGCCATGTGGACGGGATCTACATCCGCGCCGCCCGTAGCCTCGGCGCCAGCCGGATGACGATCTTCCGGCGAGTCATCCTGCCGGCGGCCACCCCTTACATCCTGTCGGGGGCGCGGATCGGCATCGGCACCGCCTTCATCGTGGTGATCGTGGCCGAGATGATCGCGGTCAATAACGGCCTCGGCTTCCGCATCCTGGAGGCGCGCGAATACTTCTGGTCCGACAAGATCATCGCCGGGATGCTGACCATCGGCGCCCTCGGGCTCGTCATCGACATGGCGGTGAGCCGCCTGAACAACCACCTGCTCCGCTGGCATCGCGGCCTGGAATCGTGAGGTCTCCCATGTCCGTGCAACCGCATCCCATCGCCTCCGTCACGCAGGACGCCGTGCCGGTCGTTGCGCCGCTGGCCGCCTCGCCCCACATCGTCGTCGCGGGCGTCGACAAGATCTTCCCCGTCACCGGCGGCGAGGTCGTCGCCCTCAAGGACATCGACCTCACCATCAACCGCGGTGAGTTCGTCTGCCTGCTCGGCCCGTCCGGCTGCGGGAAGTCGACGCTGCTCAACGCCATCGCCGGCTTCTCCCACCCGACCCGCGGCGGCATCGACGTCGAGGGCCGCAAGGTCGCCGCGCCCGGTCCCGACCGGGGCATGGTGTTCCAGGAATACGCCCTGTTTCCCTGGATGACGGTGGCGCAGAACATCGCCTTCGGTCTGGAGATCAAGGGCATGTCCCGCGGGGCGATCCAGGCGCGGGTGGCCGAGCTCCTCGACATGCTCAAGCTCGCCGAGTTCCGCGACCGTTTCCCCAAGGACCTGTCCGGCGGTATGCGCCAGCGCGTGGCGATCGCCCGCGTTCTGGCGCTGGACAGCCCGGTCATGCTCATGGACGAGCCGTTCGGCGCGCTCGACGCCCTGACCCGCCGCTCGCTGCAGGACGAGTTGCTGCGGATCTGGGCGGCGACAGGCAAGACCATCGTGTTCGTCACCCACTCGATCGAGGAATCGATCTATCTCGCCGACCGCATCGTCGTGCTCACCTACCGCCCCGGCACGATCAAGCGCGACCTGCGGGTCGAGCTGCCGCGCCCGCGCGACAGCGCCTCGGCCGCCTTCAACGCCCTGAAGCGCGACCTCTCCGCTCTCGTCACCGCGGAGCAGCACCGGTTCGAGCAGGTGGAGATGAAGGGGCTGACGACGGATTGAGGATCGCCGCCACGGCTTTCTTCGAGCCACGGCGCTCCCATGTTAGGTTCTCATATCGCTTCCGGATCATCACTTCGGAGATCGCGGATCCCCTCTCCCCGCCGCCCGGGGAGAGGACTCGGCCGACCGTGTCGTCGGCTGAGCGAGCCGGCAGGCGAGGGTGAGGGGGCTTGGACGGATGGGCCCCTTCCGTCCAAGCCCCCTCACCACCGCTCCGGCTCTCGCCTCCGCTTCCCGCCGTCACGGCAGGGTGCCTGCGGGCCTCTCCCCGCACAGCAGGGAGAGGGGGAAGCTGCGGCGCCCGTCATCACCGGACATCGCATCGGATCGCTCACCGCATACGATGGCGGTGACGGAAGCCTCCTCCGGACCATGAGAGTGATGCCTTTCCCCCGCGCCACGGCCGCGCGTGTCCTCATCCTCGCCGCGCTGGCGGCGGCGGCTGTCTTCGCCGTTCTCAAGGCGGGGGAGGTGACGGAGGCCCGCGTGGCGGAAAGCCTCGCGGGCGATGCGCGCCAGCGGGCGGAAATCTACGCCCGGAGCCTGGAGGGCACCATCGAGCGGTTCGGCTTCCTGCCCGCCGCTGCCGCCCTCGATCCGCGGGTGCGGTCGTTGCTCGCCGCCCCCGACGATCCGGCGCAGGTCGCCACCGTCAACGCCTATCTCCAGCGGCTGAGCCGCGAGGCAGGGGCGGGTGTCGTCTACCTGCTGATCCCGTCCGGCCTGACCATCGCCGCCTCGAACTGGGATACGCCCCAGACCTATGTTGGCCAGGACTTCTCCTATCGTCCCTATTTCACGGAAGCGCGCGGCGGGCGCACCGGCCGCTTCTACGCCATCGGCACGCTGACCGGCGTGCCCGGCTACTTCATCAGCGCGCCCGTCGTCATCGACGGCACGGTGCGCGGCGTGGTGGCGACCAAGGTCAGCCTCGACCCGCTGGAGACGATCTGGCGCGAGGGCACCGACCGCGTGCTGGTGGCCGACGAGAACGGCATCGTCTTCCTTGCCTCCGATCCGGCTCTCAAGTTCCGCGCGACGAAGCCGCTCGATGCCGCTGCCCGTGCCGGCATGGAACGGACGCGCCAGTATGGGCGCGACGATTATGCCCCGATCGATCTCGGCCGGACGGATATGGTCGGCGCCGTGCCCCTGGTCAGCCGGTCGCAGGCCGCGCCGCAGACCCGCGCCCTGTTCGAAGAGGCGAGCCTGCCGGCCTATGGCTGGACGCTGCTGCTCTTCGCCGACGCCGCGCCGGTGGCCATCGCCGGGCGCAGCGCCCGGATCGGCGCGGTCCTGGCCCTGGTCGTGCTCGGCCTGATCGGCCTCTACGGGCGCCAGCATCTGCGGCGGATGCGCGAGAACCGCGCGGCGCAGCGGGCGCTGGAGGCCGCGGTCGCGGCCCGGACCGCCGATCTCAGCGCGGCCAACCTCAAGCTCGCGGGTGAGATCGAGGAGCGGACCCGCGCCGAGGGCGACCTGCGCGAGGCACAAGGGGAGCTGGTCCAGGCGGCCAAGATGGCGACCCTCGGCCAGATGGCGGCGGGCATCACCCACGAGCTCAACCAGCCGCTCGCCGCCATGCGGGGCTTGGCCGACAATGCCTCCGCCTTCCTGCGCCAGGGCCGGGAGGCGGAGGCCGCCGCCAACCTGACCCGTATCGTCTCCCTGGTGGACCGGCTCGGCAAGATCACCGGACAGTTGCGCAGCTTCTCCCGCCGGTCGGGGACGGAGCGGGTCGCGGTCGATGTCGGCGTGGCGGTCTCGGAGAGCCTCGCGATCCTATCCTCCCGCATCCGCGACGCGGGCGCGCGGGTGACGACCGATCTCGACCCGGCGGCGCGATGGGTGGTGTTCGAGCCGATCCGCCTGTCGCAGGTGCTGGTGAATCTTGTCGGCAACGCCCTCGATGCGGTGAAGGGGCGCCCCGGTGCGGAGGTCGCGGTGCGCGCCTGGGCCGGGGAGGGGCAGGTCGTGCTCAGCGTCGAGGATAACGGGCCGGGCCTCGACGCGGCGGCGCTGGCGCGCCTCTTCGAGCCGTTCTTCACCACCAAGCCGGCGGGGGAGGGGCTCGGCCTCGGTCTGCCGATCTCGCTCGCCATCGCCCGCGAATTCGGAGCGAGCCTTCAGCCCCGGCCGATGCCCGGCGGCGGCCTCGCCTTCGACCTCGTGATGGAGGTAGCCAAGGACGCGATCGAGGAGGCCGCGGACACGCCCCCGTCGGAGAGGATGCGACATGTTTCCTGAGGCCGAGCCAGCCGCCGCGCGGGTCGTGCTGATCGATGACGAGGAGATGGTTCGGCTTGCCATGGAGCAGGCGCTGCAGCTCGCCGGCCTCGCGGTCGAGGCTTTTTCCAGCGCCGAGGCGGCGTTGCCGGCCATCGGGCGCGGCTTCTCCGGCATCGTCGTGAGCGACGTGCGCCTTCCCGGCCGCGACGGGCTCGAACTCCTCGCCGACATCCGCCGCCGCGACCCGGAATTGCCGGTGGTGCTCGTCACCGGCCACGGCGACATCGCCATGGCGGTCGCCGCCATGCGCGAGGGCGCCTACCACTTCATCGAGAAGCCGTTCGTCAACGATGCCTTCGTCGAGGTGGTCCGCCGCGCCCTGGAAAAGCGGGCGCTGGTGATGGAGAATCGCCGCCTGCGTAGCGCCCTCGACCGCGGCGACGCGCCGGGCAGCGCGGTGGAGCGCTGCCTCGTCGGCCAGTCGCCGGCCCTGCGGCGGCTGCGCGACGACATCGCCTCGCTCAGTTCGGCCGCCGCCGACGTGCTGGTGCTCGGCGAGACCGGGGCGGGCAAGGAGCAGGTCGCCCGCGCCCTGCACGAGGGCGGCGCGCGGGCGGCGAAACCCTTCGTGGCCATCAATTGCGGCGCCATCCCCGAGAGCATGTTCGAGAGCGAGATGTTCGGCCACGAGGCCGGCGCCTTCACCGGGGCGGGCAAGCGCCGCATCGGCAAGGTCGAGCACGCGAGCGGCGGCACGCTGTTCCTCGACGAGGTCGAGAGCATGCCGCTGGCGCTTCAAGTAAAGCTGCTGCGCGTGCTGCAGGAGCGGCGCGTGGAACGGCTCGGCTCCAACACCAGCGTGCCGGTGGATCTCCGGGTGGTGGCGGCCACGAAGGAGGATCTCGACGCACTCTCGGAGGCGGGCCGCTTCCGCCGCGACCTGTTCTTCCGCCTCAACGTGGTGACGCTGACCCTGCCCCCCTTGCGCGAGCGCCGCGAGGACATCCCGCTGCTGTTCGAGCGCTTTCTCGTCCAGGCGGCGGTGAAGTATCAGCGTCCGGTGATCGAGGTGCCGCCGTCCCTGCGCCGCTCGCTGATGCTTGCCGATTGGCCGGGCAACGTGCGCGAACTCAAGAACGCCGCCGAGCGCTATGTCCTCGGCTTCCTCAGCCCGGACCTCGCCGGCGGCCCCGGCGCGGCGCCGAGCCTCGACGCCCTCCTCGACCGGGTGGAGCGCCTCGTGATCGAGGACGCGCTCAAGGCCTCCGGCCAGCGCATCGCCGAGGCGGCGCGGACGCTCGGCCTGCCGCGCAAGACGCTCTCCGACCGCATGCGGCGCCTGGGCCTGGGCGCCAGCGACTGATTTCCTTCGAACGCGAGACCGAACCCGTGACGCACGACGCCGGCTGGCCGCCGCTCATCCTCGCCAACGCCCCGAACGGCGCCACCCGCAGCAAGGCCGACCATCCCGCCCTGCCGATCACGGAGAGCGAGATCGCCCGCACCGCCGCCGAGATCGCGGAAGCCGGTGCCGCCCTGATCCACGTCCATGTCCGCGACGGACAAGGCCGCCACCTCCTCGACGCGCAGGCCTATCGCGCGGTCACCGCCGCGATCCGCGCCGAGGCCGGGGATCGCCTCGTCGTCCAGATCACCTCGGAGGCCGCCGGGCGCTACGAAGCCCCGGAGCAGATGGCGGTGGTGCGTGCCACGCGCCCCGAGGCGGTGTCGCTGGCGCTGCGCGAGATCGTGCCGGATGCCGGGGCCGAGACCGCGGCGGCAGCGTTCTTCGCCTGGGCGCGGCGCGAGCGCGTCCTCCTCCAGATCATTCTGTACGAACCGGCCGAGGTGGCCCGTTACGCCGATCTCAAAAGCCGCGGCGTGCTCGGCGAGGGCGGGGATTTCCCGCTCTTCGTGCTGGGCCGCTATACGCCCGGACAGGTTTCGCGGCCCGCCGACCTGCTGCCCTTCCTCGCAGCAGGCGGGGAGGGGGTGCCGCTCTGGGCGATCTGCGCCTTCGGCCCGCGGGAGAATGCCTGCGCCCTCGTTGCGGCGGGCCTCGGCGGTCACGTGCGCGTCGGCTTCGAGAACAGCCTGCTCGCGCCCGACGGCCACCCGGCCGAGAGCAATGCCGCCCAGATCCGTCGCGCCGCGGAGGGCGCCCGCCTGCTCGGGCGCCCGCTGGCCGATGCCGACACCGCGCGGGCGCTGATGGCTTGACCCGCTCCGGGCCTCCCCGGACGCCCGATCCGGCGCTGGCGCTGGGCCGGTTCGTATCGGCGGCACTTTGCGATCGGGTCCGTGAGGCTGTGCTTGATACCGGGCTGGCATCTACTTCGGCGGTGGCGCTCCCGAACGGCTTCACATGTGGCTTTGTGCCAGGACGATTTTTAATCCCCCTTTTTTTGAAATCGCGCAGATATTTTTAGTCTGTTGTTTTTGGATTAAAATTGTAACAAGTCTCGAAATTTATCAATTGATCGGCCGAGGCTCGGCTTCTCTCCCCTGGGCCGACCCTCCTAGAAGGAGGCTCAACGAGCAAGGCGTGCCGAGTCGAGGATGGCGGTTCAGGCGCAAGTTCCAGGGGAATCGACTTGAAATTCGGACAGAAAGTGCGGCGCGGCGCGCAGGTCGTCACGTCTGTTTGCGTAGCGGGCGCTTGCCTGGCCGGGGCGTCTTCCTCGGCTCTGGCCCGCTCCGCCGCATTGCCCGGTATCACCGTCGGTCTTCCGACGGGCTGGCAGGTCCCGGAAGGCGTGCAATTGGGGATCACGACGAGCTTCGCCGAGCGCAGCACGCAGCCGCGGGACAGCCAGGGCAACAACAACCTCGCCGTCTTCCTCTGGTCAACGCCCTGGAAGGTACTGGGCGGGCAACTGCGGTTCCTTCAGTCCTTCCCGTTCAATGCGGTCAGCCCGCAGGAAGGCCCCTGGCAGGCCGGCCTCGCCCAGTCGCTGACGACGGCCCAGATCGCCTGGAAGGTCGCGGACAACCTCGGCGTGAGCTACTTCATCGGCGGCTTCTGGCCGACCGACACGCTGTTTGCCCTGCGCTCGGCCTCGATCGCCCAGCGCTTCGCGATCAGCTATGTCGGCGATGGCTGGAACGTGACGGCCAACCTCCATTACGGCACGATGCTGGCGGACAATTCGCCCACCAACGTGCACTATTCCGACTACCTCAACCTCGACCTGACCGCGACCAAGCGGTTCGGCAAATGGTCGTTCGGTGCCGTCGCCTTCGGCTCGACCGACCTGCCGACGAACCGGCAGGGCTACCGGCCTCTCGGACAGGTCGCCATGGGTCCCCTCGTCGCCTACGCGTTCGATACGTTCACGGTCCAGTCCTTCGTCACCCGCGACATCGCACAGCGCAACCTCGGCGGCGAAGAGACACGCGCTTGGCTGCGCTTCCTCGTGCCGCTCTGGCGGCCGGAGAAGGCAGATCAGGTTCCGAACCGCGTCCTCGTTCGGCGCAACAGCGCCGCGGGGCCGGGGGGGGCCGGCGAGTGACGAACCGGCCCGCCTCAGGCGGGCCGGGCAGCGTTCAGCCCGAGGTTCGGGCGTGGTCGCTCCCCGAGAGCGGCTGCGCCTGCCCCGTGTGATGGGAGCGCAGACGAAAGCCGAGGATCAGCAGCATCACGCCGAAGGCCACCGCGTAGGCGCCCAGCCACCACGTCAGCACCAAAGCCGACATGCCGGGATTGATCAGAAGCGCGATCCCGAACAGCACCGAGATCACCCCGCCGAGGCCCAGCCACCAGCGGCCGTAATGCGGGTGGAGGCGGAAGGCCGCCGCGATCATCAGGCCGCCCGAGAGCAGGGCCCAGGCGGCCACGAGAAGCACGAAGGCCCAGACGGCGGCGGCCGGCACGAGAAACGCTGCGACGCCGACCACGAGGTCGAGCAGGCCCTCGAGTAGCAGGAACCCCCAGCGCTCGTGTTGGCGTGCCGCCCGCACCGCTGCGGCGATGCCGAAGAAGCCGTCGACCAGCATGTAGGCCGAGAAGAACAGCACCAGGGAGAGCACGAAGGCCCCCGGCGCCACGAAGGCGATCGCTCCGAACAGGATGGCGAGCGCCCCGCGCAGGGCCACGAGCCACCAGTTGCGGGCCAGGACGGCACTCATCGCGTCGAGGCGGGCCGATCCGGTCGGTGGCAAGCCGGACGGATGCGTTGCACCGGATGTCTCGGACGTTCCAGCCATCTCACACTCCTCCGGGAAGGTTGGGCAAGGTCGGCGCTGCGGCCTGATCGGACCGGGCACGCGCGTCCCATCGGTTGTGCAACGCAACTTAAAGCTGCCTGTTCCCCCGCCTCCCGATAGGGCCGGATGACGAAGCCAATTCGCAAGTGCCCGTGCTCAGGACGGTTGGGTTTCCGGCGGAGGCGAAGCGTATCCGATCCGCTTCGGTGGGGATCGACTACGGCAGCTCCGCTGTTCAAGATGCCGCTTGGTCGATCCTGAACTTGCGGACCCCTGCATCAAGTTCGGATGTGGCAAGAGATATCCGAGGGTTCCTCGGATTCTGCGCCGGGAACCTTTCGCGGCGTTTCTAGCGGCCCCATGCGTGATCGAAGGGCCTGGCGTGTCCCGGTGCGACCGACGCGGCGTGCCCTCTCGAATTTCGACGAGGAACCGCCCGCTCTCATGCAGGCATTGCCACGGCCCGCGCCACGCCGATGGCTTCGCGGGATCGCCCGAAGATGGCAGAACCGTCCGGCGGGCGACTCGGCTCGAGAAGCCCACGGCTCTCTGCGAAGGCCGGGACGGGAATGCCGGACCCCGAGCCTGCGAAAGGACGCGACATGACGGTGTCGAACGACGACGAGTTGGTGGGGCTGAAGCAGATCGGCCGCATCGTGGCCGATACGCTGGCCGTGATGGGCCGGGCGATCGAGCCCGGCATGACCACGCGCGAACTCGATGACGTCGGGCGGGCCTTCCTGGAGGCGGCCGGCGCGCGCTCGGCGCCGGAGGCGGTCTACGCCTTTCCGGGCGCGACCTGCATCAGCGTCAACGAGGAGATCGCCCACGGCATCCCCGGCGAGCGCCGTATCGCGCCGGGGGACTTGGTCAATATCGACGTCTCGGCGGAGCGGGACGGCTACTTTGCCGATACGGGCGCGTCGTTCGCCGTGCCGCCGGTGACGCGCGCGGTCGAGCGGCTGTGCAAGGACGGGCGCCGGGCGATGTGGGCGGGCCTGCGTCAGGTCGGCGCCGGCAAGCCGCTTTCGGGCATCGGCCGGGCGGTGGGCACCTTCGCGCACAAGAACGGCTACACGCTGGTGCGCAACCTCGCGAGTCACGGCGTGGGCCTGTCGCTGCACGAGGAGCCGACCGAGATCGCGACCTGGCCCGATCCGTCCGAGCGACGGATCATGCGGGACGGCATGGTTTTGACCGTCGAGCCGTTCCTGTCGCTGGGCGCGGACTTCGCCGAGGACGGCGACGATCCCTGGACCCTCTACAGCCGGCCGCGCGCCCTCACGGTCCAGTACGAGCACACCGTCGTCGCCACGCGCAACGGTCCGCTGATCCTGACCATGCCAGGACCGTAGCGGCGTCTTCGCTCAGCCCGCATTCGCGTCGAGCCAGCGCTCGGCGCCCGAGAGGTCGTAGCCGTGGCGGGCGCCGTAGGCGGCCACCTCGTCCCTGCCCAAGCGTCCGGCGAGGACTTCGCCGATCGCCCAGAGCGTCAGCGAGCGCGTGCCGCTGCGGCAATGGGCGACGACCGGGCCCGGCGCCGCCTCGACCGCCGCGTGGAAGCGCTCCACCGCCTCGCGGGTGAGGGTGGGGCCGGTCACCGGCAGATCGAGGTAGCCCAGGCCCGCCGCCTCCGCCGCCGCGCGCTCGGCCGCCGTGCCGGGCTGGCCCGGCTCCTCGTCGTCGGGGCGGTTGTTGATGAGGAGGCGCACGCCCTCGGCACCGAGCGCCTCGATCTCCGCGAGGCTCGGCTGGCCGGCCACGGAGAGCTTGGAATCGATGGTTGTCCGCTTCATACCGCCCACCGCCGTATCGCCGCTTGGGCTCCGGGCGTAGCGTGCACCCTTCGCCGCAACAAGGTAAGGCGCGCGATCGAGGCGGCGGACGTGACGCGGGGGCCCGGCGGGAGCCGTGCGGCTTCCCGTCCGTTTCCCTGGCGCCCGGCGGGACCGGGCCGCTGAACGGAGACACGGGGTGGTGGGGCGGCGCGCCCGTCGCTGGCGCGACGCGGATCCCGAGACGCACGGACCGAAGCCGGCGGCCACGCCGGTCTGCCCCCTCTGCGAGCGGCCGATTCCAGCCCATGCGCGCCAGAGCCTGCATCATCTCACGCCGAAGATGAAGGGCGGCGCCCACGGGGCGACCGTGCGGCTCCATCAGATCTGCCACTCGGCGATCCATGCCCGCTACAGCGAGGCCGAGATCGCCCGGCGGCTCGCCGAGGTCGAGGCGCTGCGCGCCGATCCCGAGATCGCCCGCTTCCTCGACTGGGTGCGCGGCAAGCCCGACGATTTCCACGCCCCGACGCGCAAGACCCGCGACCGGCGCGGCGACGGGGGCGTGCGGCGGTAGGGCGAGACTCACTCGGCCGAGCGGGCATTGTCGGCTCCGACGCTCCGGCGGGGTGCCCGAGTGGCCTCGCGCGTGATCTCGGATGAGCCGTGCGTTTCGCCCTATGCCGCCTCGTGCGCCTGCGCCAATTCCACGTCGAGCCCGGCGATGGCCCGTTCCAGCGCCGCGAAGCAATCGGGATCGAAGGCGGTGCCGACATCGCCGCGCATGATGGCGAGCGCCTTCTCCACGGGCATGGCCTTCCGGTAAGGCCGGTCGGCGGTTAGGGCGTCGAACACGTCGGCGACCGAGACGATCCGTGTTTCAGGCGCGATCGCCTCGCCCTTCAGCCCGCGCGGATAGCCCCTTCCGTCGAGCCGCTCGTGATGGCCGCCCCCGATCCGGGCGATCTCGTGGAAGGCGGCCACCCGTGTTAGGATCGTCTCCGACATCGAGGCGTGGTTGCGCATGTCCTGCCACTCGGCCTCGTCCAGCTTGCCGTTCTTGTCGAGGATCGCGTTCGAGACCCCGAGCTTGCCGACATCGTGCAGCAGCGCGGCCCGCTTCAGCCAGCGTCGGCGCTCCGGCGTGTAGCCGAGTTCGGCCGCGACCATGTCGGCATAGACCGCGACGCGCTCCGAATGGCCCGAGGTGAACGGGCTCTTGGCATCGATGATCTGCGCGAAGGCGCGGGCGATGTCGTCGAGGTAGTCTTCGTCCACCACGATCGGGCTGCGGGGCGCCAGCGCGAACACCGCCGCCTCGACCCTGTCGGAGGCCAGGGTCTCCCAGAAGCCGGGTGCGGCCGCGGCCGCCTCGAAGCAGGCCACGATCTGCGGATCGAACCACGTGCCGGCGCGCGCCCGCACCTCGGCCAGGGCTGCGGCGCGGCCGGCGGAGGCGTGGAAGACGTCGACCACCTGGGCGAGCAGCGCCACGCGGGCATAGAGCGGGATCGCGGGGCCGGCGAGCCGATCGGGCCGGCCGCCGCCGTTCCAGTGCTCGTCGAGGGCGTGGATGGCTTCGCAGACGCTGGCCGGGAAGCGTAACTGCCGGGCGATCTCGGCGCCGCGCTGACACCGGGTCTGGATCAGTTCGTCGACGATCGTACCCCCGTTCTGCAGGATGTTGAGCACCGCCCGGAAACGGTCCGCCAAGCCGGCCTTGAGACCCGTATGCGAAAAGACGAAGCCCAGAACCTTCGGCAGGCTGTCGCTGACCGTCTTGAAGTCACGCTTGAAGCTCAGGTCGTCCGACAGGTAGAGTTCACAGATGCGCGCGGCATTGCTGGAGCAGCCGAGATCCTTCAGCATCACGGTGTGGTAGAGTTCCCAGAGTTGCAGCTCGGGCAGGCCCATCTGCCGGCCGATATGGAAGCCGATCCAGGTTGCGCGCACGCAATGCCCGACGGGTTGGCCCTCCGTCAGATCGAGGGCGTGGCTCAGGGCGCCGAGAATCTCCGAAAGTTGGACGGTCCTGGTCTCCCCCTCGCTGCCCGACACGATGTGCATGACTTCCCCCCATCCGTCCTCTTGCTCTTCGGCCGGAACACTGCTCGCAGAGCCTGATGAAAGCGTTGCGCCGCGACGGCGACCCGGCCGGATGGTGAACGGACTCTGCGTGTTACTGCATCCGCAGGTTTGACAGGGGCGAATACGGCGTTTCAGCCGAGGGCGCGGCAACCGGTGGGAAATGTCCGGCCGTGTTGCTGCGGTATTAACCGCATGGCGAGATCTCCGGGCCGTGCTCGCGGGCGCTTAACGCTTCGGCGCCACCATCGCGGCTCGATCCCGCCCGCACCAGGTCCGCCCGCCATGACCGCAGCGCCCTCCATAGCGTCCACCGCGGCCACCCGCCCCCTCCGCCCGCTTCCCGAAGAGGCCGCCCGGCTCGCCTGGGTCGATGTCGCCAAGGGCCTTTGCATCATCCTCGTCGTGATGATGCATTCGACGCTCGGCACCGGCGAGGCCCTGGGCGGCGAGGGCTTCCTTCATACGGTCGTCGAATTCGCCAAGCCGTTCCGGATCCCCGACTTCTTCCTGCTCTCGGGGCTCTTCCTCGGCCGGGTGATCGACCGCGACTGGCGGCTGTTCGCGGACCGGCGCGTGGTCCACTTCGCCTATTTCTACGGGCTGTGGGTGGTGATCCAGTCGCTGTTCAAGGCCGGCTCGATCGTCGGCGGGGCGGACGGGATCGCGGAGAAACTAACCGCCTTCGGGCTGCACCTCGCGGAGGCGCTGGTGGTGCCCTACTCGACGCTGTGGTTCGTCTACCTGCTCGCGGTGTTCTCGGTGGTGACGAAGCTGCTCCACCGCCGGGTGCCGCCGGCCCTGCTGCTCGTCGCGGCGGCCGTGCTGCAGATCCTGCCGACGAGCGGCCTGCCGGAACTCCTGGACGAGTTCTGCGAGCGCTACGTCTACTTCCTGGGCGGCTACCTCTTCGCCGAGTGGATCTTCCGCTTCGCCGATCGGGTGCGCGAGCGGGCCGGCCTCGCGGTCGCAGGCCTCGCCCTGTGGGCCGTGCTGGAGGCCGTGTTCGTGTTCACGCCGACGGGGATCGAGGCGCTGCCGACGCTCGCGCGCCTGCCGGTGGTCAGCCTGGCGCTCGGTACGGTCGGTGCGCTCGCCATCGTCGCCTTTGCCGGGCTGATGACCCGTGCGGGCGGCCCCGTCACCGCGGCGCTGCGCGCCTGCGGCGAGCGCTCCATCGTGATCTATCTCGGCTTCTTCCTGCCGATGGCGCTCACCCGCACCCTGATCGCCCGGTTCAACGACGCCCAGCCCGATCTCGCCCTCGACGTCGGGCTCGCGAGCCTCGTCGTCACCGTGGCGGCGGTGACGGTGCCGCTCGCCTTCGAGCGGCTGATACGCGGCACCCGCCTGGATTTTCTGTTCCGGCGCCCGGCCGCCTTCCACATCGCGGCCGCGCCGGCACGCCTGCGGCCGGCGGCGGCCCCACGGGAGGCATGAGCGGACGACCGTCGGCGGAACCATCCGGCCCCGCCCGCCGGTTTGCCCCCTTTGGCCCGCTTCCTCGTGCGGGCGCGATCGGGAGGACAGGGGCATGGTGCAGGAAGCGTCCGACGTCAGACATGCGGTGAGCGGCGATCCCGCCCAGGTGGTTCTCGACGCCCCGCGGGACCGCGCCTACTGGGCGCGTCGGTTCGAGGTGCCGGCGGAGCAGGTGCAGGCGGCGGTCGAGGCGGTGGGCTCCGATGCCGCCCGGGTCGCGGCCCATCTCGGCAAGCCTTGGCCCTACGAGAAGAGCGGCATCGTGTGAGACCGCAAAGGGCGGGGCGATCCCCGGCCCAGTGAAAGCGTCGTCCTGGATCCTCGTTTCAGGACGAGGCTTCGGGCTCCTGCTCCGGCCTCGGCCGCTCAGCCTTGATGCGCATCCGCATCGCGGCTCGCCTCGAGATGGTCGAGGAGCTGGCGCTCATAGGCGATCAACTCGCGCCCACGCTTGATCGCGCGGTGATACTGGCGCGCCGAGAGTTCGTCCTGAATCGCGAGGATGTAGGGCGCCATGCTCGGCGACGCCTTCATGATCTCCGTGGCTTGGCGCACGAACAGATCCTCGGCCTCCGGCGGGTTGTCGGCGAGATAGATGAACTGGAGCGTCACGCAGAGGCGCTTGGCCGCGGTGTCCGCCTCGGTCTCGGTGATGATCTCGCTCTCGCGCAGGAATTTGCACTGGTTCTCGATCACGAAGGTCGAGCGGCGGTCGCCGTTGCGGATCAGCGCGCCGTTGATGATCAGCCGCTCCTGGGGCTTGAGCTCGATGCGCAGGGCCATGGTGGACAGTTCCTTGGTGGGACGAAACGAAGCAAAGGTCGTGATGTTCTCTTAACCACGATGGCAAGGCTTTGCGCGATGCTTGCGTTTGACAGGCGAAAGCGGCGGAATCGGACGGTTGAATTAAGGTCTCGGCAAGGCGCGGGGTGGAGGGTCCGGGTGTCGCCAAAAAGGCGGTATCAAGACCCACAAGGATCGCCCCCATGTCCTCCGGCATCACGCTTTCGTCCGCCACCCGTCAGAACCTGCTCTCGCTGCAGGACACCTCTTCGCTGACGGCCACCACCCAGAACCGCCTTGCCACCGGCCTCAAGGTTTCCTCCGCCCTCGACAGCCCCGTCAACTTCTTCACCGCGCAGAACCTGTCGAACCGCTCGACCGATCTGGGTGGCTTGCTCGACGGCATCTCGAACGGCGTCCAGGCGATCCAGGCGGCCAACCAGGGCATCACCTCGATCCAGAAGCTGATCGACTCGGCGAAATCCACCGCCAACCAGGCGCTGTCGACGCAGATCACCACGACCGGTACCGCGGGCACTGCCTACGCTACTACGAGTTCCGCGACTTCGGTTAAACTGTACGTGAACGGACAGGCGACGACGGCGAGCATCGCTTCCAACTCGACCATCGACGGCGCCGTCTCTGCGCTCAACACCGCAGCCGGCTCGACGATGTTCTCCAAGGACACATCCGGGACGAAGATCGTGCTGAACGCCAGCGCGGCGGTCGAGTTCGCCACCACGGCCGGTCAGACGGCGCTGGGCTTTACCGCCGGCACGGGCACGGACACGGCGGACAAGTACGGCAGCGGCAACACGGCCGCGAGCGGCAGCGCCAACCTGACCATCTCGGGCGTGGAGACGCGTAAGAAACTGGCTGAGCAGTACAACAGCCTGCTGACCCAGATCACGCAGCTGGCCAAGGATTCGAGCTTCAACGGCACGAACCTGATCAGCAACGGCGACGCTACGAACAAGCTGCACATCGCCTTCAACGAGAAGGACACCTCGAACCTCGACGTCCAGGGCCAGGATCTGACGGCCGACGGCCTGAGCCTGACCTCGATCACCGGCAACTCGGGTACGTCAGTGAACGGCCAGGGCAACTTCCTGCTCGACGACGACATCAAGGGCACGCTGACCAAGCTGACTTCAGGCTCCGATACCCTGCGCACGGCGAGCTCGACCTTCGGCTCGAACCTCTCCGTGGTGCAGAACCGTCAGAGCTTCTCGAAGAACCTGATCAACGTGCTCGATACCGGTGCGGCGAACCTGACCAACGCCGACCTCAACCTGGAGGCAGCCAACTCCCAGGCGCTCTCGACCCGTCAGTCGCTGGGCATCTCGGCGCTGTCGCTCGCCAACCAGGCGCAGCAGAGCATCCTCCAGCTCCTGCGCTGATCGCGTTCCCTGAGACGCATCGCACCAGCAAAAGAGACGGTCGGGACCTTGTTCCGACCGTCTCCCCATTCCAAAATTGAAAATTATTCGGCCGAAAAAAGATCGTTAACGCTAAAGAAACCATGGGCATGGTGAATTAACCCTAATACCGGATCGGTATCGATCTGAACGGGGTTGTTACCCATGTCTTCGAGCGTCACGCTTTCCGCCGCCACCCGTCAGAACCTGCTCTCGCTGCAGGACACCTCGGCTCTGACGGCCACCACTCAGAACCGGCTGGCAACGGGACTGAAGGTCTCGTCGGCCCTCGATAATCCGGTGAACTTCTTCACCGCGCAGTCCTTCAACAGTCGATCGGGCGATCTCAATTCGCTGCTCGACTCGATCTCGAACGGCATCCAGACGATCCAGGCGGCCAACCAGGGCATCACCTCGATCCAGAAGCTGATCGACTCGGCGAAGTCCACCGCCAACCAGGCGCTGTCGACGCAGATCACGACGACCGGTACCGCGGGCACTGCCTACGCTACTACGAGTTCCGCGACTTCGGTTAAACTGTACGTGAACGGACAGGCGACGACGGCGAGCATCGCTTCCAACTCGACCATCGACGGCGCCATCACTGCGCTCAACACCGCAGCCGGCTCGACGATGTTCTCCAAGGACACGACCGGGACGAAGATCGTGCTGAACGCCAGCGCGGCGGTCGAGTTCGCCACCACGGCCGGTCAGTCAGCCTTGGGTTTTGCCACCGGCACAACCAGCGCCGCTACGGTTGCCAAGTATGGCACCGGCAACGATGTCGTAACCTCGGGTACCAACTTAACGGTGGCAGGCGTAGATACCCGCGCCAAACTTGCCGAGCAGTACAATAGCCTGCTGACCCAGATCACGCAGCTGGCCAAGGATTCGAGCTTCAACGGCGTGAATCTGATCAGTAACAGTGACCCCTCGAACAAGCTGCACATCGCCTTCAACGAGCGCGACACCGCCAATCTCGACATCCAAGGCCAGGATCTGACGGCCGACGGCCTGCTCCTGACCTCGATCACCGGCAACTCGGGCACGTCAGTGAACGGCCAGGGCAACTTCCTGCTCGACGCGGACATCAAGGGCACGCTGACCAAGCTGACTTCAGGCTCCGACACCCTGCGCTCGGCGAGCTCGACCTTCGGCTCGAACCTCTCCGTGGTGCAGAACCGGCAGGACTTCACCAAGCGGCTCGTCAACATTCTCGATACCGGCGCGTCGAACCTGACCAACGCCGACCTCAACGAGGAGGCGGCCAACTCCCAGGCGCTCTCGACCCGTCAGTCGCTGGGCATCTCGGCGCTGTCGCTCGCCAACCAGGCGCAGCAGGGCATCCTCCAGCTCCTGCGCTGATC
Source organism: Methylorubrum sp. Q1 (assembly GCF_004683995.1). NCBI lineage: Bacteria > Pseudomonadati > Pseudomonadota > Alphaproteobacteria > Hyphomicrobiales > Methylobacteriaceae > Methylorubrum > Methylorubrum sp. Q1. Next base: position 76,676 of record NZ_SRHQ01000019.1, on the reverse strand, counting down.
GGCATCGGTCGTCGCAGGCGGGTGGGTTTCGGGGGCGATCGCGCGAAGCGGTCGCCCCTTTTTCGTTGGAGGGGCTGGCGTCCACACCCGCCGTCGACGCATCCCCGCCCCGTGGCGTCCGGGCGAGCCTGTCCATAAATCAGCCGCGTTGTGCGCCGCTTGATCGGTCCTGGTACGCTCTCCGTCGCGTGCCGGCCGGGGACCTCAACCGCTCGATGAACGCCATCCTGATCAAGCTGTTCGCGACCGCTCTGACCCTGTCCCAGGTCACGACGCGGCCCGACGCGGTGCGGACCCAGTTCGACCCGGCCAAGGATGGCGGGCAGGTCGTGGCGATCCTGCGCGACGGCTGCGCCCACATGCGCAAGTCCTTCGACATCGAGGACATCAATCTCGATGAGCTGATCTCCACCGCCATGGAGGATCCGAGCGCGGTGGCGGGCGACAACGCGCCCAAGATCCTGCACGGGCTCGACATCGCCGAGCTGAACACGAGCTACAAGCAATTCTGCAAGGGCGAGAATCCGGCCAATTCCCCCTTCGAGGCGTCGGCGGTGATCGCCTTCTACAACAACGCCGTGAAGGACCTGCCCTCGGCCGAGGCCCTGCGCGACATCAAGCTTCCCAGCGCCAGCGTCATCCTGGATTCGGCGGGCAAACCCTATTCCGAGACCTTCGAGACGCATGGGCGCCGCCTCGTCGTGCCGATCGAGGGCGTGCCCGACCTCGTGCAAAAGGCCTTCGTTGCAGCGGAGGACAAGCGCTTCTACCAGCACCACGGCATCGATGAACGCGGGGTGATCCGCGCCTTCGTCGGCAACCTCGCCTCGCCGGGGCGCCCGGCCGGCGGCTCGACCATCACGCAGCAGGTGGTGAAAAACCTGTCGGTGGGCGACGACGTCACCTACGAGCGCAAGATCCGCGAGATGATCGTGGCTTCGCGCCTGGAGCGGCTCCAGACCAAGCCGCAGATCCTCGGGCTCTACCTCAACGGGATCTATCTCGGCCGCGGCGCCTACGGCATCGAGATGGCCGCGCGCTCGTGGTTCGGGAAGTCGGTCGGCGCGCTGACGCTGCCCGAGGCTGCCCTGCTCGCCGGCCTGCCGAAGGGCCCGAACTACTACAGCCCCGACAAATACCCGGAGCGGGCGCGGGAGCGGCGCGCCTACGTGCTGAGCCGGATGAAGGAAGAGGGCACGATCACCGAGGCACAGATGAATGCGGCCCTGGCCTCCGATCTCGGGATCAAGCCGCCGGACGCCGCGCGCCAGGATTCCGGTTTCTACCTCGTCGATCACGTGGCGCGCGAGACGCGCACCTTCGCCGGGCTCGAAACGCTCACCAACGCGAGCTACACCGTGCGTGCCACGGTGAATGCCGGCCTGCAAAGCGCGCTCGAAGCGGCGCTGCAGGAGGGGCTGGCGACCTACGAGCGCGGCACCGGCCGCGCCCGCTACGAGGGACCGGAACTGAACCTGTCCGAGGCGATCAAGCGCATCGAGGCCGCGGCGCCCGCGCCGGCGGTCGAGCCGGCCCCCGCGCCCGAGACGAAGAAGGGGGCCAAGACAGGGGCGGGCAAGGGGGTGGGCAAGGCGGCCGCGAAGGCGCCGGCCCAGCCCACCGTCCAACCGGCTTGGCAGCGCGCGCTCGTCTCCGCCCGGCCGCCGCTCTACGACGTGCGCTGGCCGCTCGCGGTGGTGCTCCAGACGGGCAAGAACGGCACCAGGATCGGCCTGCCCGACGGACGGGTCGCGAGCCTGGAGCCCGGCCCCGCGCGCGGAAAGCTTCAAGTGTACGATGCCGTCCGGGTGCGCTTGCGCGAGGGCAAGGGCAGCCTCCGCGCCGACCTGCGCGTGCGCCCCACCGTCCAGGGGGCCGCTATCGTGCTGGAGAACCGCACGGGCAAGATCCTGGCGATGAGCGGGGGCTTCTCCTATCCGCTGAGCCAGCTCAACCGCGTGACGCAGGCCGTGCGCCAGCCGGGCTCGACCCTGAAGCCGCTGACCTACCTCGCCGCATTGAATGCGGGGCTTCAGCCCAACACCCTGGTGATGGATTCCGCCGTGACCCTGCCGCCGATCGGCGGAGTCGGCGATTCGTGGTCGCCCAAGAACTACGACGGCGGCGGCTCCGGCGCGACGACGATCCGGCGCGGGCTCGAATTCTCCAAGAACCTCGTCACCGCTCGCCTGCTCCAGGGCGGCATCGCGCCCAAGGCGCCCGACAGCCTCCAGCGGGTCTGCGACATCGCGCTGGAGGCCCAGCTCTATGCCGAGTGCGAGCGCTACTATCCCTTCGTGCTCGGCGCCCAGCCGGTGCGGATGATCGATCTGGCGAGCTTCTACGCCGCCATCGCCAACGAGGGCGCCCGCCCGAGCGCCTACGCCCTGGAAGCGGTCGAGCGCGACGGCAAACCGGTCTACCGCCATCCCGACAAGGCGCCGGTGCGGATCGGCTCGGCGGACCGGGTGGCGTTCTACCAGCTCAAGACCATGCTCCAGGGCGTGACCCAGCACGGCACCGCCGCCGCGCTCTCGGGCATATCGGCCTACGTCGCCGGCAAGACCGGCACCTCGGAGAACGAGAACGACGCATGGTTTGCCGGCTTCTCGAACGAGATCACCGTGGTGGTCTGGGCCGGCTACGACAATGCCGACGGCGTGCGCCGCACGCTCGGCCGCGGCCAGACCGGCGGCCACGTCTCGGTGCCGATCGCGCGGGCGATCTTCCAGGCGGCCTGGGCCAACGGCGTGGCCCGCACGCCGCTGGCGCCGCCTTCTCCGGAGGCGAAGGCGTTGATCGCCGACCTGCCGATCGAGCCGAGGAGCGGCCAGCGCGTCGCGAGTGGCGGCTTCGTCGAGCATTTCCGCCTCAAGGGGGGGCAAGTGGCCGACACGCAATACGTGCTGGTGCCCCGCGACACGCTCTACGCCATGCGTCCCGATGCGGAGGACGGCGATTACGCCAACGCCGAGGACGGGGCGGACGTGGCCGGCGACCTCTTCGGCAACCTGCCGGGCGGGCGCCGGAACACCGAAGACCCGTTCGCGCAGCGGCGCAGCGCCGAGACCGATTCCGACCGGACGGCCGACCCTTGGGGGCTGCGCCGCGATCGCCGGGAGGAGCCGCAGGCTTGGCCCGGCCGCGACCGCTACGGGCAGGTCAACCCGGTTCCGTTCGGCTCGCCCTTCGACGACGATGGCGACACCCGCACGCGCCCGCGCCGCCGCGATCCCGATTACCCGTTCGGCGACGACCCGGGCTACTGAGCCTGCGCCCTCCGACGCCCTCCCTCATCGACTCCTCCGAGGTCCGCTTTGCCCAGGCAGTTTCCGGCCGCCCTTGTCGTCGCGCTCGCGCTGGCGGTGCCCGCCCGCGCGCAAGAGGCGGCGAAAGATTTCCCCAAGGATCTCCCGAAGCCCGCCGCCCTGGTCTCCGACCGGGTCAAGGACGTGCCGGCCCTCACGCCCGGCGACGCCACGAGCCTCAAGCCCGGCACGGTGCTGTTCACCGACCACCGCGAGGCCGCCTCGGCCAATCCGGAGAGCGGGCTGATCGCTTTCGATGCGTGGCGGAAGGCGCGGGCCGCGGAGGCCGCCGCGCTGAGCCCCTGGCCCGGCTACGTCGAGCCCGACTACACCCAGACGGTGAACGGCGTCGCCAAGCCGCGCCACGAGACCCTGAAGGTCTACGTTGCGGAAGGCCGCTTCGTCGTGGCCAAGCCACCCTCCGCCATCGACCTGTCGGCTTTCGCCAATCTCGACTTCCTGGCCAAGATGGACCCGGTGATCCGCCACAAGCGGCTCGAACCGGCGGAGGTGACCCCGACCAAGGACCCGGCTGCCGCCTTTGCCAAGCGCCCCGACCGGCCCTGGTGCGGGGCGGGCGGCGTGTGCATCGAGTCGCGCTACGATCTCGAGGGCAAGCTGCCGCTCGGCGTGAAGCTCGCCAACAAGCTCGAACTCGGCAGCTCGAAGAAGGTCGCGGAGTTCGTCTCGTTCCAGAGCGAGTTACGGGTGCTGCCGCCGGCCGAGGCCGCGGGTCTCGCGGCGCTCACGAAGATCGACACGCCCGTGGCGGGCGGGCTCGAACAGACGATCTTCTGGGTCAATCAGATCCTGCGCTTCGGCAAGTTCCTGGCGGTGATGCAGCCGGCCCCCGACGATCCGAACCGGACCGTGGTGACGACCTACATGGCCCTCGCCATCAAGGCCGACGTGCTGGAGCGCAAGCAGGAATATGCCCGCGTGCCTGTGCTGAAAAACCTGCTGCCGGTGCAGGTGCTGATGGGCAATTCCTCGTTCAACACCGGCACCTCGATCAGCGCCGGCGTGCCGACCTACGCCCGCAACCGCATCGTCGCCTTCGCCGACGCCCTGGCGAAGCGGTAACGCACATCCGCCCGTGTCACCTGTCTCTCACAAAAGTGTGAGCAGGAAGGGGTCTGTAACCGGAAGGGCACAGACACGCGCTGGTATACTGGATAAAGTACAACGACTCGTTCCTGAGACCGCGAGTTACCTCATCCGGCGCGCCCCATAGGCGCGCCGCTTTTTGTTGGGGCTGATCCCCCGTTCTGCTCGCCGGTGAAATCTGATGCTTGGCGCCATCCATTGAAGGCGTGAGCTGGTCGGCCGGTTCGTCTCGCAACGCCACGGTGCGATGGCGACGGCCTCGTCCTGAATCCGACGGGTGAGGCAGCTCAGCACGGTGGTTTGGGTGTTCGACTGCGCAGCGCGGGCGACCACGAGATGGGCGACTGGGCCGTCGGGCCCTTCGATGCCGCCGGGGATCTGGAAGAGGGCGAGTCCGTTCTCACGCACCAGAGGGCAGTCATCGACCATGCCGCACGGGATGACGACGCCGTGGCCGAGACAGGTATCCGCTATTCCCTCGCGGCGCGGCTTGCTGGCACCGTAAGCGCCGTCGATACAGCCGGGGGCGTCAGCGCGGGCATGGCGCGCGCTCAACCTAAGACCTGCCCCGTCTGGCTTTGCCGGGAGCATTGGTCATCGTCGGCGTTTGGGCCTGATCTGTTGTTCTTAGTGAAAACGTTCTACTGAAAAGGTGTCCGGAAAGGGCTTGGATCAAAGTACAGGCTAATGCTTGCTCGCCGTGTTGCGGGATGGCAGAACTTGTTCATGCCGGTGAAAACGTTTTCCATTCGATGAGCGTCGGAATCCGCGACGTGGCCCGCATGGCGGGTGTCTCGACGGCGACGGTGTCGCGCGCGCTGGGGCGTGGGCCGGTGAGCGCCGCCCTGCGCGAACAGGTCGAGGCAGCGGTGCGAGCCACCGGCTACCGGCCGAACCTCTCGGCCCGGCGCCTGCGCTCGAAGGCGGCGCAGACCATCGGCCTGATCGTCGCCGACATCCGCAACCCGTTCTTCACGGCGGTGAGCCGGGCGGTGGAGGATGCGGCCTACGCTGCCGGGATGCGGGTAATCCTGTGCAACACCGACGAGGATCCGGCCCGCGAAGCGATGTACCTCCGCCTGATGGAGGAGGAGCGCGTCACCGGCGTGATCTTCGCGCCCACCCGCACCACGGCGGAGGGGCTGACGGCGAACAGCCTGTCCTTCCCGACGGTGTTCATCGACCGCTCGGGCCTGCCCGGTGCCCATGACAGCGTGGTGCTCGACAATGCCGCCGCCGCCTCGGCCCTGGTCGATCACCTCGTGGCGCAGGGCTTCCGGTGCATCGGTGGCCTGTTCGGCTCCACCAGCTCGACCGCGCGGGAGCGTCAGGCCGGCTACGAGACCGCTATGGCCCGCTCCGGCCTCGCGCCGCTTGCCCGCACCGTGGCACCGAACGCGGCGGCCGCGGAAGCGGAGGCGGCGCGCTGGCTGTCACAGCCCGACCGGCCCGAGGCGCTGATCCTCTCCAACGGTCTGACGCTGATGGGGGCGGTGCGCGCGGCCCGGACCCTCGGGCTCGCCGTGCCGAAGGATCTCGCGCTCGCGGGCTTCGACAACGAGCCTTGGACCGATCTGGTCGAGCCCGGCCTGACCGTGATCGAGCAGCCCGTGGCCGAAATCGGCACCCAAGCGATGCGCCTCCTGTTCGAGCGGATCGAGCATCCGGGCCAGCCGGTGCGCAAGGTGACGCTGAGCGGGCGGGCGGTGCTGCGGGGCTCGACGCGGCGGGGGTGATACAGTCCCCGTTTGATTCGAGCGGTGACTGTCTCAGCAAGCCCCGCGCGGGCGCCCGAGCGACAGACGAAAATTCACTTTGCGAAGCAACGCGCCGGAGCGCATTGAGGGGCGCTGACGCCCCTCAATGCGCTCCGGCGTGGGAAGCCTGCGCCGCCGCGACCCGGTCCGAGGCCTCGGAATGCACGGCGGGCTTACGGCGCGAGAAGGTAAGGATCAGCACCGGCAGCACGAGCAGGATCAGCAGAGGTGCCAGCGCCATGCCGCCCACCACCACCAGCGCCAGCGGCTTCTGCACCTGCGAGCCGACCCCGGTGGAGAAGGCTGCGGGCAGCAGGCCGACGCCGGCCACGACGCAGGTCATCACCACGGGGCGCATCTGCGTGTAGCAGGTGTGCAGCATCGCCGGCACGCGCTGCACGCCCGCGGCGAGGAGGTCGTTGTAGAAGGACAGCACGATGATGCCGTCCATCACCGCGATGCCGAGCAGCGCGATGAAGCCGATCGCCGCCGAGACGCTGAACGAGGTGCCGGTCAGCGAGAGCGCCAGGATACCGCCGGCCATCGCCATCGGGATCACGCTGAGCGCGAGCAGCGAGTCCACCACAGACGAGAAGTTCATGAACAGCAGGATCGCGATGATGCCGATCGCGATCGGCACGGTCACGGAGAGGCGGGCGATCGCGCCCTTCATGTTGTTGAACTCGCCGACCAACTCCAGCCGATAGCCCGGCGGAAGCGTCACCTCCTTGGCGACGCGGGCGCGCGCTTCCTCGATGGTGCTGCCGAGGTCGCGTCCGCGCACGGAGAACTTCACCGGCAGGTAGCGCTCCTGCGCCTCGCGGTAGATGTAGGCGGGGCCGGAGACGAGCTCGACCCGCGCCACCGCACTCAGGGGGAACTGCACGGGCGCGCCGTTGGCCGGGCTCTGGCCGGCGATGCGCAGGTTGGCGATCGCCTCGATGCTCTGGCGGAATTGCGGCGCAAGCCGCACCATGATCGGGTAGTGCCGCTCGGAGCCGGGATCGTAGAGATCGCCGGCCGAGTCGCCGCCGATGGCGGTGCGCACCGTGGTGTTGATGTCGCCCGGCGTCAGGCCGTAGCGGGCGGCGCGCACCCGGTCCACGTCGATCTCGATGGTCGGCTGGCCGAGCGACTGGAAGACCGCCAGATCCTCGACGCCTCGGACCGTGGAGAGCACCTTCATCACGCTTTTCGCGCTGTCGGTGAGTTTCTGCAGATCGTTGCCGAAGATCTTGAACGAGTTCTCGCCCTTGATGCCGGAGACCGCCTCGGCGACGTTGTCCTGAAGGTACTGCGACAGGTTGAAATCGACGCCGGGGAAGGCGGTCTGGAGCTTGTGCAGCATCTCCTCGGTGAGTTTCTCCTTGTCCACGCCGGGGCGCCACTGTTCGAGCGGCTTCATCGGCGCAAAGAACTCGGCGTTGAAGAAGCCGGCCGCGTCGGTGCCGTCGTCCGGGCGCCCGTGCTGCGAGACCACGCGCTCGACCTCGGGCAGCGAGGCGATGATCTTGCGCATCTCGTTGACGTAGCCGTTGCTCTCACGCAGCGAGATCGTCGCCGGCATGGTGGCGCGGACCCAGAGATTGCCCTCCTCCAACTTCGGCAGGAATTCCGAGCCGAGGTTGCGCGCGGCCAGTCCCACGCCGACCGCGATCAGCGCCACGCAGGCCACCGTGACGAGCCGGGCGCCGAGCGCCGCGCGCACCGCCGGGCGGTACATCCGGTCGAGGGCGCGCACGAGGATCGTCTCCTTCTCCTCGATATGGGCGGGGAGAAGGTAGGCGGCGAGCGCGGGCGTGACGGTGAAGGTGGCGATGAGGCCGCCGAGCAAGGCGTAGGCATAGGTCGTCGCCATCGGCCCGAAGATGTGGCCCTCGACGCCGGTGAGCGTGAAGAGCGGCAGGAAGCCGGTGACGATGATCGCCGCGGCAAAGAAGATCGAGCGGCTGACATCGCCGGCCGCGAGCGCGATCCGCCCCGATTTCGCGTCCAGTCCCGGCGGCGGGTAGCCGGGAATGCCGTGGCCCGACAGGCGCCGGAAGATCGCCTCGACCATGATGACGGTGCCATCGACGATGAGGCCGAAATCGAGCGCGCCGACCGAGAGCAGGTTGGCGGATTCATCGCGCGCCACGAGGATGACGACGGCAAAGAACAGGGCGAAGGGAATCGTCGCCACGACGATCAAGGCCGAGCGCAGGTTGCCGAGGAACAGCCACTGAATCGCGAGGATCAGCAGAATGCCCACCACCATGTTGTGCAGCACGGTGTGGGTGGTGACCGCGATCAGGTCGGCGCGGTCGTAGATGCGCTCGATCGTGACGCCCGGCGGCAGGATGCCGGCGGCCTCGATCTTGGCGACCTCCGCCTTCACCGCCTCGATCGAGGGCGTGCTCTTCTCGCCGCGGCGCATCAGGACGATGCCCTGGACGATGTCGTCCTCGTCGTTCATCCCGGCGATGCCGAGCCGCGGCTGGTGGCCGATCGTGACGGTGGCCACATCCTTGACCAGCACCGGCGCGCCGCCGACCTGGGTCAGCACCGTGCCGTTGATGTCGTCGATGTCGCGGATCAGGCCGACCGCGCGCACCACCGCCGACTGGCCGCCGATGGCGACGCGGTTGCCGCCGACATTGAGGTTGCTGTCGTTGAGGGTCTTGACCACGTTGGCGAGGGAGAGGCCGTAGGCCATCAGCCGGTCGAGATCGACCGAGAGCTCGATGGTCTTGGTCTTGCCGCCCCAGCCGATGGCATCGATCACGCCAGGCACCGCGCGGAAGCGCTTCTTCAGCACCCATTCCTGGAGCGTGCGCAGGTCGAGCACGCTGTAGCCTGGCGGCGCCGTGAGCTTGTAGCGGAAGATCTCGCCGATCGGGCTGATCGGCGAGATGGTGGGCTTCGCACCGGCGGGCAGCGGATCGAGCTGCTGCAGGCGGTTCAGCACCTGCTGCTCGGCCTGGAGGTAGTCGAACTCGAAGCCGAACTGCAGCTTCACGTCGGACAGGCCGTAGAGCGAGATCGTCCGCACCTGTTTGAGGTTCGGCATGCCCGAGGTGATCCGCTCGATCGGGATCGTGACGTAGCGCTCGATCTCCTCGGCCGAGAGGCCGTCGGTCTGGGTCACGACATCGACCATCGGCGGGGTCGGGTCGGGATAGGCCTCGATGTTGAGGTTCTGGAAGGCGGCCAAGCCGCCGACCACGAACAGCACGAAGGCGAGGATGACGAGGGGCCGTTGCCGGAGCGCGAGCGCGACGATGCCGTTCATGGGGGCGGTTCCAACCTCGCGCCGTCGGGCGCGGCCGGGGACGGCCCCGGCTCGGAATGCTTGTGTTCGCGGAGAAACGGTGGGCCGGGCTTCCTCAGCCGGGCTGGTCGGTCATGCCGTCGATGAACAGGGCGCCCTTCGAGATCACCCGCTCGCCGAGCGCGAGCCCTTCCGTGACCTCGATGTCGTTGCCGTCGAGGAACCCGGTTTTCACCGCGCGGCTCTCGACGGTGTTGCCGGCGCCGAGCACCCAGACCCGCGCCTTGTCGCCCTCGAAGATCACCGCTTGGCGCGGCACGGCGCGGGAGACGGTCTCGCGCTCGTTGATGATGTGGACACTGGCATACATCTCGGGCTTCAGGAGGCCCTTGGAGTTGTCGACCTCGGCGCGCACGACGATGCGGCGCGTGGCGGGATCGACCGAGGCGCCGATGTAGTTGATCCGGCTCTCGAAGGTCTGGTTCGGGTAGGCGAGGGTTCGGAAGCGGATGCGCTCGCCGAGATCGACCTTGGCCGCGTCGGTCTCGCGCAACTGCGCGACGATCCAGACCCGGCCGAGATCGCCGATGAGGTAGGAGGGGTCGGAGCCGCCGGTGTTGATGTACTGGCCCGGGCCGATCTTGCGCTGGATCACGGTGCCGGAGAGCGGCGCATTGATCGTCGTCTCGGGGTTGATCGCGCCCTTGGTCTGGAGCGCCTTCATGTCGTCGTCGGCGAGCCCGAGGATGCGCAGGCGGTTGCGCACCGCCTCCAGGCCGACCTCCGCCGTCTTGGCGTCGTTCTGCGCCGTCGTGAGGTCGTTCTGCGCGGTCTGCAATTCCTTCAGCGTGGTCACGCGGGAATCGTAGAGGTCGTGCAGGCGCTTCTCGGTGTTGGTGGCGTAGGAGAGCTGCGAGCGCGTCTTGTTGAGCACGTTCAGCGCCGCGAGGAAATCGTTCTGCGCCTGGACCATCTCATTGGCCTGGAGCGAGAACAGCTTGTCGCCCTGCTTCACCTGTTCGCCGGAGCGGGCGAAGATGGTGATGACCCGGCCCGCATAGGGCGAGAAGACGGGCGTCGCGCGGTACTCGTCGACGCTGATCTTTCCCTCTGTGGCGATGTCCTCGTAGAACAGCCGCTGCTCGACCGCCACGGTGGTGACGGTGGCGAGTTGGCTCTCGGTGAGCACGAAGCGCCCCGGTGCGGTGGCCGTCACGGCGGCCGGCATCGGCACGGCGGCATCGACTTCCTTCGGGCGGCCGTACCAGAGGGCGGCGGCCGCGCCGGCCCCCAGCACGCAGGCAACGAGCAACTGCGTCCGCAGCCGCACCGCCCGCGGCGTCAGATCTTCCTCGTGCGCCCCGCCCATTTGCGTCTTGATCCCGTTTCGACCCGGCGCCTCGATGCCACCGAACGGCGCGCCGCATGCCGGATGATTCGGCTTTCGCTTGCGCGCAACCGAAGCTCCCGAATTACGCCGTTACCGTGGCGGCTTGACGGGGGTATGACGCGACCGGTTTCTTACAAATGAAAGAAGGGCGCCGATTCGACACGCGGGAGGGATTTTTTCGATTGTTGCTCGTGCGGCTTCGTCGCCGCGGCCTTGCCAGCCCCTTCTCCGACTGCTGTGACGCTCTCATGCCGAGCTTCCGCTCGGCGCCTCAGCATGAGGAGCGCCGAGATTGCCAAGCAACTCCGTTGAACCGGTTCTCAATCGTCCATCTTCAGCGCGGCGATGAAGGCTTCCTGTGGGATCTCCACGCGGCCGAACTGGCGCATGCGCTTCTTGCCTTCCTTCTGCTTGTCCAGAAGCTTGCGCTTGCGCGAGATGTCGCCGCCGTAGCACTTGGCGGTCACGTCCTTGGACAGCGCCCGGATGGTCTCGCGGGCGATGATCTTACCGCCGATGGCCGCCTGGACCGGGATCTGGAACAGGTGACGCGGGATCAGATCCTTCAGCTTCTCGCACATCGCCCGGCCGCGCGACTCGGCGCGGGTGCGGTGGACGAGCATCGAGAGCGCATCGACCGGCTCGGCGTTCACCAGGATCGACATCTTCACGAGGTCGCCTTCGCGGTAATCCGAGACGTGGTAGTCGAACGAGGCGTAGCCCTTCGAGATCGACTTCAGCCGGTCGTAGAAATCGAACACGACTTCGTTGAGCGGAAGGTCGTAGACGACCATGGCCCGCTTGCCGACGTAGTTGAGGTCGATCTGGACCCCGCGCCGGTCCTGGCACAGTTTCAGCACGCCGCCGAGATACTCGTCGGGCGTGAGGATCGTGGCGCGGATCCACGGCTCCTCGACCGTCTCGATCTTCATCGGGTCGGGCATGTCGGCCGGGTTGTGCAGCTCCTTGTGCTCGCCGTCGCGCATCAGCAGGCGGTAGACGACCGACGGCGCGGTCGAGATCAGGTCGAGGTTGAACTCGCGCTCCAGCCGCTCCTGGATGATCTCGAGGTGGAGCAGGCCGAGGAAGCCGCAGCGGAAGCCGAAGCCGAGCGCGGCCGAGGTCTCCATCTCGTAGGAGAAGCTGGCGTCGTTGAGCCGCAGCTTGCCCATGGCACCGCGGAGCGACTCGAAATCGGCGGCGTCCACGGGGAACAGGCCGCAGAACACGACCGCCTGAACCTCCTTGAAGCCCGCGAGCATCTGCGTGGTCTGGCGCTTGTCCTCGGTGATGGTGTCGCCGACGCGGGTGTCGGCCACCTCCTTGATCGAGCCGGTGAAGAAGCCGACCTCGCCGGGGCCGAGTTCGCCGATATCGGCCATCTTCGGGCGGAACACGCCGATGCGATCGACGCCGTAGGCGGCGTCCGCGCCCATCATGCGGATGGTCATGCCCTTCTTGAGCACGCCGTCGACGATGCGCACGAGCACGACGACGCCGAGATAGACGTCGTACCAGCTATCGACCAGCAGCGCCTTGAGCGGCGCCTCGCGGTCGCCCTTCGGGGCCGGCAGGCGGGTGACGATGGCCTCCAGCACCGCCTCGATGTTGAGGCCGGTCTTGGCCGAGATCGGCACGGCCTGGGAGGCATCGAGCCCGATCACCTCCTCGATCTGCTCCTTGACCCGGTCCGGCTCGGCGGCCGGCAGATCGACCTTGTTGAGGACGGGCACGATCTCGTGGTTGGCGTCGAGCGCCTGGTAGACGTTGGCGAGCGTCTGCGCCTCGACGCCCTGGCTCGCGTCCACCACCAGCAGCGAGCCCTCGCAGGCGGCCAGCGACCGCGACACCTCGTAGGCGAAGTCGACGTGGCCGGGCGTGTCCATCAGGTTGAGGATGTAATCCTTGCCGTCCTCCGCGCGGTATTCCAGGCGCACGGTCTGGGCCTTGATGGTGATGCCGCGCTCTTTCTCGATATCCATCGAGTCGAGCATCTGCTCGCTCATGTCGCGCAGCGCCACGGTGCCGGTCGTCTGAATCAGCCGGTCGGCGAGCGTCGACTTGCCGTGGTCGATATGCGCGACGATGGAGAAGTTGCGGATGTTGTCGATGGTGCGGGTGGTCATCGGGGTCTCCGGCACGGCGGTCCCGTCGCGGGGCTGACGCGGCGCACGGCAGGTTTGTCGGGATTGTCCGGGCGGAGATAGCAGCGGCGGGCACGCACGCCAAGGCGGGGGGCGCCGCGGGCGCTTGCCTTGTTTGCGCGGCGGGCCTGCCGAACGGGCTCAGGCCGGCCCGGCGGGCTTAGGGGCGGCCTCGGCCGCGGAGCCGGCCCGCGCTGCGGCCGCCATCGCCACGAGGCTCTTGCGCAAGGCGCCCATGTCGCGCACCGGCTCGGGGTAGGGCACCCGCGCCGTGCGGTCGCCGGCCATCAGGTCGAGCCCCTCCGGATCGAGCCCGGTGAGCCGCCAGCCGCTGCCGGGCTCGCCGGCGCCCGCGGCGTAGAGGGCGAGCGCGTCGGCGTGATCCGCGTTCATATGCTCGACGGCGCCGCGCTCGCCCGCGACGATGGCCTCGGCGCCGGCCATGTCGAGGAGCAGTTCCTGCGGCGTCAGGGTCGCCGCCTTGGCAAAGCCGCCGTTGAGGTGGCCGGCCGTGGGAGCGAGGGTGAAGAAGCCGAAATCGGGGAAGTCGGCGTAGAGCTTCGCCTTTGGGTGGCGGGCCAGGAAGCGCTCGCGGATCCGCGGCTCGTCGGAGCGCGCGGCGCGGCCCGTCACCGTCAGGCGCGGATGGGCAAGTGGATCGCCCTTGCCGCCCACCGAGAACAGCAGCGAGGCGCGCGGGTCGTGATCGAGGTTGCGCGTGTGCGCCGAGAGACGCGAGAGCAGCATCACCGGCGTGCCGTCGTTGTCGGTGGCGAGGGTGACGAGGGAGGCGAAAGGCGTGCCGTCGGCCGCGTCGATCGTGGCGAGCGCGCCCGATCGCACGCTGCGCAGAAGATACCGGGCAAGCCCGATCGCATCGAACGGGGCTTCCGAGGCGGGCAGCGGTTCGGCCGGCCGGCGCCGTTCCCCCGCAGGCGGCATCGCGTCGTTGGCCATGAAAGCATTCCTTCCCGGTTTCGGGCTGGAGCATAGCGCGGCGCGAGCGCTCCGCACGAGGGGCGATGCCGGCGCTGGGCGCGGCGCGTTGTCCGCCCTTTTTCCCCATCCCAACGCTCTTATCCAAGCCATCCGGCACGGCCAAGCTTAGACTGCCGCTCGCTTTTTTCGAACGATGGTCGTAAAGGACGAGACCCTCCGCACGGCTGGCGGTCCCCGATTTGCGGGTACCGAGCCTCGCCGTTGCGGGCCCCGCCAAGGACGCGCCAGGGGCGGCGCGCGCGCCGTCAAGTCAGGGAAACTGCATGCCCACGATCGCCCTCGTCGACGACGACCGCAACATCCTGACCTCCGTCTCGATCGCGCTGGAGACCGAGGGTTACCGCATCCAGACCTACACCGACGGCGCCTCGGCGCTGGACGGTCTGCGTCACTCCCCGCCCGATCTCGCCATCTTCGACATCAAGATGCCGCGCATGGACGGAATGGAGCTTCTCAGGCGCCTGCGGCAGAAATCGGACCTTCCCGTGATCTTTCTGACGTCGAAGGACGAGGAGATCGACGAGCTGTTCGGCCTCAAGATGGGCGCGGACGACTTCATCCATAAGCCGTTCTCCCAGCGCCTGCTGGTCGAGCGGGTGAAGGCGGTGCTGCGCCGCTTCGCCCCCAAGGACGCCACCCCGGGCGCGGCCGCCCGCGACGCCGAGGCCGCCGCCCGCTCGCTCGAGCGCGGCCAGCTGATGATGGACCCCGAGCGCCATACCTGCACCTGGAAGGGCGAGCCGGTGACGCTGACCGTCACCGAGTTCCTGATCCTCCAGGCGCTGGCCCAGCGCCCCGGCGTCGTGAAGAGCCGCAACGCCCTGATGGACGCGGCCTACGACGATCAGGTCTATGTCGACGACCGCACCATCGACAGCCACATCAAGCGGCTGCGCAAGAAGTTCAAGGTGACGGACCAGAGCTTCGACATGATCGAGACGCTCTACGGCGTCGGCTACCGCTTCAAGGAGGGTTGAGGCGATTCCCCCGCGGTCCCGTCCGTCGATGCTCGCCCCCCTGTCCCGCCAGCCCGATTCCGATGAGGCCCACGCGCGCCGCGGCGTCCTCGCGCGGCTCGTCGGCTCCCTCACCCGCCCGCCCCTGACTTGGCCGCGCGACCTCTGGAACGCGGTCGGCCAGCGCGCCTCGTCGAGCCTGACGCGCCGCATCGTGGTGCTCAACCTCGTCGGGCTGATCGTCCTCCTGTTCGGCTTCCTCTACCTGAACCAGTTCCGCCAGGGGCTGATCCAGGCGCGCGTGCAGAGCCTGCTGATCCAGGGCGACATCATCGCCGGCGCCATCGCCGCCCAGGCCTCCGTCGACACCGACACGATCCGCGTCGATCCGGACAAGCTCCTGCAGCAGCAGGCCGGCGAGGGCCGGGAATTCGACGACGATCCCGCCTCGCTCGCCTTCTCGCTCAATCCCGAGAAGGTCGCGCCGCTTCTGCGACGCCTCGTGACCCCGACGGGCAACCGCGCCCGGGTCTACGACAGCGAGGGAAGCCTGCTGTTCGACACCCGCACGCTCTACGCCCGCGGCGATATCGGCCGCAGCGAGACCGTGGTGAAGCCGCCCAAGCCCAACGTGCTGGAGCGGATCTGGGATTTCGTCGGCACCCGCATTCTCGGCCTCGTCATCAGCGAGCGCTCGGCCCAGGAGGAGGCGGGGCCGCAGGACGGGCGCGCCTTCCGCGAGGTCCAGGCGGCGCTCAAGGGCTCGCGCGGCACGATCTCCCGGCGCAACGAGCGCGGCGAGACCATCGTCTCGGTGGCGGTGCCGATCCAGCGCGCGGGCTCGGTGCGCGGCGTGCTGATGGTCTCGACGCAAGGCGGCGACATCGACCGGGTGATCGCCTCCGAGCGATTCGGCCTGCTCCAGGTGTTCCTCGTCGCGGCCGCCGTGATGCTGGTGCTGTCGATCCTGCTCGCGGGCGCCATCGCCGGGCCGGTGCGGCGCTTGGCCGACGCCGCCGAGCGGGTGCGCCGGGGCATCAAGTCGCGCCAGGAGATTCCCGACTTCACGAGCCGCACCGACGAGATCGGCCACCTCTCGGGTGCGCTGCGCGACATGACGCAGGCGCTCTACCGGCGGCTCGACGCCATCGAGAGCTTTGCGGCCGATGTCAGCCACGAGCTGAAGAACCCGCTGACTTCGCTCCGCAGCGCCGTCGAGACCCTGCCGCTGGCCAAGACCGACGAATCGCGCGGCCGGCTGATGCAGATCATCCAGCACGACGTGAAGCGCCTCGACCGGCTCATCTCCGACATCTCCGACGCCTCCCGCCTCGACGCGGAGCTCGCCCGCGCGGAGGCGCGCCGGGTCGATCTCGGCAAGCTCCTGACCACCGTGACATCGGTGGCGAACGAGCGGCGCCGCGCCAAGGCGGCGGTGATCCAGTTCGACATCGAGCGGCCGAGCGGCGAGATCGAGGACCCGTTCCGCATCATCGGCCACGACAGCCGCCTCGGGCAGGTCGTCAACAACCTGCTCGACAACGCCCGCTCGTTCTCCCCGCCCGGCGCCAAGGTGCGGGTGGCTTTGCGCCGCCTCAAGAACGAGGTCGAGTTCGTGGTCGAGGACGAGGGGCCGGGCATCCCCGAACACGCCGTGGAGCGGATCTTCGAGCGCTTCTACACCGACCGGCCCGAACAGGGTTTCGGCCAGAATTCCGGGCTCGGCCTGTCGATCTCGCGGCAGATCATCCAGGCCCATCACGGCTCGATCCGCGCCGAGAACCGGCCCGGCCCGGCCGACGAGGAGGGGCACCCGACGGTGCGGGGCGCCCGCTTCATCGTGCGCCTGCCCGTAGCCCCCCGGGCCGACCGCTACGGCGACGACGACCTCGCGGCATGAGCGGGGAGGGCGCCGCGCCGGGGCGACCCCGGGAGACGGTGCATGCGAGCTGCGTCCTCCTCGACGAGGCCGGCCTGCTGATCCGGGGGCCGTCCGGCTCGGGCAAGTCGGCGCTCGGCCTCGCTCTGCTCGACCGCTTCTTCCTGGAGGGGCGCCATGCCCGCCTCGTCGGCGATGACCGCATCCGGCTGGAGGTCCATCACGGCCGCGTCGTGGCCCGGCCCCATCCGGCGCTCGCCGGCCTGATCGAGATCCGCGGCCTCGGCCTTCGCCGTCTGGCGGCGCATGCACCGGCCGCGGTGCTGCGCCTCGTGGTCGATCTCGTGGTGGAGGCCGAGCGCCTTCCCGATAACGCCGCGACCACCATGCTTCTCGGGGTCGAGCTGCCCCGCCTCGCCCTTGAACCGCGCCATCCCCGCGAATACCTGATCCGTGAGGCGCTTCGAGCCGGCGTGGCAATGCGGACGCACCCGGCGGCTCTTGTGCCCGGCGGTGTCCACGATGTGTAGCGCGGCTGCCGCGGCCGTGTCATGGTGAGCCCGTTGTGTCGCGCAAAACGACGCGACCCGCTTGCGCTTCACCTTGCGCTGCACAAGATGGCGTCTCCGCTCACAGGGCGTTGGAACACGCTTCGATGATTGGAATGGTGCTCGTCACACACGGGCTGTTAGCGACCGAGTTCAAGGCCGCCCTGGAGCATGTCGTCGGCCCTCAAAAGCAGGTCGAGACGATTACGATCGGCCCAGAGGACGACATGGAGCTGCGCCGCGGCGACATCATGTCCGCCGTCGGTCGGGTCAACTCCGGTCAGGGCGTCGTGGTTCTCACCGACATGTTCGGCGGTACGCCGTCGAACCTCGCCTTGTCGTGCATGAACGGCGGCCAGGTCGAGGTGGTCGCCGGGATCAACCTGCCGATGCTGATCAAGCTCGCCAGCGTGCGCGAGGCCGAGAGCCTGGGCGACGCCGTGCTCCATGCGCAGGAGGCGGGCCGCAAGTACATCAACGTCGCCTCGCGGGTTCTTGCGGGCAAGTAGCCCGGTCTCACCCCCGCACGGCCTTTTCTTCGCCCCGCTCCCGGCTTAACCACATCGTCCCGCATCCGGAACGGCGCGCCTCGACGCGTCGCCGGTCCGCACCGAAGCGGCGGGGGAGGGAGTGCCAGGGGCGATGGGAGAGAGCGTGGACGGCGAGGTCGAGCCGCAGCCGGAGGTGCCCGAGGGTGGCCTCGTCCGGATCTTGCCGATCATCAACCGCCGCGGCCTGCATGCCCGCGCCTCGGCCAAGTTCGTGCAGACGGTGGAGCGCTTCACCGCCGCCGTGACGGTGACCCGCGGCGGCGAGACCGTCGGCGGGCGCTCGATCATGGGTCTGCTGACGCTGGGGGCCGCCAAGGGCACTTCCATCGCCGTGGTCGCCGTCGGCGACGACGGGCAAGCCGCTCTCGACGCGATCGAGGCGCTGCTCGCCGACAAGTTCGGCGAGGACGAGTAGTCCTCAGCCGCTCCGTCTCGCGCGGCAAGGCGATCCTGGGCGCGACGGCGCCGCTCGTGCTTGCGAGCGATGGTGTCGCTCATCGCCTCGTATGGTTCGCGCCAGACCAGCCGCTCGCGCCGTCGCAGGTGGTGAAGTCGTCCATCAATCCTTCCCGACGCGCTGAGGCACGGCGCGGACGGTTAGAGCTGACACCCATGTAGAGCGTCCCATCGCGGCACGGGCCGTGATGTCGACGACAGGTCGCCGCGTCGATCGCGCCTCGGGCCATAGCGTTTCCGGGCACAATCCGCGCGCAGGTTACTGCCCGAACGCGGCTGGCGCGGTGCTTGGCGGCGGCACACACGAATTTGGGACCCGTCCGCAACCTGCGGCACTTTTATTCCCCAAGCTCTCCATTTCCTGAAGGGTTCGTTCATCGGGCGTTCCTAGACGAACGGCGATGGTGCGGCTGGAAGCCTGGCCGTTGGACTCATCCCAGAGTCCTTCCCGCCACCGACGTCGGACAATGCCCTTGAAGATCGCCGTCATCGCCCATCTCAAGTTCCCGATCGGACAGCCCTATCTGGGCGGCCTCGAGATGCACACGCATCACTTGGCCGGCGCGCTGCGGGCGCGGGGGCACCGGGTCACGCTCTTCGCCTCGGAGGGCTCCGACCCGGCGCTGGTGCCGAACCCCGTCTGCCCGCCGACCGGCGACGCCCTGGGCGATCCCGTGGCCTGCGAGCGGATCGAGCGCGCCGAACTCGTGGCCTACGAGCGGATCATGGAAGCGGTCGCGCGCGGCGGCTTCGACATCGTGCACAACAACAGCCTGCACGATCTGCCGCTGCGCGCGAGCCACACGCTCCCCGTGCCGATGACGACGGCGCTGCACACGCCGCCTTTCGAATCGCTGGCCGAGGGCGTGCGCGCAGCCAAGCCCGGCATGATCTTCGCCGCCGTCTCGCCGTCGCTGGCGCAGGAATGGCAACCGCTCGTGCCGGATGCCCGCGTCATCGGCAACGGCATCGACCTCTCGACCTTCGCCTTCAGCCCCAAGGCCGACCCGGCGGGCTACGTGTTCTGGAGCGGGCGGATCGTGCCGGAGAAGGGCACGCATCTGGCCATCGACGCGGCGCGCCGCGCCGGGATCCCCCTGCGCTTTGCCGGCCCGCAGCCGAATCCGCGCTATTGGAACGAGTGGATCGCCCCGCGTCTCGGAGCGGATGCGGCCTATGTCGGACACCTCTCCCACCGGGAGCTGGCCCGCCAGCTCGGCGGGGCGCGGGCGGCCATCGTCTCGCCGCGCTGGGAAGAGCCGTTCGGCCTCGTCGTCGCCGAGGCGCTGGCCTGCGGCACCCCGGTCGCCGCCTTCGGCCGCGGCGCGATCCCCGACATCGTTGATCGCTTCTCCGGCGCGCTCGCGCCCGCCGACGACGTGGCGGCGCTGGCCCGCGCGATCCAGCGCGCCGTCGGCCTCGACCGCCGCGCCTGCCGCCGCCGGGCCGAGACGCTCTACGACGCCCAGGTGATGACCGACGGCTACGAGGAACTCTACCGCGAGGTGTTGGCGGGGGCGCCGGTCCAGAGTTCCCGCGCCGCCCTCTTCGAACGCCCGGCGGCCTGACACGATGCCCGCGCCCTCCAGCCCGGCCGTCGTCTGCATCCCGGCCCGCAACGAGGCCGAGCGCCTGCCACGCCTGCTGCGGGCGCTCGCCGCGCAGGAGGGATTCTCGGCGGCCGCCCCCCTGAAGGTCGTGATCGTCAGCAACAACTGCACCGACGGGACGGTCGAGGCGGTGCGCGCGCTCGAAAACTCTGGCGCGCTCGACACCCTGGCGCTGCGCCTGATCGAGGCGACCTTCGCCCCGTCCGAGGCCCATGTCGGCACCGCCCGCCGCCGCGCCCTCGATGCGGGCGCCGAGTGGTTGGAGAGCGAGGGCGCGCCGGACGGCGTGCTGCTCACCACCGATGCCGATGCGCGGCTCGCCTCCGGCTGGGTCGCGGCGAACCTGCGCGCCTTGGAGAACGCCGAGATCGTCGGCGGCAGGCTCGTGATCGACGACGAGGATCGGGCCGACCCCGCGCTCGCCGTCTTCCACGCGCGGGTCGAGCGCTACTGGTCGGGTGTGCGCGCGCTGGAAGACGCCCTCGATCCGCCGTCCCACGACCCGGCGCCGCGCCACGGCGACCATACCGGCGGAAGTCTCGCGCTCCGGGCCTCGCTCTATCGCGCCGTCGGCGGCCTGCCGGCTCTGCCCCGCGGTGAGGACAACGCCCTGGTCGCCGCGGTTCAGCGGGCGGGCGGGCGCCTGCGCCACTGCCCCGCCGTGTCGGTGCTCGTCTCGGCCCGCACCGCCGGACGGGCCGAGGGCGGCATGGCGACCGAGATGCTGCGCCGTGCCCGCGTCGTGCGCGAGGGCGAGGCCTACCGGCTGCCGGTGGCCGCCCACTGGCAGCGGATCATCCTGCGCCGGGCCGCTTTGCGCCGCGCCTATCGCGAGGGCGCCGCGCCGTCCGCCCTGCACGCGCTCGGGCTCGATGCGGACGACCTCGCCGCCATCGATCCGGCGGCCTGCCCCAACGACATCGCCTTCGTGGAGCGGGCCCATGCCCGCCTGGATGCGCGGGACGGCCCCGCGCCGGAATGCGGCCTCGACGAGGCGCTGGCGGCCCTCGAAAACCTTGCCGCGGCCCTGGGGCGCGATAAAGCCGCCTGACGCCGGCCTGTCGTCCCGGCGGTCTTGCCGCCTCGCGCCGCACTTGTCTCGGAGCCCGCATGACGCGTCCGGTCGGCTACTACGTCCACCATCAGGGCGCCGGGCACCTGCAGCGGGCGATCACGCTCGCACGGGCGCTCGAGGCGTTCGGGCGGCCCTGCACGCTGATGGGCAGCTTTGCCGGGCTCGACATCTCAGGCGCGCCGGGCCCCGTCCTCGACCTGCCCGACGACCGCCTCGATCGGAGCTTCGACGGGCAGGACGGCGTGGGGCAGCGGCCCGAATGCTTCCACTACGTGCCGCTGAACCATCCGGGCATCCGCGCGCGGATGGGCCGGATCGCCGCCTGGGCGGCGGAGAACGACCCGGCGCTGATCGTCGTCGATGTCTCGGCCGAGGTGGCGCTGCTGGTCCGGCTCCTGTCGGTGCCGAGCCTCGTGGTGCGCCTCTCCGGCACCCGCACGGACCCGCCGCACCTGGAAGCGTTCCGCGCCGCCTCGCGGCTGCTGGCCCCCTTTCCCGAAGCCCTCGACGGCGGCGACGTGCCGGCCTGGATGCGTGAAAAGACTATCTATGGCGGCTTCCTCGGGGGGGCTCCGGCGGGGGCGGTCTCCGAGGAGGATGGGCGCATCGTCGTGGTGTTCGGGCGTGGCGGCGAGGGCGGGCGTCTGGACAGGCTCGCTCAGGTCGCCAACGCCGTCCCGGACCGGGCTTGGCACGTCCTCGGGCCGGTGACCGGCGCGGGCGCGGTTCCGAAAAACCTGCATCTCCACGGATGGGTCACGGATGTGCGCCCACATCTCGTCCCGGCCTCTCTCGTGATCGGGGGGGCGGGCGACGGGCTCGTCACCGTCGTGGCGGGCCTCGGCAAGCGCTTCCTGTGCCTGCCGGAGCCGCGCGCCTATGACGAGCAGGAGGCCAAGGCGGAGGCGCTGGAACGGCTCGGCGCGGCCGTCGTCCAACGCGGCTGGCCCGATCCCGCGGCGTGGGCCCCCCTCGTCGCCCGCGGGCTCGCCCTCGATCCGGACGTGGTTCGGCGCTTCGCCGAGCCCGACGCGCTGGCGCGGACAGCCGCCGCGATCGAGACCCTGTGCCGGGATGCGGGCTGACGAGCGCTCCGGCCCGTCGACCCTCCGGGCCGGAGCGGGCGCGAGGATCGCAAGATATAGGATCGCGGCGGCGGGCACTCACCCAACGGCCGCGCCTCCATGCTCCGTGGCCGGGCCGATCAGCGCTTGGGCGTGTAGCTCGGGTCGCTGATGCGGCGCAGGTTCTCCGGCGGCGTCTCCGCCTCGGTGGCCTCGACCGACTCGATGCTGCCGCCCTCGATCGAATCACGCCGGTCGAAGTCGGAGGCCGTGCGCGCCACCTGGGCCTCCCCGCCCGGATCCTCCTGGAGGGCGCGCTGGAGATCGGCGGGGCGGGCGACGTCGAGGGGACTGTCCTGCCCGAAATCCTGCCCGTTACGGTCGGCATTCGCGTTGAAGTCGCGCAGGGAATCGTGCTTGCGGCTCTCGTCCATAGCGGTTCTCCTGATGCGGAGCGGATCGTTCCGCTCGATGTCGGTGCAGTGCGCTGCCGTTAATGAGAGCGGTCGGTGCGGTCGGGGGCATGGCCCGGGCCGCGATGGGCGTGGAGCGCGTCGCGCTCGCCACCGCCTCTGGACACGCCGGACTTGGAGCCGTTCGTCGGGCTGCCCGGTGTCGGCCCGTGATCCGGATCGGCAGAGGGCTTCGACCGGTCCTGATGGCTGCTGCCCGGCCCGCCATGGTGACGGTCGGCGTTGGGATGCGTGCTGGAGGTGCTCATTCAGCGATCCTGCTGATGACCCTGATGGGTGGTGCTGATCTTCGAGTTGCCCGCTTGGCCGATCTTGTCCGGGTCCTTCGTCTGCGACGAGGTTCGGCCCTGGGTGGTCGCGGTCTCGGGGGCGCTTCCCTGCCCCTTGTCGGAGCGGTTGGCCGACGGAACGGGCGGGGGCTTGGCGGTCAGCGAGGCTCCTGGGTTCAAAGGAGAGATGAGATCCCCGGAGAACCAGCCGCATCTCAAAGAGTTCGCGCCGAGTGCCGAAAACTTTTTACGCGATGCGGCGGATCATCGCGCCACAGTACAAGAGATAGGGCCGGAATGATCGGCGCTACACGTGCGTGCGAGCCGTCAATGCTACGCTGCGCCACGGATGTTGCTTGGCAGGATCATGGGGCGGGCCGAGCCCACGCGACCGAAACTGTAACGGCGCGTCATCCATGATGGGAGGCCGATCCGCCGTCCGGCGGCGAAAATCCCGCGTGACGCCCGGAGCCTCTTTGAGGCCGCCGCTCCGCTTGTGCCTCTCAAGCTAAGGTCGTGAACGGGATCGACGGCATCCGCGCCCCAAAAACCGCTCAGAACGGCCGCTCGGGTGGCACGCGCGCGGCGGCGATCTCCTCCGGGCTCGGGCCGCGCAGGAGGGTGATGTCGGGCTCGCGGCTTTCGCCGATCAGGCCGAGCCGGGCGAAGGCATCGAGCCAGCCGTCCATCGGCCAGAGCCCGTGCCGGGCGCGGAAGCGGCGCGCGTTGCGGACGATGTCGGCGAAGTGCTGGAGCGGCGGGTCGCAGGAGAGGTGATGCTGGTGGAAGGCCGGCGGTGCGCCCGCCAGCAGAACCGGCACGCCGATTTCGGCCGCGCGGAAGGCGAGATCGGTATCCTCGGCGCCGTAGCCGTCATAGCCCTCGTCGAACCCGCCGAGCCGGTCGTAGGTCGAGGCGCGCACCGCGAAGGCGAGCGACCAGAACAGGCCGGGATTCTTCGTCTCCGCCACGCCGCCGTTCGGGAAAGTCCGGGCCGGGTGGAGGAGCCCGGCCCGCAGGAGGTCGGCCTCCTGCCAGCCGTCCTGCACCGCGCCCGCGGGCAGGTAGCGGATCGGCCCGCAGACGAGGCCGTCATGCGCGGCCGCCGCCGCGGCCAGCGCCGGCACGAGGCCGGCGGAGGGGATGCAATCGACGTCGAGGAAGACGAGGATGTCGCCGGAGGCCGCCGCCCGGCCGGCATTGCGCGCGGCGGCGAGCGGCAGGCCGGCGCTCGGGAAGGCGATCGGCCGCAGCGGGAACGGCGTTGCGGGCAGCGGCTCGGGGGCGGGGCCCATCTGGACGACGACGCATTCGGCGGGGGCAGGCCCGCGGGCGAGCCCCTCGATCAGTCGGGCGAGATGGGCGTCGCGCCCCTTGTTGAGCGTGACGACGCTGATGGTGCTCACGGGGATTCCGGTTCGGGCCAAGCTTTACGGTCGTACCCGTCCTGCCAGCCCCAACCTGAAACCCAAATGAAGAGGGGCAGCGAAAGGGGATCAGCGCAGCGCGATGTACCACTCGTGCGGGCCGCAGAGCCGGTCGATCATCGCCGGCTGCAACTGGAAGCCGGACGGATCGTCCGTGATCAGCCCGGAGACCTGCGAGGCATGCGCCTCCACCGCCCGGCGCTTGGCCGCGCGCTCGTCTTCCACCGTAAGGCGATAGCCTTCGGGGGGCGGTCCGACCTCGCGCTCGGGCGGCAGGGTCCAGCCCCAGACCGGGTAGGCATAGGCCGCGATATCGGGAAGCCGCGCCTTCGCGAGATCGACGATGGCGGCGGAGGCGGTGTGGTCGCAATGGGGATCGTGCCGCCAGGTCACGAACAGGGCGCTCGCCCCGGCCTCTCGGGCGATGTCGGCGATCCGGTCCGCCGCCGCCTCCGCGCCTGCGCCCTCGCTCGGCACGCCGCCATCGGGCAGGCGCAGGAAATGGACATGCTCGGAGCTCAGCCCGAGTTCGGCCATCGCCGCCACGGTCTCCGCCTCGCGCAAGTCCCGCAGGCGGTCGTGCGGATAGGCCTTGGAATTCGGGTGCGAGCCGCAGCCGTTGCTGACGATGACGACGCGGACAGTTCGGCCCTCTCGCACGGCCTGCGCGATCAGCCCGCCGCAGCCGAGGCTCTCGTCGTCGGGGTGGGGCGCGACCACGACGAGGCCGCCCTCGTCCGGCACCAGAGTGGCGAGAGGGGCGATGGGCAGGGCCTTCACGGCCTCGAGGAAGGCGTCTGCACGCATGGGAAGCCTCCTATTCCGCTCGCGCGGCGAGATAACGCGAAAACCCCTTGGCGCGCAGGTCACAGGCCGGGCAGGTGCCGCAGCCGTAGCCCCAGGCGTGGCGCGCCCCGCGCTCGCCGAGATAGCAGGTATGGCTCTCCTCGACGACGAGATCCACGAGGGCGCGTCCGCCCAAGCTTTCCGCGAGCGCCCAGGTCTGCGCCTTGTCGATCCACATCAGGGGCGTGTGCAGCACGAAGCGGCGCTCCATGCCGAGGTTGAGCGCGACCTGCAGCGCCTTGATCGTGTCGTCGCGGCAATCGGGATAGCCGGAATAGTCGGTCTCGCACATGCCGCCGACGATGTGGCGCAGGCCGCGGCGGTAGGCGAGCGCGGCGGCGAAGGTGAGGAAGGCGAGGTTGCGGCCGGGCACGAAGGTGTTGGGTAGGCCGTCGCGCGCAAACGCGATCGCGCTGTCGCGGGTCAGCGCCGTGTCGGAGATCTCGCCGAGCGCGGCAAGCGCCAGCGTATGATCCGGCCCGAGCCGGCGGCCCCAGGCCGGATCGAGGGCGGTCAGGCCCTGCCGCAAAGCCGCGCGCCGATCGAGTTCGACCCGGTGGCGCTGGCCGTAATCGAAGCCGAGCGTCTCCACATGCGCGAAGCGGTCGAGCGCCCAGGCGAGGCAGGTCGCCGAATCCTGGCCGCCGGAGAACAGCACCAGGGCCCCGGCCTCACCATTCGCCACGGCCGCGTCCTCCGGCATGGTCAGTCGCCCTCGTATTCGGCCCAGGAATAGGGCGTCTCGAAGATCCGCACGCTGGAAAGCCCCGGAATCGCCGGCTTGGCGCGATGCCAGATCCAGGCCGCGATATGCTCGGCGGTGGGATTCTCCAGCCCCTCGATCTCGTTGAGGCAATGGTGGTCGAGCCGCTCCAGGAGTGGGGCGAAGGCGCTCTCGATGTCGTAGAAATCGACCACCCAACCGCTCGTCGGATCGACCGCGCCCGCCACCGTCAGCTCCACGCGGTAGGAATGCCCGTGCATGCGGTGGCAGCGATGGGTCTGCGGCACGTTCGGCAGGCGGTGGGCCGCCTCGAAGGTGAAGGCCTGGGTGATCTTCATCGCGGGATCTTCACGAGGTCCGGAACGGTCCCGCCGCGGACAGCGCAGCGGGTTGACGGCGGCCGGCCGGCGCACCGAGATCGTGGATATGTCACCACATCGGCCGAAATGCACCCTCTATCCGGTCTTTGCGGCCGCAAGGCCGCGTAGGGTGATCGACCGGCGCGGCCCCTCGAACCGAGCCTGCCTCGTCGCCTGGGACCGCTCGGACGCTTCGTTCGAGATCGGGCGCTGGTTCAAGGGGAGGCTGCAAAGGGCGTTCGGACCCGATCGCGCGTGGAAGCACGATCGTCACCCGTCGGAGCACGCAGCGCTGGCGGCCCGGCCCTGGGGTGAGCGTCGATCAACGAACGCGGGTGCGACGGTCGGCCGGAGGCGGCTCCGACGCCCAAGCGGGCTGGGGAGAGATGTCACGCCCATCCCGGCGCGCGAAGCAGCGATCGTGGCCCGTTGGGGTTACGGCCACCATCCATAATCGACGTTGCGCGCGTTGGTTGTTCATCTCAAGCTCTCGTCGCCAGCTTTCGTCGCGCTGCCACGACTGAACTGTCGCGCAGGATGCTCGTCAGCATTCCTGCACCCTTCAAAAGCCGCCGGTGCTCGCGCTGCATGCAGAAAGAACTCCTGTCGTCGCGAGTGCGGCAGCCAAATTACACATAAAATCATGGCCTGGAGCCGTATCCGACCTGATTGCATCAGGCTGGCGGCTCTCGGTCGTTGTTTTGATGCGTAGTCTTTCGACGAACCGGTGGCCGCTCCTTCGGAATGCGGTCTGGCCGAGTTGTCTCATGTCATGATGCAGGAAGCATCAGGCGAGATGGAGAGTCTTGATGAAGATCTCATGCGTCGGTGCGGGGCCTGCCGGATTGTATTTCGCGATCGTGATGAAGCGGCGCAACCCGAACCATGAGATCGTCGTCCACGAGCGAAACCCGGCGGGAACGACACATGGGTGGGGCGTCGTCTTCTGGGACGATCTTCTTGCCACCCTGCGGACCAATGATCCGGACAGCGCGCAGGCGATCGCGGATCAGGCGGTTCCCTGGTCCGGGCAAGTGGTCGACGTCGAAGGGCAACCGCCGCTTCGCTACGGAGGCGGGGGCTACGGCCTGTGCCGTCGTCGCCTCCTGCAGATCCTCATCGAGCGGGCGCTCGCGCTCGGCGTCGATGTACGGTTCGAGAGCGAGATCAGCGAACTGGGTCAGGTCGCCGATGCCGACCTCATCGTGGCGGCCGACGGTGTCGCGAGTCGGTTGCGTCGGCACCGCGCGGATCGGTTCCGGCCGCAGATCGAAGCCGGCCGCAACAAATACCTCTGGCTCGCAACGACACAGCGATTCCCTTCCTTCACGTTCGGATTCGTTCCGACCAGCGCCGGATGGGTCTGGTTTCACGCCTACTCCTTCAAGGAGGGAATGAGTACGTTCATCGTGGAATGCGCACCGGAGACGTGGAATGGTCTCGGTCTTGGCACGATGGTCGCGGATGCCGAATTGCGGGTGCTGGAAAGTATCTTTGCCAAGTATCTCGACGGTCACGAACTGATCAGCCGCGATGGCCATGGCAACACACTGCCATGGTCGAGCTTCCGCAGGTTGGCCAACCGAAAGTGGCACGCGGACAACTTGGTGCTGATCGGCGACGCCGCGCATACGACACATTTCACGATCGGTTCGGGAACGCGTCTGGCCATCGACGACGCGATCGCGCTCGCCTCGGCCTTGAGCGAGCACGACAGCCTTCCCCGCGCCCTCGACGCGTTCGACCATCGACGCCGCCGCGCCCTCGCTCGCGTGCAACGCGATGCGCGGCTGAGTGCGGAATGGTTCGAGAACCTTCCACGCTACATCCGCTACAACGCACCCACCTTCTTCAGGCTCCTGCTCGCGAGACGCTCTCGTCTGCTGAAGCGGATGCCTGCGAGACCATACCTGTATTTACGTGGTCAATTAACCAAACTGAGGGGTCGCCCGGCCTCACCTCTCGCTCGGATCGGCGGACCCGCGCACCCGTTCGGATCAAAAGCCAATCGCGGCATCGCCGGAGCCGAACCGGGAACCCCCCGCCATTGATGCTGACAGCGCCGTAGCGGGCTGAGCACGGCTCATCCGTCGAGCCGCTGGATTCGGATCGACACCAAAGTCGGCGAGGGCACCCGCGTCGTGCTGAGCCTTCGAGGCCTCACAGCCCGTTCGGCACCGTCTCACCGCCTCGCGCTGCCGGAGTCTCGCCCGGACTCGCGTCTGCTTCGTCGCCCTGAACTGGCCAGGGTGGAAAAGGCATCCAGTCCGTGAACGCGTCCGATGCGTAGCCGTGGTCGCACGAAGCGACCCGCCAGGGCTCGCTGTCACCGAAACGGCGCGGATCCCAGCGAATGACGGCTCGGCGGTCCGGCTCGCCCCGGTTGATGGCGATGATCCAGCGGCCATCACGGGGCGCCCGATCCATGATCCGCCAGCTCCACATCGATCAATCCTCGGATCCTCAGACCTGGGGACCCTTAACGCTGGACCAGGTCAGACCGTTCGGTCGCCTCGACCTAAATCCTCGGTCGCTCGTCAGCCCGGCTGGCGCTCGGAGGCTGGTGTTTATGGATCGGCCGGAGCGGACCGTTGAAGGGGCCCGGCTTCATGCCGTGTTCGCGGGCGCGCTCCCCGATCAGCGCCTGTCCGCCCAAGAGAGAGGCGATCGGCGCGGACTGCATCTCGACACTGTTGAGGGCGCGCCCGATCTGACGCCCCTCCCACCAGAGTTCGGCGAAGAGAACGGCGAGGACCCCGAGCAGCCCCCAGGTCATGAGATCCCAGCCGAGGATGTACACGCCGTAGGGTGGCGACAGCGCGGTGCCGAGATACGACAGGCCGATCGCTGCTGCGAAGCCGAGGACGAGGATCAGGGGCAGGCGGATCATCAGGCGCCGGTAGTGGCGCAGGGCGAGGTTGAGTTCCTCGACGGAGGAGTGATCGAGCTTGAGCGTGGCGTCCGGCGTGGTGGAATCGGGCGTCATCGGGCATCCTCTCGGCCATGCGCAGGCCGGCCGCGGTTGCGCGCGAAGGTGGTCGAGGTTGACGGCGGATGCAACCGCCGGCCGCACCTGTTCCGCCTGCCCACCCACCTGCCCGCGCATCGCTGTCAGCCGAAGCCGAAAGCCGTCCTTCGGGACGATGCCCTTACGGAATCCCGATGATCTTGTGCGTCTGGAGCGAGAGCCGCCAGCGGGCGTTCGAGCGGCAATAGGCCACCGCCGCGGCGGTGTGGGCGGCGGCTTCCGGGCCGTCCATCGGCTGCAGGAAATGGTGCCGAAAGGGCAAATCCGAAAAACGCTCCGGCGCGGCCTCGGCCTCGGCCTGCGGGAAGACGAGCTTCAACTCGTCGCCTGAGGTCTGGACCAGCGGGTTGCCGGCCTTGGGGCTCACGCAGATCCAGTCGATGCCGGGCGGCGCGGGAAGCGTCCCGTTGGTCTCCACCGCGACCTCGAAGCCGCGGGCATGAACGGCGGCGATCAACGCCTCGTCGAGTTGCAGCAGCGGCTCGCCGCCGGTGAACACGACGTAGCGGTTGGCCGCCCCCCCGGCCCAGGTCGCGGCGACGGCGTCCGCCAGGATCTCGGCGGAGGCGAAGCGCCCGCCGCCCTCTCCGTCCATCCCGACGAAATCGGTGTCGCAGAAGCGGCAGGCGGCGCCCGCCCGGTCCGCCTCGCGGCCCGACCAGAGATTGCAGCCGGAAAACCGGCAGAACACCGCCGCGCGCCCGGCCTGGGCGCCCTCACCCTGAAGTGTGTGGAAGAGTTCCTTGACCGCGTAGGACATCGTTGCGCTTTTCTGCCAGGGCTTGCCCATACCCCCGGGAGGCGCGGAAGACCAAGCGGTGTACGATTTCGCGGAGCGCAACCCTGATCGGCAGCGTACCGTTGGGCAAAACGCCGGGCTCTGCCATGCTCTCGCCACGGAGGGCACGTTGATGAACGGGTACTCTCGATCCGACCCTTTCCGGGCGCTTTCTTCACGAAGGCCCGGAGCCGGCAACGGAATTCCTGCTCCGCGGCGTCCCGCGCCCTCCCACCCTTTCGAGATTGGCCCGATGGTGAACCGTGTTTGGGGACGGCTGATCGGCTCGCTCACCGCCCTCGGCCTGATGGCGGGGGCGGCCTCGGCGGTCACGGCACCGATCCTCGTCGTCGATGCCGAGTCCGGCAAGGTGCTCTACAGCCAGGGCGCGACCGACCCCTGGTATCCGGCCTCGATCACCAAGCTGATGACCACCTACGTCGCCCTCGACATGGTGCGCCAGGGCAAGGTCTCGCTCGACACGCTGCTGACGGTCTCGCCCGCCGCCGCCGCCGAGCCGCCCTCGAAGATGGGCTTCAAGCCCGGCACGCAGATCACCCTCGACAACGCCCTCAAGATCATCATGGTCAAGTCGGCCAACGACGTGTCCTGGGTGATCGGCGAGGGGCTCGGCGGCTCCGTCGAGGGCTTCGCCGACATGATGAACGAGACCGCGCACCGGATCGGCATGCGCGAGAGCCGCTGGTACAACCCCAACGGCCTGCCCGAGCCGCGGCAATGGACGAGCGCCCGCGACATGGCGATCCTGGCCCGCGCGCTGATGCGCGACTTCCCCAACCAACAGAACCTGTTCTCGATCTCGGCGATCCAGTTCGGCAAGTCGGTGATGGCCAACCATAACGGCCTGCTCGGGCGCTATCCCGGCGCCGACGGCATGAAGACCGGCTTCATCTGCTCGGGCGGCTTCAACGTGGTGGCGACTGCGACCCGCGGGGGGCGGCGCATCATCACCGTGGTAATGGGCCAGCCGAGCGCGCGCGAGCGCGACATCAAGGCTGCCGACCTGTTCGATTACGGCTTCGGCCAGTCGGCGGGCTGGACCGCGCCGACTCTGGAATCTCTGCCGCCCTCCAACGTCGCCGCCCCGCCGGACATGCGGCCCTACATCTGCGACAAGCGCAAGCCGATGCCGGTGGACGAAGGCCCCGGCGCGCTCACCGCGAGCGGTCCCGGCGCCGACAGCGCGACGACGCAGCTCCTCGGCTCGGCGACCCCGGACGCCACCAACCTCGCCTTCGCCGCGCTCAGCAGCGCCAATGTCCGCGGCCGCACCCTGCCGCCGCGGGCGCCGCTCCAGCCGATCCCGGTCTGGATCGGCAGCAGCCCCACGGAAGGTGCGATGGCGCTGGCCCGTGAGGAACAGGAGGCGCAGGCTTCCAAACAGGCGGCCCGGCAGGCCGCGCAGGAGGCTGCCCAGCGCAAGCGTGCCGAAGCCAAGGCTACCAAGGACGCGGCCCGTGAAGCCGCCAAGCAGGCCGCCTCGGAGAAGGCCGCCAAGGCTCGCGCCGCCGCCGTGACCGCGCCCAAGCCCGCCACGAAGACCGCCGCCGGGCGGGACAAGGGCGTGCCGGCCACGACCAGCGCCTACACGGCGGTGGAGCCCGCTCCGAAGGCGGCCGTGAAGCCGGCGCACAAGCCGGCCGCCAAAAAGCCCGAAGCGGCCAAGCCTGCCGCCAAGAAAGCGGACAAGAAGCCCGCCAAGGCGAAGAACGACGAGTCGTAAGGGGTTTTCGAAGGCCCCCGGCATCGTCATATCGTTGCCGAGACATACCCTGCACGACCGATGCGCCCCTCGCCCCACTTGGGGGGAGAGGGCTTCATGCCCCCTCGTCGGGGCATGAAGCGAGGCGACAGCCGAAGGTGAGGGGCGTGGCCGAAGACGCCCCTTCCGGCACCGCCCCCTCACCGCCGCTTCGGCTTCACCTCCGCTTCCGGCCTGAACGACAGGGTGCAGACCGGCCTCTCCCCGCGGGCGGGGAGAGGAAATGTGCGGCGGATCAGACTTCGAAGGCCGTCCAACCATGTCCTCCTCCGAACAACCCGGCCGCCCCGCGCCGATCCCGCTCACCGTGCTCACGGGCTTCCTCGGCGCGGGCAAGACCACGCTGCTGAACCGCCTGCTCGGCGATCCGGCGCTCGCCGACACGGTGGTGATCGTCAACGAGTTCGGCGAGATCGGACTCGATCACCTGCTGATCGAGGCGGTCGATGAGGGGATGATCCTGCTCGGCGCCGGCTGCCTGTGCTGCACCGTGCGCGGCGACCTGATCTCGACGTTGGAAGACCTTCTGCGCCGCCGCGACAACGGCCGCATCAACCCGTTCCGCCGGGTGGTGATCGAGACCACCGGGCTCGCCGACCCGGCGCCGATCCTCCACGCCCTGATCTACCACCCCTATCTCGCGATCCGCTTTCAGTTGCAGGGCGTGGTGACCGTGATCGATGCGGTCAACGGCGCCGACACCCTCGACGCGCACGGCGAGGCCCTGCGACAGGCGGCGGTCGCCGACCATCTCGTGGTGACCAAGGGCGACCTGCCCGGCGCCGGGGCAGAGGCGCTGACCCAGCGGCTCGCCGCCCTCAATCCGGGGGCCCGGATCCACGGGCCCGACGTGCCGGCCGAGTGCCTGCTCGGCGGCCTGTTCGGCCTCGACGGCAAGGGGGACGACGTGCGTGCCTGGCTCGGCGCGGAAGAGCGCGCGCACGGCCATCACCACGATCACGGCCACCATCATCACGATGTGAACCGGCACGACGCGGCGATCCGCGCCTTTCACCTCACCAGCGACGAACCGGTGCCGCGCCCGGCCTTCGAGATGTTCCTGGATCTCCTGCGTTCGGCGCACGGGCCGAAGCTCCTGCGCCTCAAGGGTCTCGTGGCGCTCGCCGACGATCCCGAGCGGCCGGTCGTGGTGCACGGGGTGCAGCACGTCGTCCACGCGCCCGTGACGCTGCCGGCCTGGCCCGACGCGGATCGCCGTTCGCGGCTCGTACTGATCGTGCGCGACCTCGACCCGGCCTTCGTCCGCCGGATCTGGGACGCCTTCCTCGGCAAACCCGCCCTGGACACGCCGGACCGGGCGGCGCTCACCGACAATCCGCTGGCGATCCCGGGGGGATAGCGGGCGGCGTTACTCGTCCCGGCTAGAGCATCATCCCGGAAGGTGGTTGCCGACTTTCGGAAAAAAGATGATGCGAAAACGAGAGCCTAAAGCACCCTCACGGCACGCCCTGAGACGAAGCAGGCCGGGAGCGGAGACGGTCGTCGGCGCCGCTTTGTCCTGGGCCGATCAGTCGAGGTGGTCGCCGTAGCGCTGGACGTGGTCGGCGAGGCCGAGGCCGTGGTCGCGCACGAGGCGCTCGGCGCGCTCCGCGTCGCGGGCCTCCAGCGCCTCGATGATCCGCACGTGCTCCTCGATCGACTTCGAGGCGCGGTCGCCCTGGCGGAGCGCCGTGTTGCGGATGCCGCGCACATGCATCAGCAGGTTGCTGGTCAGGTCCGTGATCACCGCGCTGTGGCCGAGCGCAATGATCTTCTGGTGGAAGCGGATATTGGCTTCCGAGTACTCGTCGAGATGCTCGTAGGGCTGCCCGTCGAAGAACTCCGGGAAGGAGCGGCGCAGGCAGGCCAGATCCTCGTCCGAGGCGGCGGTGCAGGCGAGCCGCGCCGCCATGCTCTCCAAAGCCGCCCAGGCCTGGATCATGCCGACGATCTCGCGTTTCGTCTTCTTGACCACGAACACGCCGCGTCGGGGCTCGTTGCGCACGAAGCCTTCCTGCTCCAGCACCGTCAGCGCCTCGCGGATCGGCGTGCGGCTCACGCCGAGCGTCTGCGACAAGCCGCGCTCATCGAGCCGCACATCTCCGGTCTGGCCGTAGATGTCCATGTTGGTGATGGCGGATTTCAGCGCCTCGTAGGCCAGCGTCCGCAGGCTCGTCGCCGGAACGATTGGCTTGATCGAGAGATTTTCCATCACTTCGGATCGACCTTAATGCCGATGGGGTTGCGGGTCCGGAGTGGAAACATCGAGCCGCGGGAGCATGGCGTCTCATCCTTCGGAAGACAAGGCAGCCCGCACTCCGGCGTCCCGGCTCTCCCCGCGGAATCCGCACGAGACTGTGCGGATCTCCGGTCTCCGAGCCGAAATGTTGACCTCTGGCATCTGGTATGCCAGAAGAAAGCCGGGGAGTCGATGTCGGCGGCATTCGCCGGGTGCAGGGCAGCCTCGCTGATGATGCCCTGAGCCGCACCCAAGTCGCGCACGCCAGCCATGCCGGAGCCCAAGACCGGTACGGAACCAGACCGGCACGGAACCCCGCGGGCGCATACGGCCGACGCCATCGGCCGATCAGCGCCCGGCAACATGCCACTCTCCTGGGGAGGAGACCTGCGATGAGCAAGGCACCGGGCAAGGCACTCGAGGGCGTTCGCATCCTCGATTTCACCCATGTTCAATCGGGGCCGACCTGCACGCAACTGCTCGCGTGGTTCGGGGCCGACGTGATCAAGGTCGAGCGGCCGGGCGCGGGCGATGCGACGCGCCAGCAGCTTCAAGACCTTCCCGGCGTGGACAGCCTCTATTTCACGATGCTGAACCACAACAAGCGTTCGATCACGCTCGACGGCAAGAACCCCAAGGGCAACGCGATCCTCTGGCGGCTCATCGCCGAGTGCGACGTGCTGGTCGAGAATTTCGCCCCCGGTGCGCTCGATCGCATGGGGCTGACCTGGGAGAAATTGCAGGCCGCCAATCCGGGCCTGATCCTGGCCTCGGTGAAGGGCTTCGGGCCCGGCCGCTACCAGGATTGCAAGGTCTACGAGAACGTCGCCCAATGCGTCGGCGGCGCGGCCTCCACCACCGGCTGGCGCGACGGCGTGCCGATGGTGTCGGGCGCGCAGATCGGCGATTCCGGCACGGGCCTGCACCTCGCACTCGGCATCGTCACCGCCCTCTACCAGCGCACCCAGACGGGGCAGGGCCAGCGCGTCGATTGTGCCATGCAGGACGGAGTGCTCAACCTCTGCCGGGTGAAGCTGCGCGACCAGCAGCGTCTCGCCCACGGCCCGCTGATGGAATACAGCCAGTACGGCGAAGGCGTCCCCTTCGGTGAGGCGGTGCCGCGGGCCGGCAACGATTCCGGCGGGGGGCAGCCCGGCCGCATCCTGAAGTGCAAGGGCTGGGAGCAGGATCCCAACGCCTACATCTACTTCATCACGCAGGGCGCGGTCTGGGGACCGATCTGCGACATCATCGGCGAGCCGGACTGGAAGACCGATCCGGCCTACGCGACGCCGAAGGCCCGCCTGCCGCATCTTAACGAGATCTTCACGCGCATCGAAGCGTGGACGATGAAGCACGACAAGCTCGAGGCGATGGAGATCCTCAACGCCTACGAGATCCCGTGCGGACCGATCCTGTCGATGCGGGAGATCGCCGAGGATCCGACGCTGCGGGCGAACGGCACTGTGGTCGAGGTCGAGCACCCGACCCGCGGCACCTACCTGACGGTGGGCAACCCGATCAAGCTGTCGGCGAGCCCGACCGAGATCACCCGCGCGCCGCTGCTCGGCGAGCATACCGACGAGATCCTGCGCGAGGTGCTGGGCTGCACGGATGCCGAGATCGGCGACATCCTCGGCTCGGGCGCGGTAGGCGGCGTCCACCGCATCGCTGCGGAGTAGCGCGCGGCACTATCATGCCGAATACCGAAGCCTTCGGAACTTGATTTCTCGCGTCTGGTATGCCAGATACCAATGAGCAAGCGAGACCCGAGACGGCGGCGTTGCGCACCGTTCGGGCCGGCGACCGGAGGATACGGTGATGGCCGAAAACGTCCCAGACCACGCCGCGGACCGCGCTCTGGCGGATCTCGTGGACGCGTTCGGTCACTACTCCGATGCCGAGATGCAGGCGTTTCTCGATGCAACGCCGTCCGTGGCCGAGATGGGCTGCGCAGTCTCGCCCGCCAAACCGGCCGGACCCGAATGGCTGGCCGCCGCGCGATTCGCCGGACGTGAGGTCGTGGTTCAGGCGGCGCGAGCGTAGCGCCCGGAAGTCTGCGGCGCCTCAATGCCGCGGCCCGTCGGGACATCCTGGGCAGCGCTCGAGACGGTCAGCCGGTCAGCCAGCTTCACGACGAACAGAGCCTGAACGGCGACGAGGAAAACAAGCGCGGCGAGCCAAGTGGCGAGCATGATAGTCTCCGTCGGTACGGGCTATGGTGCGGTGCGAACGAATCCCGGATAAGCCGCTCGCTTTGGGATATGAAGTACAAAATACCAGACACATGCATGCGTCACGTGCATGTGAATGGTGTGCCTTGATCTGGCGGCGCGCGAATCCGGCGGCAATCCCTGCCGCTGGCGATGGCGTGACAGACGCCTGTCGATGTCGCACCGCAGCATGGCAGCGGTTCAGGAGGTCGCTCGGTCTGCCTCCGGACCCCATGCGCCGAGGGTCGAGGTTTCGTCCGGGCAGAGAACCTCGTCGAGCGGGGCGACGCCCGCGGTGTGCTTCGTCAGGCCCGTCGCTGAGAGCGCCCGCGCGGTCCCGGCCTCCCGGCATGCGGCGGCGAGACCCGCCGGGTCGAGGCCGACGAGACGACCGTTCTCGAAGCGCGCGAAGACCCGCCCCGACTCCCGATCGGCAAAGCGCACCACGGACACTTGCCGCAAGGCCTCCCGCAGAAAACGCGCCTCGGCCTCCGGCGCGTCGGCGACGCCGCGATAGACGTCGGCCGCCGCGCGGGCGCGGATATCGATCCGCCGGTAACGCTCGATCGCCAGCAGGGCTTTGGCGTCGAGGATCGTCATCGCGTCGTTCGTACCGAAGGCGATGGTGAGCGGACGCGCGCCCTTTGGCACGCTGTTGTCGAGAAATTCGTAAGTGACCGGACGGTCCCGGCGCAGCGCCCAGGTGAAGAACAGCCGCGGCATGCCGGTAAAGGCCTCGACGTTGTGCGCGAGCAGATCCTCGACCGCCTTGTAGCGTCCGAACTCCTCGCCCCGCTTCCAGGCCCGCTCCACGGTTTCCTCGGGCGGAGTGATCATGAATTGCAGGTAGACGCGCTGGCCGAACCGGGTGAGGAGCTGGCCAGCGCCGTCGCTGCCGGCCTCCGTCGAGAAGCTGTCGAAGCGGAACCGGTCGATCAGCAGGTGCGAGAGGCGGCCGCCGGCCGCCTTGCGGGTGATGTAGCGGTCGAGCTTGGCATCGATGATCTCGACCTCGTGGCCTGTCAGCGGCCCGGCATAGCGGCGCGCTTCGCCCAAGCTGTCATAGTCCAGCAGGAACTTGCGCCAGACGTCGGGCGTGATGACGGCGAAGTCCTGCCATTGTGCGCCGATCCGTCCGGCGAGGTCGCGCTGATAGGGCCGGATCGTGCTCTTGCCCGAGGCCGACGCACCTTTGACGGTCATCACCACCGGCTGCGCTTGCGGTGCGGGCCGATGGTAGCCCTGCGCCGCGGCGACCGACTCGATCCAGGGCGCGATCAGCGCGCCGATCCGGTCGCTGCCGCAACGGTTGGTGACGAGGATGCCGGCGAGCCGCCGCAGCAGCGTGCGGTCGCGGATCAGCATGCCCTGGCGGGCGATGACGTGGCCGAACACCGTGCGCAGGGCCTCGCGGGCGGCGCTCTCCATACTCTCGGCTTCGCTCGCGGCCGCGCATCGTTCGTCGAGGCGGGCGAGGATGCGAGCCTGCCCGTCGCCGGCCAGAGAAGGCGATGGGGCAGGGGACGGGGAAGGGGAGGGCGGCTCGCGTGGGCCGAGGCGGCGGAGCCACCCGGCCCAGGCGGAGACCGGTTCGGGCGGCGGCGCGGGCGCCTCGTCGAACAGGGCCGACAGCTCGCACTCCAGCGCCGCATCGGCCTCGGCGCGGACCGCGTCGAGGATGGCCGCGACCGCGTCCAGGCGGTGCATCACGCCCTCGCGCAGCAGCGTACCGACGATGCGCCGGAAGTTCAGTCCGAGATCGGCGTAGACTTCGCCGACGGGGACCGAGATATCGGCCATGACCCGGATCAGCACCTCGTGGACCGCGAGGCGCTCAGGCCGGAAGAGGGCGAGCTGCGTCGGGGGCAGGCCGCTGAAATCGGACAGTTCGAGGATTTCGGAAAAGGGCAGGCGGAGGTTCTCGGGCCGGAACACCGTCGCGAGCGGGCGCATCGCCCGCGGCAGGCCGGGTTCGAGGCCGGGATTCCAGGCGTGGAAGGCCGGCTCGTCCGCGAGGGCGGTGCCGGCGGTTTCGTCTGCAAACCTGTCGGCGAGGGGCGGCGCGGCGTCGGTCATCGCTCGCCCCTCCCGGTTTCGATCAGGCGGCGGAGGCGTTCTCGATCGCCTCGAACCGGATCTGGTAGGCCTCGCCCCACAGGCTCGCCGCCCGCTCGTGCCACGCGGTGTCGAAGAACAGCTTGGCGCAGAACGAGCTGCGCCAGATGCACACCGCGATGATGCGCTCGTCCAGAACGCGGATGTGGCGGCTCTCCAGCCCGCCGGCGATGCCGAGACGGGGAAGCATATCGATGCTCGACGCACCGAATTCGTTCTCGCCCGGAAAGACGATCGGGCATTCGACGACGGTCAGATATTTCATCGGGTTTTCCATGGCTGACGCCTTTTCTCGGAATCGTCTTCCAACCTGTTCCGGATCGTTCTCGCACAACGCTCGGTGAACAGTGCCTGCTCCCGGCAGGCATGAATCCATAACGAGATGCGTCGTGTCCGGCGCTCCATTTGCGCTCACTCTCCGCCGTGCGCCTTCACGTATGCGGCAATGCCGGCGGGTTTGTCGCCGGTGCTTGGCCAAGATCTCGGCTAAGATCGTGGCCGACCCCTTGACCAACCCCTTGGCCAGCGCAGTCCCAGATGCTCAGGATCGCGCTGATGCGGCAGGAATCCATCAGGGCGATGTGATCGACCTTCCGCTCGCAGAAGGTCTTCAGCCGCTCCTGCGCCGAAGCGCCGACATCGACCGCGGGAAAGTCGTGATCGGTGATGAGCCAGACGCTGCGGCTGTAGATCTCGGGGCCCTCGGCCGCCACCGCGCGGAAGATGTCGCGCTGGGTCAGCAGACCCGTCACCGTTGCGTCGGCATCGCCCTCGACGACGACGAGCGCGCCCGTTCCCGGCTGGGCGAGGAGTTGCGCTGCCTCGGCCACGGATCGGTCCCGGTGGATGGTGCGGACGCCCGCGGCATCCGGCTCACGGCGCATCGTTCCAAACACGGCGCTCCTCCATCGGCATGCCTCTCGAACGGGGCCGCCTTTGAACGCAGGCTGGTATACAGCATACCTATTGTCAATCCTGCGTTTTGAATTATGGTGCCGGCGTCCGGGCGGGATTGGCAAGATCGACCCGCCAAATCGACCTGCTTGGACGTCCTCCGTTCGGCCGGTGCGGCATGATCCGAGGCATGTCCTGCCCCTGATCCAGGGCTGCGCGAAAGCCTCGCCGTCGTCCTCGCAGGGTGTCCCCGGGAACCGGGAGAGTTCGTCCGGGGCGGTGCCTTCGGCTTCGTGAGCGCATTCCGACGAGGTGGCTGCCGGTTCGTCGAAAGAGGGCGCGTTGAAACGATGGTCCGGATCCGCCGATCCGATGTGATCGAGTGGGATGCGGCCCCAAGATTCGACCGGAAGAGCGCGATGGTCTGCTCAGGCAGTCATTCGCGTCAGAGAATATTTAAAGTCATATTCGAAAAATAATCGAGAAATTGAGCGGCCAAAAAGCTCGGAAAAATCGAGCGTACACTGGAGATGCGTCCATGACCCAACCCACGACAACATACGTTCCACCACCGACGAGCCGATGGCTGCAATTGGTGTTCGGCATCGTCTGCATGTGCATGATCGCCAATATGCAGTACGGCTGGACGTTCTTCGTCAACCCGATGCAGGAACGGCACGGCTGGGACCGCGCCGCGATCCAAGTCGCTTTCACCCTGTTCGTCCTCACCGAGACGTGGCTGGTGCCGATCGAGGGCTGGTTCGTCGACAAGTACGGCCCGCGGGCCGTGACGCTCGTCGGCGGCCTGTTGTGCGGGCTGGCCTGGGTGATCAACGCCTACGCCGACACGCTCTGGCTGCTCTATGTCGGGGCGGCCGTTGGCGGCACCGGTGCGGGCGCGGTCTACGGCACCTGCGTCGGCAATTCGCTGAAGTGGTTCCCCGACCGGCGCGGTCTGGCTGCGGGCCTCACCGCCATGGGCTTCGGCGCGGGCTCGGCGCTCACCGTCGTGCCGATCCAGGCGGTGATCCACCATTACGGCTACGAGGCCGCCTTCTTCTGGTTCGGCATCGGCCAGGGCCTGATCGTGATGCTGATCGCGCTGTTTCTGGTGGCGCCGAAGAAGGGGCAGGTGCCCGAGATCGCCCGCGTCAGCCAGAGCCGCCGCGACTTCACGCCCGGCGAGATGGTGCGCACCCCGATCTTCTGGGTGATGTACGCGATGTTCGTGATGATGGCGGCCGGCGGCCTGATGGCCACCGCCCAGCTCGGCCCCATCGCCAAGGACTTCCACATCGCCGACGTACCGGTGAGCCTGCTGGGGATCACCCTGCCGGCACTCACCTTCGCCGCCACGATCGACCGGGTGCTCAACGGCGTGACGCGCCCGCTCTTCGGCTGGATCTCCGACCATATCGGCCGTGAGAACACGATGTTCCTTTCCTTCGGCATCGAGGGTGTGGGCATCTACCTGCTGAGCCAGTTCGGCCAGGATCCGATCCTGTTCGTGATCCTGACCGGTCTGGTGTTCTTCGCCTGGGGCGAGATCTACTCGCTGTTCCCAGCGACTTGCGGCGACACCTTCGGCTCGAAATACGCCGCCACCAATGCCGGCCTGCTCTACACCGCCAAGGGCACGGCGGCGCTGATCGTGCCCTATACCAGCATCCTCACGACGATGACGGGGAGCTGGCACGCGGTGTTCCTGGCGGCCGCCGCGCTCAACATCCTCGCGGCGCTGATGGCGATCTTCGTCCTCAAGCCGATGCGGCAGGCCTACACGCGGGAGTCGGCCGCCTTGGAGGCCAAGCCGGAGACGGTCTCCGCCCACTAAGGCCGCGCACGGGCCGGGCCGCCGCCCGGCCTTTCGAAGAATGTCGGCGCGTGCCGGGCTCAGACGCCCGGTGCGCGCCGACGCGTTTTCCGGTCCCGACGCCGCGCATTCTTTGAAGTGCGCGCCGATGCCGTCGCCCGGTGTGCCGGGTCGCCGCAGCATCGCGGACGGACTTTCCTGCGTTGGTATATTGTATGCCTAGCATCATTGTGCATGATGCGGCGCCAGGGGAGCACGAGAAACGTTCAGGGAGAGAACCGGATGGTACACCAACCGGCAGAGCAACACGCGCCGCTCCAGGCGCCTTCGGATGCGCCTTCCGCCAAGTGGTGGCAACTCGCCTTCGGCGTGCTCTGCATGGCCATGATCGCCAACCTTCAGTATGGCTGGACGCTCTTCGTCGATCCGATCGATGCGCAGCACCAATGGGGGCGCACGGCGATCCAGTTCGCCTTCACGATCTTCGTCGCCACCGAAACCTGGCTCGTGCCGGTCGAGACGTGGTTCGTCGATCGCTACGGGCCGAGCATCGTGGTGGGCTTCGGCGGCGTCATGATCGCCCTGTCCTGGGCCCTGAACGCCTATGCCGACTCCCTCTTCCTGCTCTACACCGCCGCGGTGATCGGCGGCATCGGCGCGGGCTCGGTCTACGGCACCTGCGTCGGCAACGCCCTGAAATGGTTTCCGGACCGGCGCGGGCTGGCGGCGGGCGCGACCGCGGCGGGCTTCGGCGCGGGCGCGGCGATCACGGTGATCCCGATCGCCAACATGATCGCCGCCAGCGGCTATGCCCAGGCCTTCCTCGTGTTCGGCCTCGGCCAGGGCGCGGTCGTCGTCCTGCTGTCCTTCTTCCTGCGCAAGCCCTCGGTCGCCGTGCCGATCCGGCGCAAGAACCTGCGCCTTCCCCAGACCAAGATCGACCGCAGCCCGAAGGAAGCGGTGCGCACCCCCGTATTCTGGACGATGTACGCGATGTTCGTGATGGTCACCTCCGGCGGCCTGATGGCGGCGGCGCAGATCGCGCCCATCGCCCACGACTTCAAGGTCGCCGACGTGCCGATGAACCTGTTCGGCCTGCAGATGGCCGCGCTCACCCTGGCGATCTCGCTCGACCGCATCTTCGACGGGTTCGGCCGGCCCTTCTTCGGCTGGGTGTCCGACAACATCGGCCGCGAGAACACGATGTTCATTGCCTTCGTGATTGCGGCGACGGCCTGCATTCTGCTCCTCGGCTACGGGCGTAATCCGGTCGTCTTCGTTCTGTGTACGGCGATGTATTTCGGCGTGTTCGGGGAGATCTACTCGCTGTTCCCAGCCACCTGCGGCGACACGTTCGGCTCGAAATACGCCGCCAGCAACGCCGGCCTCCTCTATACGGCCAAGGGTACGGCGGCCTTCCTCGTCCCCTTCGCCAGCGTGCTGTCGGCGTCCTACGGCTGGTCGGCGGTGTTCGGCCTCATCATCGGGCTGAACATCCTGGCCGCGGCGCTGGCGGTCTTCGTGCTGAAGCCGATGCGGCGGCGCTACCTCGCGGCGGAGGCTGAGATCGCCGACGCGGCGGAAGCTCGCGCAGTGACGCTGGCCTGAAGGCCTCGAATGATGGTCCGCCGCCTCGACGGCTCGCGTCGGGGCGGCGGCCGCCCCAGCCGAACTCCCGGCAGCGGAGTTCCTCGCGCCGGCCCCTCGGCCGCCCTTCGCCGACCATGCCTTCAACGCTTTCGCGGTGTCACAGGGGGCCGGTGTCTCGACTCGTAGCCAATCTGGCCGGCGACCCACGACGAGGCCGGATCGCGCTTCGGGACCGTGCCGAGCGTGATCAGAAAACGCTGAAGACAAGTCCGCCGTCGGACTTCCCTTCGAGGAAGCATGTCCGCCGGATGCCGGGCGGCCTGTCTCTCGACGCGTCATCCCCGAAACCCTGGATCCGGCGACCCCCGCAGCCCCTGTTTCGACCGCTCCCCCGGCGCCTCACGTGGGGGCACGCAAAGCCACGTGTTTCGTTTGACCAACTCATTGGTATTTGGTATGCCAGATGTGTCGCAACAAGACCGGCCACTCGAGACCGGTCCGCACGCTGCGCGCGGCGCAGCAGCAGGCGCGAAACGAGCCCGGCCTGACGCCATCGGGCCCCGCGCCGGACAAGAGCATCCGCACCATAAGGGAGAACGCCGCATGACCGTCCAGGCCCAGAACATCGACGCGATCACCGCGGGCGCGATGCCCCACGAGGAGCCGGAGCTGACGGATGGCTTCCACCTCGTCATCGACGCGCTCAAGCTCAACGGCATCGAGACGATCTATAACGTGCCCGGCATCCCGATCACCGATCTCGGCCGTCTGGCCCAGGCCGAGGGTCTGCGGGTCATCTCCTTCCGCCACGAGCAGAACGCGGGCAACGCCGCCGCGATCGCCGGCTTCCTCACCAAGAAGCCGGGCATCTGCCTTACGGTCTCGGCGCCGGGCTTCCTCAACGGCCTAACCGCGCTGGCCAACGCCACCACCAACTGCTTCCCGATGATCCTGATCTCCGGCTCCTCCGAGCGTGAGATCGTTGATCTGCAGCAGGGCGACTACGAGGAGATGGACCAGCTCGCCATCGCCAAGCCGCTCTGCAAGGCCGCCTTCCGCGTGCTGCACGCCGCCGATATCGGCATCGGCGTGGCTCGCGCGATCCGTGCCGCCGTCTCCGGCCGGCCCGGCGGCGTCTATCTCGATCTGCCCGCCAAGCTCTTTTCGCAAGTCATCGACGCCGATCTCGGCGCGCGCTCGCTGGTCAAGGTGATCGACGCGGCCCCGGCCCAACTCCCGGCCCCGTCCGCCATCGCCCGGGCGCTCGACGTGCTGAAGTCGGCCGAGCGTCCGCTCATCATCCTCGGCAAGGGCGCGGCCTACGCCCAGGCCGACGAGGCCGTGCGCGCGCTCGTCGAGGAGAGCGGCATCCCCTACGTGCCGATGAGCATGGCCAAGGGCCTCCTGCCCGACACCCACCCGCTCTCGGCCGGTGCGGCCCGCTCCACCGCGCTCAAGGATTCCGACGTGGTGCTGCTGGTGGGCGCCCGCCTCAACTGGCTGCTCTCCCA
The DNA here is from genome assembly GCF_004683995.1 of Methylorubrum sp. Q1. Classification (NCBI taxonomy): domain Bacteria; kingdom Pseudomonadati; phylum Pseudomonadota; class Alphaproteobacteria; order Hyphomicrobiales; family Methylobacteriaceae; genus Methylorubrum; species Methylorubrum sp. Q1. Next base: position 32,520 of record NZ_SRHQ01000019.1, on the reverse strand, counting down.
CGGCAAGGGCAAGACCTGGGGCGAGCCCGGCTCGAAGCGCTTCATCCAGATCGACATCGAGCCGCGCGAGATGGACTCGAACGTCGAGATCGTCGCGCCGGTGGTGGGCGATATCGGCTCCTGCGTCGAAGCGCTGCTCGACGGCATCCGCAAGGACTGGAAGGGTGCGCCCTCCGACTGGCTGGAGACGCTGCGGAGCAAGCGCGAGGCCAACATCGCCAAGATGGCCCCGAAGCTGATGAAGAACTCCTCGCCGATGTGCTTCCACTCGGCACTCGGGGCGCTCCGGACCGTCATCAAGGAGCGGCCCGACGCGATCCTCGTCAACGAGGGCGCCAACACCCTCGATCTCGCCCGCGGCATCATCGACATGTACCAGCCGCGCAAGCGCCTGGACGTCGGCACCTGGGGCGTGATGGGCATCGGCATGGGCTTCGCCGTCGCGGCGGCTGTCGAGACCGGCAAGCCGGTGCTGGCGGTCGAGGGTGACTCGGCCTTCGGCTTCTCCGGCATGGAGGTGGAGACCATCTGCCGCTACGAGCTGCCGGTCTGCATCGTCATCTTCAACAACAACGGCATCTATCGCGGCACCGACACCGATCCGACCGGCCGCGATCCGGGCACCACCGTCTTCGTCAAGAATTCCCGCTACGACAAGATGATGGAGGCCTTCGGCGGCGTCGGCGTGAACGTCACCACGCCGGACGAGCTGAAGCGGGCCGTGGACGAGGCGATGAATTCCGGTAAGCCGACCCTCATCAATGCGGAGATCGACCCGGCCGCCGGCAGCGAGAGCGGCAATATCGGCAGCCTCAACCCGCAGAGCACCCTGAAGAAGAAGTGAGGCGGGCACTGCCCTCCGACCGCTTCGACTGAGCCGGACCGCGGTGCCCGAAATGGGCGCCGCGGTCCTTTTTTGTCCGGCAAGCCCCTCCGTCCCTCATGCTGAGGTGCGGAGCGAAGCGAAAGCCTCGAAGCACGCGCGGCGAACGACCCGAGACAGCCTTCCGATGTCCTTCCCGGGCATGGGGAAGGACCGGTCCGAGGTGCTTCGAGGCCCGCTGTCGCGGGCACCTCAGCATGAGGGGCGGCGTTGGGCTCCACCTGCGAGACGCCCCATGTCCTCCTCCCCCTTCGATCCGATGGTTGCCCTCGATCCCCGGCTCGCCGGCCGGCTCGCCTTCCTGCCGCGGCTGCCGGGCAAGCCGCCGCTGCCGCCGGGCCGCCACGCGCTCGGTCTGTTCGAGACCCGCGACGCGATGCTCCGCGTGCCCGAGCACATCGACCCCCGCCTGCCGACGCCGCTCGTCGTCCTGTTCCACGGCGGCGGCGGCAGTGCCGAAAAGATCCTGCCGATGCTGGAAGCCCATGCGGACCAGCGCGGCTTCCTGCTGCTCGCGCCGCAATCGCTGCACCCGACCTGGGATCTCGTGATCGCCGGCAACGGGCCGGACCGGGAGCGGCTCGACCGGGCGCTCGCCGAGGTGGCCGACCGGTTCCTGATCGATCCGGGCCATCTCGCCTTCGCGGGCCATTCGGACGGCGGCAGCTACGCGCTGTCCCTCGGGCTCACCAACGGTGACCGGGTCAGCCACCTGATCGTGTCGTCCGCCGGGTTCATGTCGGTGCAGGTGCAGGCGGGTGCGCCCAAAATCTTCCTGTCGCACGGCACCCGCGACGAGCAGATTCCGATCGACCGGAGCGCCCGCAACCACGCCCGGCTGCTTCGGGCGGCGGGCTACGACCTCACCTACGTCGAGTATGACGGTCCGCATGCCTACCATCCCAACGTGGTGAGCCAGGCCGTAGACTTCTTCCTGGGCGATTTCTTCGGTTAGGCGGCGCGGGCGAACGCGCCTCCATTCAAGTGTCTCTCGAAAACGCCCGCCGCGCCGTCCTCGCCAACACGAGAACGGTCAGAGATCGAGAGTTTTGTGAGTGAGACAGTCTCAATCCGGTTGATCCCTGCGGGAGGGCGGATTTCCCCTCTCCCAGCCCGCGGGGAGAGGGGAACACTCGGCTTCCGCCGTGACGCAAGTTCGATCAAACGGATGCCGTATCAGGGGCCCGGACACCGAAAAACCGGACCGACGGAGTCGGCCCGGGAAAGTCATCGGAGGAGGAAGAAACCCGGGCGTCATGCCCGGTCATGCGCTCCCGGAGCGATGCCCCGTCCCGGGAGGTTCATGGCCGAAAGAGACTGGCCATCCTGTGCGGGCAGCGCGGAGACCCGCGCTGCCGCTTCCCCTCAGACCGCGCGCGACTCGTGCATCGCGGCGATCTGCTCGGGCGAGTAGCCGAGGCCCGCGAGGACCTCGTCGGTGTGCTCGCCCAGAAGCGGCGAAGCCTTGATGTCGACCTTCATGTCCGAGAACTTGATCGGGGAGCCGACGGTCAGATACGAGCCGAGCTTGGGGTGCGGCACCTCGACGATGGTGCCGCTCGCGCGCAGCGACGGATCGGCGGCGATCTCCTTCATCGACAGCACCGGCGAGCACGGGATGTCGAACTTGCGCAGGATATCGACGGCCTCGAACTTGGTCTTGTCGGCCAGCCAATCCTCGATGATGGCGAAGATCTCGAAGATCTTGTCCTGGCGAGCGCGGGCGGTGTTGTAGGCCGGATCGTCGATCCATTCCTCGCGGCCGAGCGCCTTGCAGATCGGGGCCCAGGCATGGCCCTGGATCGTGAAGTAGATGTAGGCGTTCGGGTCCGTCTGCCAGCCCTTGCACTTGAGCACCCAGCCCGGCTGGCCGCCGCCGCCCGCGTTGCCGCCACGCGGCACCACGTCCGAGAATTCGCCGTGCGGGTATTGCGGGTATTCTTCGAGGTAGCCGATGGCATCGAGGCGCTGCTGGTCGCGCAGCTTCACCCGGCAGAGGTTGATCACCGAATCCTGCATCGACACGGCGACCTTCTGGCCCTTGCCGGTCTTGGTCTTCTGGTGAAGCGCCGTGAGGATGCCGATGGCGAGATGCATGCCGGTGTTCGAGTCGCCGAGCGCGGCGGCCGACACGGTCGGCGGGCCGTCCCAGAAGCCGGTGGTCGAGGCCGCACCGCCGGCGCACTGCGCCACGTTCTCGTAGACCTTCAGATCCTCGTAGTGGTGTCCGTCGGAGAAGCCCTTCACCGAGGCGAGGATCATGCCTGGGTTGAGCTCCTGGATGCGGGCCCAGGTGAAGCCCATGCGATCGAGCGCGCCGGGGCCGAAATTCTCGACCATCACGTCGGATTCGCGGATCAGCTTTTCCAGGACTTCCTTGCCCTGCGGGTTCTTGGTGTCCAGCGTCAGCGAACGCTTGTTGGAGTTGAGCATCGTGAAGTAGAGCGCATCCGCGTCCTCGACGTGGCGAAGCTGGTTGCGCGTCACGTCGCCCGAGCCCGGACGCTCGACCTTGATCACGTCCGCCCCGAACCACGCGAGGAGCTGGGTGCAGGCGGGACCCGCCTGGACGTGGGTGAAATCGATGATTTTGATCCCGTCGAGCGGCTGGGTCATCTCAGTCTTCTCCCTATTTCGACTTCGTTGTGGGTCGTCGTTGTTGGAAAATCGAAAAATATTACGGTCGGTAATATTGCTGAATGGCTCGGGCGCCCCGCCTCAGGCGCAGACGAGGGTGCCCAAAGCCTCTTCCAGCTCCGCCACGCGGCGGCGCAGGGAGCGCTCTTCCTGAAAGCGCTCGGTCTCGTCGCGGATGACCGCGGCGATGCCGGTGACTTCGCCCTCCGCGCCGTGCAGCAGCGCGACGGTGAAGGCGATGGACAGGGCCCGGCCACCCCTGTGCAGGGCCGGAACCTTGAGCAGGGACGTGCCGTAGCGGGTCTCGCCCGTGCGCATCGTCTTGGCGTAGCCATCCCAGTGGCGGCGGCGGTGACGCTCCGGGGTGATGAGGTCGAGGCTCTGCCCAAGCGCCTCGGCTTCCGAGTAGCCGAAGATCCGCTCGGCGGCCGGATTCCAGATGACGATCCGTCCGTCCGCGTCGGAGATCACCACCGCGTCACCGATCGCCGCGACGAGCCCGGACGTGTCGAAGGTCTGCGATTGGGCCATCCGTTGCCCCCCTTCCGCCGCCGGCTAGCCCTGAGGCCGCGCTGTGAGCGGAGAGATGCGATGTCTGTCGAGGATGCCGCGTTCGGTCATGGCAGGCGTTGCCTCCTTGGCTTCCCGGGTCTCGGGCCTTCCGGGTCGAGATCACTCTTTCCGGTGGCTCGTCATTGGCATCTGGTATACCAGATGCGAATGGCAGGTCAAGGCATGGTGCGGACTGGCCAGGGGCATTGCGCGAACCCGCTTGAGCGGCTTGGCGGCGTGAAAGCCCGGGGAGCCGGGCAAGGAACCGACACGGTCCGCGGCGGCGGGCCCCGGCGATTGAAGCCAGCCAGAAACCGGGGGGGATCGCGTTCGAGCGATCGTCCGGCCGGACTCGAACGAGATCGCGCAGCGGCGGGTTGATAGGAAGGCGAGGAGGTCACGATGTCGGACAAACACAGCATTCGGATCCGGCAGATCGAAGCCTATGCCTTCCGGATCGATTTCGGCGAGAGCTTCGTGCCGCTGCTGACGGACGAGCCGGAGCCGATCGGTGGCGGCACCGGGCCCTCGCCGGAGCAGGTGCTGATTGCGGCCGTGAGCAACTGTCTGTGCGCGAGCCTCGCCTTCGCGCTCGGCAAGTACCGGCAGGAGGGCGGGGGCGTGAGCGCCGAGGCGATCGGGCGCGTGGCCCGCAACGCGGAAGGCCGCCTGCGCCTTGTCGGGATCGAGGTCGATATCGCGCTCGGCGCGCCCGCCGAATCGATGGACCGGCTCGACCGGGTGCTCGCTCAGTTCGAGCAGTTCTGCACCGTGTCCGAGAGCGTCAAGGCTGGCGTTCCGGTGGCGGTCGCGGTGCGGGACGGCCAGGGCAACCGTCTGAAATAGACAGGCTTGAAACAGACAGGGAGGAACGAGCGATGAGCGAGACGCAGCGGGATGTGGCACGCGAGCCGGAGGATCTGGCCCGGCTCTTCCACGAACGGGCCAATGCCGGCGATGCCGAGGGGCTGGTTGCCCTGTACGAGCCGCAGGCCGTGGTGGCCGCGGGCGACATCGTGGCGACCGGCCACGACGAGATCCGCCGCTTCTACACGGATCTGCTCGCACGCAAGTCGGACTTCCCCGAGCCTGAGACCCTGCCGGCGATCCGCAACGGCGACCTCGCGCTCACCTTCGCGCGGCTGCCGAACGGCGGACTCTCGGTCGAGTCGGCCCGCCGGCAATCGGACGGGACGTGGCGCTGGGCCATCGACCAACTCAAGCTCAAGCCCGTCGCCAAGTCCTGACGGGCCCAAAGCAGGTTTCGAAAGGACAAGTCCTTTCGCGGGTCCAGGGCAGAGCCCTGAAAAGAGATCGGGGCGCCGCCCCGATGCCCCGCCAAAGGGATGATCCCTTTGGAAACCCGTTAATCCGCCGAGGCCGAGCGGCGCGGCGTGGCGTTGCGCCGGCTGGCGAAGATTCCGGGGGCGGTACCGGGCACCACGACGAGACGCCGGACTTGGCCGCTCAGATAGGCCTGAAGGAAGCGGGTGTAGTTCCGGAACACGACGCAGCCGTTCGAGGCACCGCTCGGGCCCAGCATGTAGGTGTGGGCGAGGATGCCGTCGCGCCCGTGGATGGCGGCCGAGCCGCCGACCGGGTTGAGGCGGATCGCCCGCACCCCGTGGAACAGCGCCTCGCGCTCCCGCAGGTCGTAGACTCCGGGCGGGGTGGCGCCGCGCATCCGGATATGGACGTGGTCCGGGTTGTCCTGGGCGACGCCGAGGCCGGAATGCGCCTCCAGCACCTCGCCGCTCGGCAGCGTGACGGTGGCGGCGCTGATGTCGTAGACGGCGACCCCCGGCTCGGAGACCGGGCCCGGCACGACGCGGCGCCGCGCGGCCGAATCGACCGCGCCGCTGTCGAGCCCGGCATAGGCCATCGCCCTGTCCGAGGACGGCGCGGCAGAGCCCGGCAGATCGAACATCTTCTCGAGGAAGTTGCGGTTGTCGGTGACCGCGGCGCTGAACACGCTGCGGGTTGGCTCGGCGGAGGCGCGCGCCGTGGATGCGGTGGCGATCCGAGGCGTCGCCGCCCGGGCGGTCTGCATGCGCGGCTCGTAGCGGAATTCGTTGGGCCGCCGCACCGGCAGCGGCACCGTAAGGGCGAGGCGGGCCGTCGGCACAGCCGGGCGCGGCGTGACGGTGGGCGCGGTGTCGTCGGCCTGATCCGCGGGGAGGGCGGCCAGGGTCGTGACCGGCTCCGATGGGGCAGGCTCCGCCACGGGCGGCGCCCGGAAGGCGGACACCTGCGGGGTCCGGGGGACGAAGCCGCGGGGCGCGGTGTCGAGAACGGGGGTGGGGTCGAGCATCCAGGCCAACGCGCCGGGCGCGGCCTGCACGGTCTCCGCTCCTTCGGCCTCGCCCGAGACCTGCGCGGTTTCCACGGGGGCGGGCGCGGCACGATTCTGCGGTTGCAGCATCCCGGCGACCGCGAGACCGCCGAGGGCGGTCAGCGCGAGCGCCGCGACAGGCGGGCGGCGCCGACGGCGGATGACGGGCCGGGCGGAGCGACTCTGGACGAGCTCGGCGATGTCCATTGCGGGCGGTACTCGACAACGCGGATCCCATACGGCCTCCCGCCGTCATCCCCGGCCTATCTGTGCCAGAATGACAAAACGAGATGGCTTCGCCGATTAGGGAAGGATCAACCTTAAGCCTTCGTCATTCAACGGGATCTTGGTTAATCTTGCCTAAAGCTCGGTCACGTCCTTTGAAAAACGTTCGATGCTGTTTCTCGACGGCTGCGCCGCGCCACGAGGCGCGGCCTTTCCCCCCGGACGGGCGCGGTGTGCAGTCATGGAGAACGTCGCCGAGCCTTGTGCTCTGCGAGCCACAGGCTGTGTAATGTTGTTACATTTCATTCGTTGGCATGTTGACCCTGCGCCGCATCGCAGCGAAGTTGCTGCGGCCAAGGTTCCCCGGATGCATGTCCGAGGGCTAAGAGGGAATTCGGTAAGCCCGTCCGGGCGAGGCCGAAGCTGCCCCCGCAACTGTAAGCGGCGAGCCTCCGTCGTCGAAGGTCACTGGTGCCCTGCACCGGGAAGGCCGAGACGGGGGCGCTGACCCGTGAGCCAGGAGACCTGCCTTGGCGCGACGATGTCCCCCGGGCGGGGTGCTCCGGCGGCGTGCCTGATCGGCGAGAGCGTTCCCCTGCGCTCCCGGCGGGGCACCCGCTCGGGCCCTGCGTCCGAACAGCCAGAGCGCGCCTTGTGACAGTTCGGACGAGCCTGAACGCCATCGACGTCTCGATCCGGCGCCCGCCTTGGATGCTCGCCGCGCTGCTCTGCGCCGGCCTGCACGGCCCGGAGGCGCGGGCGCAGGAATCGGTCACCCTCGAGGAACTGGCGGTCGAGGGCGACGGCCGCGGCGTCGGCAACGGCGCATCGGACGGCCGGACCAGCGCCGCCGGCACGATCGGCCTGATCGGGCCGACGCCGGGCTACCGCGCCGACCGCGCGGTGAGCAGCACCAAGACCGACACGCCCCAGCGCGACGTGCCCCAGATCGTCACCGTGGCGCCGCGCGAGGTCATCACGGATCTCGCCGCCACCCGCGTCGATCGCGTCTTCAACTACACGCCGGGCGTGGCGCAGCAGAACAATTTCGGCGGCCTGTCGGTGTTCAGCTATGCCATCCGCGGCGTGCCCACGTCCGAGATCTACAAGAACGGCTTTCCGCTCAACCGCGGCACGCCGCCCCCGCCCGACGCCCAGAACGTCGAGCGCGTCGAGGTGCTCAAAGGCCCCGGCGGCGGGCTGTTCGGGCGCAGCGATCCGGGCGGGCTCGTCAACATCATCACCAAGCAGCCGACCGCCGAGCGCTTCGTCGAGATGGGCGGGCTGTGGGACTCGTTCGGGCAGTTCCGCGGTACGGTCGATGCCGGTGGCGCGCTCAACGAGGAGGGCACGCTCGCCTACCGCTTCAATCTCGCCGCCGGCCGCCAGGGCAGTTTTCGCGATTTCGTCGACAGCGACCGGCTGCTCGTGGCGCCCGTTCTGAGCTGGCAGATCACGCCGGACACGCGCATCACCGTCGAGACGGAGTTCCTGCGCAACCGCATCGTCTTTGACCGCGGCGTCATCGCCATCAACGGGCGGCTCGGGCTCTTGCCGATCTCGCGCTTCCTCGGCGAGCCGGGCCAGAGCACCTATCAGACCAACAACACGATGCAGGTCCGCGTCGATCACCGCTTCAACGCCGATTGGCAGATGCGGCTGGCCACCCACTTCAACACCGGCACGCTGGAGGGCGAATCCGCCGAGATCCGCGCCATCGCCGCCGACAACCGCACCGTCTCGCGCGATCGCAACGTGCGCGATTACCGCTGGGACACGGCGATCGGCCAAGCGGAGGTGGTCGGGCGCTTCGACACCGCCGGCATCGGTCACACGATGCTGCTGGGCTTCGAGCGCGAGAGCACCGATAGCCGTGTGCTCTATCTGCGCTCGAACTTCCGCACGAGCCCCTACGCGATCGACATCGACGATCCGCGCTACGGCCAGCCGCTGCCGCCGATCACCATCCCGCGCAACAACCTCGAGCGGATCACCAACACCGCCCTCTACGCGCAGGACCAGATCAGCCTCACCGCCGAATGGAAGGCGCTGCTCGGCGTGCGCTTCGACTTCTTCGAACAGTCGTTCCGCGAGCGTATCCCGCGGTCCCAGGTCGATCAGACCTACTTTGCCGCGACGCCCCGCGCCGGCCTCGTCTACCAACCGCTGCCCGAATTCTCCCTCTACGCCAATGTCGGTACGAGTTTCCGCCCCAATATCGGTCCCGATGCCGCCGCCGTCGCCGCCTCCGGGCCGTTCGCGCCGGAGACCGGCATCGGCTACGAGGTCGGTGCCAAGCTCGACCTCTACGGCGGCGCGCTGGCGCTGACCAGCACCGCCTTCCGGATCGAACGGCAGAACGTGCTGACGCCGGAGGCCAACGGCAGCGGCTTCTCCGTGGCGGTCGGCGGGGCGCGCAGCCAGGGCTTCGAGCTGACCGCCGCCGGCCAGATCACGCCGGAGATCAAGTTGCTGGCGGGCTACGTCTACGCGGAGGCCGTGGTCACCGAAGATCCGACCTTGCCGGCCGGCACGCCGCTGATCAACGTGCCGCGCCATTCCGGCAGCCTGCTCGCCGTCCACGAGGTGCAGGCCGGCCCGTGGAAGGGGCTCGGGCTCGGCGGCGGCGTGCGCGGCGTCGGCGAGCGGGCGGCGGATGCGGTCAACAGCTTCTCCCTGCCAGCTTACATCGCGGTCGATGCGCTCGCCTATTACCGCTACGAGAACTTCCGCTTCGGGCTGAACATCGAGAACGTGTTCGACACCGAGTATTACGAGAGCTCCCTCAACCGCTTCCGGGTCTATCCCGGTGCGCCCCGCCGCTTCACCGGAACGATGACGGTGCGGTTCTGATGAAGGCTCGCCAGGCGGCGGCCCCCGGCCCGGCTCCCATCGGGGCGGGGGCCGCGCCACGCACCCGCATCGGCGCCATCGATGCCCTGCGCGGGCTCGTGATGCTGCTGATGCTGGTCGATCACGTGCGGGAGTTCTTCTACCTGCACGCCCAGGTGAGCGACCCGGTGAACCTCGCGGCAACCCCGCCCGGCCTGTTCCTGACGCGGGCCGCCTCGCATGTCTGCGCCCCGGTCTTCCTGCTGCTGACGGGGCTCTCGGCGAGCCTCTACGGGCAGAAGCACGCCAGCCGCGCCGCGGCCTCCGCCTTCCTCATCAAGCGCGGACTCTTCCTGGTCGCCCTCGAAGTGACCCTGGTCAACCTGGCCTGGACCCGTGCCCTCCTACCGCCGATCCTCTACCTGCAGGTGATCTGGGCGATCGGGCTCAGCATGATGGCGCTCGCCGCACTGCTCTGGCTGCCGCGTCCGGCGCTGATCGGCGTAGGCTTGGCGATCATGCTGGGGCACAATGCGCTCGACGGGATCATGCTCACGCCCGATCAGATGGGCTACGCCCTGTGGGCGGTGCTGCATCAGCGCGGCTTGATCCCGCTGCCCTGGGGCGCGGCGCGCACCTCCTATCCGGTGCTGCCCTGGATCGGCGTGATCGCCGCGGGCTACGCGCTGGGGCCGCTCTACGGCGCGGGCGTCGATCCGGGCACGCGCCGCCGACGCCTCGTCGCCCTCGGGTTCGCGAGCCTCGCCGCCTTCCTGATCCTGCGCGGCTTCAACGGCTACGGTGATCCGCATCCATGGCAGGCGGGTCAGGATTGGGGCGCGACCGCGCTGTCCTTCGTCAACCTCACCAAGTATCCGCCCTCGGCCGACTTCCTGCTCGCGACCCTCGGTCCCGGCCTGCTGCTGCTCGCTCTGTTCGAGCGCCTGCCGGAACGGCGTCTACGCTGGCTCACCGTCTTTGGCGGGGCGCCGCTGTTCTTCTACCTGCTGCACTTGTGGGCCCTGCGCCTGACCTACGACGGCCTCGCCGCCTTCGGCCTTGTGGGTCCCTCCGGCCGGGTCGAAGCCGACGCCCCGTTTCAGATCTGGCTGATCGCGGCGGTGTTCGCGCTGGCCCTCTACCCGGCCTGCCTCTGGATGGTCCGGCTGAAGCGGCGAAGCCGGTGGCGGGGTCTGAGCTACCTCTGACCCCGCCCGAGCCGCCTACTGATATCCTTTCGGGAACGGGTTCGGCTCGATCAACTCCGGGCTCTCGTAGACCACGTCGAACTGCCCGTCTGGCCGGGCGCGGGCGACGCGGGTCTTGGCCCAGAGGTGATGGTTCTCGTGGATCTTCACGACGCCTTCCGGTGCGTCCTTCAGCTCGAGGCCCGGTGAAGCGGCGATCACCTTGTCGACCTCGAAGGAACCGGCCTTCTCCACCGCCGCCTTCCACAGGAACGGGCTGAGATAGGCCGCCTGGGTCACGTCGCCGATGACGGTCTTGTCGCCCCAGCGCTTCTTGAAGGCGGCGACGAAAGCCTCGTTGGCCGGGTTCTTCAGCGACTGGAAGTACTTCATGCAGGAATAGGCGTCGGCGATGTTCTCGCCGCCGATGCCATCGACGTCGTCCTCGGTGACGGAGACCGTGACCAGCGTCTGCTTCTTGAGGTCGATGCCGGCCGCCTTGATCTGCTTGTAGAACGCCACGTTCGAGCCGCCGACGACGGTGGCGAAGATGACGTCCGGCTTCTTGAGCTTGATCTTGTTGATGACCGAGTTGAACTGCGTGTGCCCGAGCGGGAAGTATTCCTCGCCGACGATCGTGCCCTTGGTCACGTTGGTGATGTGCTTGGTGGCGATCTTGTTGGTGGTGCGCGGCCAGATATAGTCCGAGCCGACCATGAAGAAGGATTTGGCGCCCTTCTCCTTCGTCACCCAATCGAGGGCGGCGAGCGTCTGCTGGGTCGCCTCCTGGCCGGTGTAGATCACGTTCTTGGATTGCTCCAGGCCCTCGTAATAGGTCGGGTAGTACAGGAGGCCGTTATATTGCTCGAAGACCGGCAGCACCGCCTTGCGCGAGGCCGAGGTCACGCAGCCGAACACCGCCGCGCAATGGTCGTTGACGACGAGCTTGCGCGCCTTCTCGGCAAAGGTCGGCCAGTCGGAGGCGCCGTCCTCTTGGATCACCTTCACCGTGCGGCCGAGGATGCCGCCGCCCGCATTGATCTGTTCGATGGCGAGCCTCTCCCCTTGCGTCGCCCCGGTCTCGGACATCGCCATGGTGCCGCTGATCGAGTGCAGGATGCCGATGGTCACCTCCGTGTCGGTGACGGCGAGCGCGCCCGCGCCGGTCTGCGCAAGGGCACGTCCGAGCAGGGCACCCAGCAGCGGAGAGGCGGCAAGGCCGAGGAGAAGCCGGCGGCGGAGATGGAAGTGGGCGTCGTTTCGGTCACGCGAGCGCATGTCTCTTCGAAATCCTTCGAACGTCATCCGGCCGATCGGTCCGAATGACGGCTGTGTGGCCGTCAAACGAGGCCGATGCCCCCGTGCGTATTTCGTCTCAGGAAAACGATACGTATCAAGGGGAATTGCTGGGCGGCCTGCTCATATTTCTCGCGATCTGCCGCCCGACTGGTCGTTTCGGGGCAATCTCTACTTCCGGCGACGGCCGGGTGCGCACCCGCTCAAGGCCTCGAACACGATCCGGAACACCGCATCCATGCCGGCGGACAGCGCACCGCCGTCCGGGGCGAGCAGGCGCAGGCCGAGCCCCGCGCCGCTGGGCAGCGGACTCACGCCGGTCAGGCAGCCGACTGCATCGGCCGCCTGCCTCAGGCGGAGGCCGGCCAGTCGCGCGTCGTCGGGCGCGCCGAGCACGACCATCGTGCCAAAGGCGCGGTGAGGCCCCATCGGTGAATCCGGCGCCGCGAACGCCGTCCCGTCGATGCGGCTGCGCTCCTGCACCAGGGGGCGTCCGTCCGGGGTGCGGATCGTCAGGCCGAGGTCGAGCCGGTCGAACGGACGGCTTTCACCCGCGGGGTCGTGACAGGCGACGCTCTCCGTGACGATGGCGCGGGCACCGGGCTCGGCGGTGATCTCGGTGCAGACGGCGAGATGCGCGCCCGGAAACAGGATGAGCGGATCGGGATTGAGCGCGAGGAAGGCATCCGCGGCGATGGTGAGCCGCGTCTCCTGGCGCGAGGGTTCGGGGCCGCCGCGATGCACGACCGTGCCGGCCTGGGTCGTGACATGCGCCCGTGCGCCGGCCCGCGCCGTGATCGCGAGGGTGAGGTGGTCGGCGGCGTAGAGGCCGCCCGAGGCCGATTGCAGGTAGAGCGTGGCGAGGTCGGGGCTCTCCGGATGCATCCGGAAGGCGCGGGTGATGTGGAACGGGTACGGCACGACCTGCCGCGACAGCACGGTGCTGCCCCCGCCGCGGGCGAAGACGAGGGACGCCTGCACCCGGCGCCCGACCGGAGCGGAGGGCGCCTGGGCCGGGGTGGGCGTCTCCGGACGGCCGTCCAGCGACAGGGCCATCAGGGCGCGAACAGCACGGCGCGGCAGATCGCGTCGGCGACCACCTCGACGCCTTCGCCGGAGCGGGCATTGGTGGCGGCGACCGGCTTTTCGCCCCGGACGCGTGCGGCCTCGGCCAGCATGCCGGGCAGATCGACGCCGACATGAGGCGCGAGATCGGTCTTGTTGATGACGAGGAGGTCGCAGCGCAGCACGCCGGGGCCGCGCTTTCGCGGGATGTCGTCGCCGCCCGCCACGTCGATCACGAAGATCCACCAATCGACCAGATCGAGGGAGAAGGTTGAGGCGAGGTTGTCGCCCCCCGATTCGAAAATCAGGAGCTGGAGCCCCGGAAACTTCGCCTCCAGATCGTCGCCGGCCGCGATGTTGAGGGTCGGGTCCTCGCGGATGACGGTGTGCGGGCAGGCTCCGGCTTCCACCGCCTCGACCCGGGCCGGGTCGATCAGCCCGGAGCGGCGCAGGCGCTCGGCATCCTCCTTGGTGACGAGGTCGTTGGTGACGACCGCGAGATCGACCCCGCGGGCCTGGAGCGCCGGGATCAGCCGTTCGATCAGCGCGGTCTTGCCGGAGCCCACCGGGCCGCCGATGCCGATGCGGGCGGCCGCGACGGTCTCAGGGAGGGCGGGGGAGGGGAGAGCGGACGCGCTCATCGCAGCATGTACCGTTGAGCGAGCGGCAGGACGGTCGCGGGCTCGCAGGTGGCGAGCTGCCCGTCCACGAAGACCTTGAAGGTCTGCGGATCGACCCGGATGTCCGGGCAGGCGTCGTTCCAGAGCATGTCGGCTTTGGTGAGCCGGCGGGTGCCGCGGGCCGGCAGCAGGTTCTTTCGCAGACCCAGATTCTCGCGAAGCCCGCCCTCAATCGCCAGCGGATGGACGAAGCAGGCCGACAGCCCCTGCTTGGCGAGCCCGAAGGCCCCCCATTGCGGGCGCATCAGCATCGGCTCGCAGGTCATCAGCGAGGCCGCGGAATCGCCCATGGCGCCCCAGGCGATGAAGCCGCCCTTGATCACGAGTTCGGGCTTGATGCCGAAGAAGGCCGGGCGCCAGATCACGATGTCGGCCATCTTGCCGGGCTCCAGCGAGCCGATGTGCTCTTGGATGCCGAAGGTGCGCGCGGCGTTGATGGTGTATTTGGCGATGTAGCGCTTGATCCGGGCGTTGTCGCCCAAGCCCGGCCGCTCCTCGGGCAGCGCGCCGCGCTGGTCCTTCATCTTGGAGGCGAGCTGCCATGTCCGGCAGATCACCTCGTGGATGCGGCCCATGCCCTGGCTGTCGGAGCCGAGCATCGAGATCGCGCCGATATCGTGCAGCACGTCCTCGGCCGCGATGGTCTGCGCGCGGATGCGGCTCTCGGCGAAGGCCACGTCCTCGGGCAAAGCCGGGTTGAGGTGGTGGCACACCATCGTCATGTCGAGGTGCTCGTCGAACGTGTTGACCGTGTAGGGGTTGGTCGGGTTCGTCGAGGAAGGCAGGCAGTGGGGCAAACCCGCCACGCGGATGATGTCCGGCGCGTGCCCGCCGCCGGCGCCTTCCGTGTGGTACATGTGGATCGTGCGCCCGCCGATCGCCGCCAGCGTGTCCTCCACGAAGCCGGATTCGTTCAGCGTGTCGGTGTGGAGCTGGACCTGGAAGTCGTATTCGTCGGCAAAGCCGATGCAGGCATCGATCGCCGCCGGCATCGCCCCCCAATCCTCGTGGATCTTGAGGCCAAGGACGCCGGTCTCAAGCTGTTCCTTCAAGGCCGCCGGCTTGTGGGTGTTGCCCCTTCCCAAAAAGCCGAAATTGACGGGCCAGGCTTCGGCCGCCTGGAGCATTTTTCCCGTGTTGAACGGCCCGCCGGAATCGATGCCCACCGTGATCGGCCCGAGCGAGCCGCCGAGCAGGGTGGTGATGCCCGAGGCGATGGCGTGGTCGGGCAGGCCGGCGGAATCGAAGTGCACGTGCACGTCGATGGCGCCCGGTGTCGCGATCAGCCCCTCGCAGTCGCGCACGGTGGTGCCGGCCGAGACGATCAGGCGTGGATCGACGCCGTCCATGATCGCCGGGTTGCCGGCCTTGCCGAGGCCGACGATGCGCCCGTCCTTGATGCCGAGATCGCCCTTCACGATGCCGAGCACGGGATCGATCACGAGCACGTTGCAGAGCAGGAAGTCGAGCGCTCCTTCAGCCGCCGTGACACCCGGCGCCATGCCGATGCCGTCGCGCAGCGTCTTGCCGCCGCCGTGCAGGCACTCGTCGCCGTAGACCGCGTGATCGTGCTCGACCACCGCGATGAGCGAGGTGTCGGCGAGCCGCACGCCGTCGCCGGTGGTGGGGCCGTAGAGGGCGGCGTAGTCGCGCCGGGGGATCGTGACCATTTTTCCGCGTCTCCCTCAGGCGCCCTTGAAGCCGCGGGCCTTGGCGCGCGCCAGCGCGTCGGCGCGGGCCGCGTCGGTGTCGAGCTTGCCTTGCGTCAGGTTGTTGAGGCCGGTGAGTTCGCGCTCGCCGCCGAACCCCACCAGCGTCACGCTCTTGCGCTGGCCCGGCTCGAACCGGACCGCCGTGCCCGCCGGGATGTCGAGGCGAAAGCCCAGCGCCTTGGCCCGGTCGAAGTCGAGCGCCCGGTTGACCTCGAAGAAGTGGTAGTGCGAGCCGATCTGCACCGGCCGGTCGCCGGTGTTGACGACCTCGATCGTGACCCGCGGGCGCCCGGCGGCAAGCTCGATCTCGCCCTCTGCCGGCAGGATCGCGCCGGGTTCCAGCGTGTCGGCTTCCGCCCCTTCCGCGGGTCGGATCGGCTCGTGCACGGTGACGAGCTTGGTGCCGTCGGGGAAGACGCATTCGACCTGCAGGATCGGCATCATCGAGGCCACGCCCGGCATCACGTCGCCGGTGGTCAGGATGGTCGAGCCCCAGCCGATCAGGTCGGCGACGGTGCGCCCGTCGCGGGCGCCCTCTAGGATCTCGTCGGTGATGATCGCCACCGCTTCCGGGTAGTTCAACTTGAGCCCCCGCGTCCGCCGCTTGCGGGCGAGTTCGGCGGCGGTGAAGATCGTGAGCCGTTCCATCTCGGTCGGCGTCAGCAGCATCGGCGCGGCTCCTTCAATTCGCGAACAGGCGCAGCTCGGCCTGGGCCTGGCGCATGGCGGCGATCTCGATCAGCGGGGTGAAGCCGGTGAGTTCGATGGCGCCCGCCGGCTCGGGCACGGGCGGCTCCAGCAGTTCGGCGATCAGCGGCAGCGCGCCCCCCAACACCCGCTGCGCCTCGATCGCCCCAATGGCGCCGAGCCGCACTGCGGCCGAGGTCAGGCCGCTGGCGAAGAGGTATCCGGAAACGGACGCGGCATTGCGCTCGTCGAGGCCGAGCGCGGGCCACAATGCACCCTGCACGGTGGGAAGGTGTCCGAGCAGCCGGCCCGCGCGCACGGCCGCGCGCAGTTCGGTGGCGCCCGGCGTGCCAAGGCGGGCGTGCGAGGCCAGCAGCGAGGCGCCGTTGCGGCGGCTGCCGACCCGCATCGGCTCGGCAAGTGAGGCCGCCTCGACCGCCGCGTCGATGGCAGCGAGGCGTTCGATCGCCCCGCCGGCGCGGTGGGCCAGGATCAGGGCGACCCGGTCCGTCGCGGCCCAGCGGAATCGCAGGGCCGCCGTGACGGTGCGGGCGAGCGCCGCCTCGTCGAAGGCCGGGTTCTCGGCCACCAAGCCTTCGAGGCCGTTCGAGAAGGCGAAGCTGCCGCTCGGGAAGGCCGTGTCGGCCTGCTGGAGCGCGGTGAGGGCGGCAAGCAACGCCTCAGGCCTCCTCAACCGCCGCGTCGATGGAATGGGCGACGCGCCCCTCCTCGACCAGGGCGCCGAGACGGACGAGGTAATCCTCGGCCGGCCCTTCCAGCGCGACGAGGAGCGTCGCGCCATCGAAGCGGACCCTCCAGTGAAGGTTGCCGGCATGGTAGCCGAGTTCGAGCGCATCGGCGGTGGAACGCGGCACGAGCCGCAGCCAGCTCTCGGCGCCGACGCGGGCGACGAGAGCATGACCATCTTCGAGGACGAGCACGGCGCCGTCGAACAGGGCCTGATCCCGCGGCAGGGCGAGCGCGATCTCCTCGCCGGCCACCGTCGTCGCCCGCAGGCGGCGCCGGGCCACGTCGGCGCTCGGCACCCGCAGGATGTCCACCGCGCCGTGATGTTCGAGGTGATGCAGGCGCTCCGCGAGACCAGCCTCCGACCGGCTGCCCAGAACGCGTTGGATCACACGCATACGCCACGACTCCGATACACACGCCGCCCCGCCCGGTGCGGGGGCGGAGCTGTCCCCGGGGTGCCGAAACCACGGGGCAGGTCCCGGCAACGCCCGAGATCCTAAGCGAAGATCGAGTCAGAATCGAGCGTATTGAGAATTAAATTTTCTCAGAAAGAAAACGGCGAGCGGTGTGGCGCGTGCTCAGCGCGATGCAACCAAAGGGTTCGCGTCACGGCCGCGACCCGGAACGACCACCACGCGGCGGATCTCGCCGCGCAGATAGGCCTGCAGGAACCGGTCGTAATCCTTGAACGAGATGCAGCCGTTCGAGGCGCCGTTGGGCCCGAGCAGGTAGGTGTGGGTGAGCAGGCCGACGCGGCCGTGGATCGCCTCGCTGCCGCCGATGGGCGTGAGGCGCAGGGCTCGTACGCCGTGGAACGGGGCCTCACGCTCGGTCAGATCGTAGGTGCCCGGCGGGGTGGCGCCGCGCATCTTGAGATGGACGTAGCGCGGATCGTCCATGCTCTCGCCGAGGCCGGAATGTGCTTCCAGCCGTTCGCCGCTCGGCAGAACCACGCTCTGGGCGCTGATGTCGTAGACCGCGATACCACCTTCGCCGACGGGCGGCGCGGCGGGCAGGGGTGTGGTCAGGACCCGGCGGGCGGCCGACTCGGCAGCGCCGTTTTCCAGGGCCGCATAGGCGAGGGCGGGGGCCGGCGTGGCAGGCTTTTCGACGCCGAGCAACTTCTCGAAGAAAGTGCGGGTGTCCTCTGCCTGGGCCGGCGCCACCGCAGCCGTGGACCGGCGCGCGACCATCCGCTCGGCCCGGCGCAGGGCGTCCGCCGCCCCGAGGCGCGTCAGCTCGGCCGGGCGGCGCACCGGCAACGGCACGACCTGCGCGAGGGCCGTCGCCGGCGCCGCATCCGGAAGCCAGAACAGGGAAGCCGTCCCGAAGCGCGCCTCGGCGGGGGCGGGCAACGCCCGGGGCATCCACTCGGTCAAGGATTCGGCCAAAGCTTCGGCCGGCGGCTCCGCGGCGTCCGGCGCCTTCTCCGCGATTTCGGCCACCGTCTCTTCGGGGGCATCCGGCACCGGGTCGGCCGCAACGGGAACCGCCACCGTTTGAAGCGGTGGCAGATCGAGCCGTCCAAACGGCGCGGAGGAGGCCAGGATCAGTGCCGCGCTCAGATAGGCGGTCGAGGGGAGAGCCCACGAGAGGAGAGGATGTGCCATGCGCCGCCCGAATTCCCGTCCGGGGGCGGCCTCCGCCCCGGTCCTGTACCGTCCCGCCGACGCACGCGACCTGCGACGCGCAATCCCCGGCCGGTCAATGTCTCGTTAACCAAGTGCGTCGTCGCACTCGGCGATTCTGGGGCGAGATCATGGTCGGGCGGGGGTAAAACCGGAGCGGACTTTGGGCCGGATGATTGCGGGACAGGCGAAGGGATGATGTCGAGGGACGGTCCGGCAGCGCGGGACCGCTCCCGAGGTTGATGCGGCGCCGAACTGCGAACCCCGGCGCGGCCATCATTTCTGCGATTTGAGATAGCCTCGAATGTGTTCCAGAGACTCGCCGATCGCGCTCAAGGCGTGGCGACGCCGCCCCAGCAGATGTCGCAGTTCCAACTGGGCCGCTTCGCGGCTCGGGCCTTCCAAGGCCGGCAGGGGCGGAAGAATATGGGCGTAATAGGTCTTGCCCAGCAATCGATGCAGCAGACGTTCGCCGGGGAAGGGTAGATTGTTGTTCAGGGCGCGCGCCGCTTTGAGAAGGTTTCGGATATCGTACTGTACAGGGCTGATGTCGGGCACCTGCTTGTGCAGGCCGAGCAGCGTATAGACGGCTACGCGTGCGGTGCGGATCGAGCTGTCCATCGTGAAGATGATGTCGTTCGAGGTTTCGACGAACTGGCCCATCAGGCCCAGATTCGTGCAGCCCTTCGGCACGACATGCGGCCGGTCGCCCGCCGCACGGGGCATGAACATCGCCGTGATGTAGGGCATCAGCGCCAACCGCACCTTGGTGTTGGCCGCGACGGCTTCGCATTGGTCGGCAATGCCGAGATGATAGCAAAGTTCGCTCAAGATCTCCCGGCCGGTACAGGCGGGCATCGGCTTCCTGACGTGGTTCCCGTCCTTATCCATCAGGAGCGCATAGGCCCAGAGCACCAACACGTCCTTGGGCTGTTCCGGGAAGTGCGGCTGACGGTTGCAGGTCACGCTCAGCACCCAGTTCGAATCCGTGAAGGTGATGATGCCACCCGTCACCGTCTTGCCCGAATACGGATCGTTGACCGCCAGCTCCTTCAGGCGCTCGACGAGGGGCGAGGGTTTGCAGGTCAGCGTCACCGATTCCCACATCGACTTGTCGATGTCGCCGTAGAACTTCACGGGATTGCCGAAGACCGGTGATTTCTCAGCCAGATTCTTCCACAGCGCCCAGTCGCTCTCCTGGCCCGGATCGTGTCGGCCGCGTTCGAGGATCGGCGCCTGGTCCATGTCGCCATAGGCCGTGCCCTCGGTCATCGAGCCCGTCAGAGCAAAGACCACGTCCCGGTTCTAGACGGGAATGACCTCTTCCTTGCCCTTCGTTTTGACGTGGATACCCATGACGGTGCGGGCATCGCCATCGACGCTCATGGCCAGATCATACGCCCGCACGCCGAACCGCACGGTCACGCCGCGCGCCATGAGGTGGTTGACCAGCGGCCGGACGAAGCTGTCGTATTGGTTGTACTTCGGAAAGACGAGCGCCGACATATCCGCCAGCCCGTCGATCGCATCGAGGAAGCGGTGCATGTAGAGCTTCATCTCGAGCAGGCTCTGCCAGTTCTCGAAGGCGAACATCGATCGCCAGAAGAACCAGAAGTTGGTCTCCAGGAATTCCGGGCTGAAATATTGCTCGATCGTGATGTCGTCGAGATCCTCCTTGCGCTTGAGCAGCAGGCGGATCAATTCCCATTGCTGGGATTTCGTGAGGCCGAAATTCGAGAAATCCCGGATCTGCCCCTGCTCATGCATGAGGCGGGCTTTGGAGTAATTGGGGTCTTGATCATTGACGAGCCGGTACTCGTCGAGGACGCTGTAGCCTTCCGGGAGTTCGAGCGCCTGAACATCCTGGAACATGTCCCAGAGGTTGTCGTAGTTCCAGTTCATCTCGCGACCGCCGCGGATGATGTACCCGTCCTCCGGGTTGCCGGCGCCGTCGAGCGAGCCGCCTTCGACGTCCAACGCGTCGAGGATCGTGATGTCCTGGCCGTTCATGCCGCCATCGCGGATCATGTAGAATGCGGCGGCCAGCCCGGCGATGCCGCCGCCGATGATCCAGGCCTTGCGCCCCTCCACCCGCGGCCCCGGCACCGGGCGGTTGCGCATGTAGGCGCCCATCATGTCGGGGGGCGGGAGCGTATTGGCAGGGCGATTGTGCCAATAGGCGGCCGATGCATCGGGTTCGACGACGAAATCGTGACCTTCCTTGCCTGGAATGGCTTCGGCCATTGCGCGTCTCCCGAGAGGACGGCCGGCGTCAGAGGGCCGGCGTGACGGATAAGAGGGCCTCACGAAACGCGCGATCACCGATCGTCCCGCCTTCCGGGCACGGCGGCGCAGCGGGCGTTTCGTGAGAGACAGTCAGGCGGGTGATCGGCTCGTAATCGCTAGCGTAGGGCCTGCTGCAAAAGCAGTTTTGAGCCTCGAAAGTCGGCCTGTTTGGCCATGAGTCCGGTGCGTTGGCATTGATGTGTCGCAATCGGGCCGGCCATCCCCTGTGTTAGCGCTGAATTGGCCCTGAGCGATGGTTTCCTGAGGGGATTGCGCAGCAAGGATCCCGGCGAAGGCTGTGCCGAGAGAGGAGCTGCAAAGCTTTCTCTCATTCGACAAGTCTGGATCTCGTCCTTCGCTGCCGCGGCGTCGATGCGCTGCAGGATTGTTCAGGCGACGGGACGGTCCGGGTCGGCTGCCCTCGGGAATCCCCGCCGGACGTATTCATTGAGGAGGATTGGATGGCAGAACTCGTGGTGATCGGCTTCGAGGATCCGCAGGAGGCGGACCGCGCCCTGAACGAATTGGCCCGCTTGCAGACGGAGTATCTGATCGATCTCGAAGATGCGGTCGTCGCCGTGCGGAGCTCCGACGGCAAGCTGCGGCTCAAGCAGAGCGTCGATCTGGTCGGCGCCGGAGCAGCCTCCGGCGGTATCTGGGGCGCGATGTGGGGCTCGCTGGTCGGCCTCCTCTTCCTCAACCCGCTGCTCGGCCTCGCGACGGGGGCTGCTCTCGGATTGGGCGCGGGCGCCCTCTCGGGCAAGCTTGCGGATTACGGCATCAACGATGACTTCATCCGCTCCGTCGCCGAGGCGGTGCAGCCGAACACCTCGGCGCTGTTCATCCTCGTGCGCAAGGCACAGCCGGAAAAGGTGCTCGCGGAGATGTCACGGTTCCGAGGGCGCGTCATCCGCTCCTCGCTCTCGCCGGAGCAGGAGAGCCGCCTGCAGGCCGCCCTGTCGGAGCCTGACGTGTCGATGCCCGGAAGCGGCGCGTCGGCAGAATCGTCCGCGGGCAGCACGGGCGCCCCGGCCCCGGGTGGCGGCGCGCCACCTCCCGGAGGCTCCGGCACCGCCGACCGCTCCTCTTGAGCGCGGCGCTCGCGCAACCGGCCGTGGCCGCCGGCAACCGCGCCGCTGATCCTGCGGGCCGATGGCGGCTGCCGGCCCTTCGCGGGCGGGCATTCGGCGGGCCCTGTCTCGAAGGCGCGTAGGCCGTCGCATCCGGCCGTCGGCAGCGGCCCGGCCGGGATGGGCGTGAAGGCGGTGTCTCATGCGGCCGCCAGGTGAGGCGCCGCCTTCCGGTGGAAACGGGGCCCGGCCTCACTTTCGCCTCCGCCGGACCTCCATGGTGGAACACTGTGTCGAGCCCCAGCCTGTCCGAACGATGAACCCCGCCCCGATGAGCGAGCAAGAGGCTGCGCGCCTTCGCGCCTTGGACCGCTATCGGTTGCTCGACACCCCGCGCGAGCAGGATTTCGACGAGATCGCGGAGGCCGCCGCCGAGCTTTGCGAGGCGCCGATCGCAGTGGTCAACCTCGTGGGCGACGGGCGGCAGTTCTTCAAGGCGGAGGTCGGCCTCGGTGTGCGCGAGACGCCGCTCGAAACCTCCTTCTGCCGGCAGGCCATCCTGCACGACGACTTCCTCTACGTGCCCGACACCGCGCGCGACCCGCGCTTCGAAGGCAACCCGCTCGTTGGCGGCGATCCCGGCCTGCGCTTCTACGCCGGTGCCCTGCTGAGGACCGGCGAGGGGCAGCCGATCGGGACCGTCTGCGTCCTCGATACCCGCCCGCGCGAACTCACGGAGCGGCAGCGCCGCGGCCTGATGCGGCTCGCCCGCCAAGCGATGGCGCAGATGGAACTGCGCCGCTCGCTGCGTGAGCAGGCCGAGCAGCGCCTGCTGCACGAGCGCATCCTCGACAGTGCCACCGACTACGCGATCGTGGCCATGGACCCCCAGGGCCGCGTCACGCGCTGGAACACCGGCGCCGAGCGCATCCTCGGCTGGACCGAGGCCGAGATGCTGGGCCGGACGGTCGAGGCCTTCTTCACGCCGGAGGATCGGGCGGACGGCCGGCCCGAGGTCGAGAAGCGCCTGGCCGCGCAGGCCGGCAGCGCTCCGGACGAGCGCTGGCACATGCGCAAGGACGGGACCCGCTTCTGGGCCTCGGGCGAGATGATGCCGCTGACGGCCGAAGACGGCGGGGTCATCGGCTTCCTCAAGATCCTACGCGACCGCAGCGGGCACCGCGCTTCGGAGGCCGCGCTACGGGCGAGCGAGCTGCGCTACCGTTCCCTCGTCGAAGTCAGTCCGCAAGTGGTGTGGTTCGGCGACGAGGCCGGCAACATCACCTACTGCAATGCCTATTGGTACGACTACACGGGCCTGCCCGCCGGGGAGACCGGCGAGGCGAGCTGGATGGGCGTGATCCACCCCGATCACCGCGAGCGCGTCCGCGACGCGTGGCTCGCGGCGGCGCGAAGCCAGGGAGCCTACGAGGTCGAGTTCCCCCTTCGTCGCGCGGACGGTCAGTTCCGCTGGTTCCTGTCGCGGGCCCAGCCCGTCCGCGACGAGGCGGGCGATCTCCGGAGCTGGATCGGCACCACCCTCGACATCCACGAGCGCAAGGTGGCCGAGGAACGCTTCTCGGCGCTCACCGAACTGGCGCCGGCCATCATCTGGTTCGGCAATCCGGACGGCAGCCTCAGCTACCTCAACGACCGCTGGTACGCCTATACCGGCCAGACCCCGGAACAGGCGCTGCCGTTCGGCTGGGGCGAGGCGATCCACCCGGACGACCTGGGCGGCCTGCTCGAAGCCTGGGAGACGGCCCGCACCCGCGAGACCGTCTACGACACCGAGGCGCGGCTGCGCCGCGGCGACGGAGCCTACCGCTGGTTCCTGATCCGTGCCGAGCCGCGCCGGGACGCGAGCGGCGCGGTGGTCGGCTGGCTCGGCAGCAACAGCGACATCCACGACCGTCGGCAGGCGGACGAGGATCTACACCGGGCGCGCGAGCAGTTGCATCTCGCCGTCGAGGCGACCGGAACCGGCATCTTCGACTACGACCTCGTCACGGGCACGCTGGAATGGGATTCACGCACCCGCACGCTGTTCGGCCTGGGACCTGAGGCGCCGGTCGGCTACGACGTGTTCCTGGCCGGCCTGCATCCGGATGACCGAGCCTGGGTCGATCGGGCGGTCGAGGCCGCGCTCAATCCGGCCGGCAGCGGCAGCTACGACATCGCCTACCGGACCATCGGGCTGGAGGACGGCGTCGAGCGCTGGGTCGCCGCCAAGGGACAGGCCTTCGTCGCCGGCGGCCGCACCGTGCGCTTCATCGGCACTGCGCGCGACGTCACGCAGAGCCGACGGGCCGAGCAGGCCCTGCGTGAGACCGAGGAGCGTTACCGCCTCGCGGCGCGCGCCACCAACGACGCGATCTGGGACTGGAACCTCGCGACCAACCAAGTCCTCTGGAACGAGGCCCTCACGGCCGCTCACGGCTATCCGCCGGAGGCGGTCGATCCGACCGGCGATTGGTGGATCGCCCATATCCATCCCGATGACCGGGCGCGGATCGACGCCTCCATCCACGCGATCATCGACGGGACCGGCACTGCCTGGAGCGACGAGTACCGTTTCCTGCGCGCGAACGGCACCTATGCCGACATCCTCGACCGGGGCTACGTCATCCGTGACGGGCACGGGACGGCGGTGCGGATGATCGGGGCGATGTTCGACATCAGCGAGCGCAAGCGGGCCGAGGAGCACCAGCGCCTGCTCACGGGCGAGTTGCAGCACCGGGTCAAGAACACGCTCACCCTTGTCCAGGCCATCGCCAGCCAGACCCTCCGCAACGCCCCGGATCTCGATGCAGCCCGCGAGGCCTTCGCCGCGCGCCTGATCTCGCTCGGCCGCGCCCACGACATCCTGACCCGGTCGAGCTGGACCGAGGCGCCCATCGCCGAGATCGTGGAGGGCGCTCTGGCGGTCCATCGCGGCGCCGCCACGGCGCGCATCCGCGCGAGCGGGCCGGGCGTGCTTCTCGGGGCCAGGGCGGCGCTCTCGCTTGCCCTGGCCCTGCACGAGCTGGCTACCAACGCGACCAAGTACGGCGCCCTCTCCAACGAGGCGGGATGCGTCGACCTGCGCTGGCACGTGGTGCACGAGGGCGAGGCGCCCCGCTTCTGCCTGACATGGTCCGAGCAGGGCGGGCCGCCCATCCTGAGCCAGCCCTCGCGCCGCGGCTTCGGTTCGCGCCTGATCGAGCGCAGCTTCGCCGCCGAGGTCGGCGGAGAGGTCAAGCTCAGCTACGCGCCGACCGGTCTCGTTTGCCGCTTGGAAGCCCCCCTCGCATCGATGCAGGAGCCGCGCGACGAGGTCGCTGCCTGAGGGGCCATGCGGCGCGAGGTCCGGTCCCGGGAATCAAGTGAGCCGACCCGAGGAGCCGCCGGGCCGCACGGTCGAGGGCGGTGCATCCGCATGTGCCCGCTCCACGGCAAGATGCCCGAAATCTGCGTGGGGCGTGCATGGGTGTAAAATGGCGTAGCTTGTGCATACTCGGGCGCTGCGATCCCGTATCGATCCGAGGCTTTGAGCCCCGGCTCGAACGACGTCGCCGCTCCTGACGCACCGGCGCGCATCGGCCGGTGCCGTTCGGGGTGAACACCTCTTGCGACGCCATCCATCCGGCCGCAGTGGAATCGTTGGAGATCCGGATCATCGCGCTGTGCGGTGCCATGACGTCGGCGACGACCGTCCCGGGGCCGACGCCGAATCCGCAGGCCACGGTCTCGCCACCGGCTGCGGCTGCCGCGATCTTCACCAGTCCGCCGCGGCCGGCCGGCATCGCCCGAAATTCCGTAACGGGAAGCATCTCCACGATGAGACACACCGCCCTCCTCGCCGCGTTCCTCGCCCTCACCGCACCGGCTTGCGCCCACGACCTCTGGCTCAATCCGGTCGGCGGCGGCGTGCAGGTCCTCTACGGCCATCCCCACGAGCCGGAACTGCCGAGTGCTGGCAAGCTGATGAGCCTGACCGCCTACGAGCCTTCGAGCGCGGTGGCCCTGAACGCCAAGGTGGAGTCCGGCGCGGCACCTGTGCTCAAGGCCGCCCACGACGGCGATGCGCTGGTCGCGGCGTCCTACGACAACGGCTACTGGGTGCGCCTGCCCGACGGCAGCTACCGCAACGCCAGCAAACGGATGCTGCCGCAGGCCGATAAGAGCCTCTGGTCGGTGAAGTTCGCCAAGGCCGTATCGGGCCCGACGGCTCCGTGGGACAGGATCGTCGGCCAACCGCTGGAGATCGTCCCGCTGGAGGAGCCGGCTGCGGCCTCGGGCCAGATCCGGGTGCGCGTGCTGTTCGAGGGCCGCCCGCTCGGAGGCGCCAGCGTGGTCGCCACCGACGGCGTGAACTTCAAGAGCGAGGCGGATCAGGCCCGCGCCACGACGGATGCGCAGGGCGTCGCCGTCGTTTCGCTGCGCAGTGCCGGCCCGCAGGTGCTCGGTGTCGCGCACCGCGTGACCCCTTCGCAGACGCCGACGCTGGCCGATGCGGACAGCTACGGCGCGACGCTCGCTTTCACGGTCACCGACCCGAAGACCAACTGAGCGCAGGGACGGCATCCGGTGGCGCCGACCACGATGGCCGGCGCCACCGGTGTGTCGTCTGCTCCGGTGCTCTCTGGCGCAGCAGTGCCTTGAAGCTCGGCGAAGGCCCGTTCGATCCGGGTGAGGTCGGGTGCGGAGGCCGGCGAATGGCGCCGTCCTCCGCGAAAGGCCGTCCGCTACGGCGTTTCCTGTCGCGCCGCCGCGATCATGCGATCCCCGTCCTCCTGCAGCAGCAGGCGATCCGACACGAGTGCATCGACGGATTTCGTCACGGCCGCGACGTAGGCATCCGCGTCCTGATAGCGCTCCTCAAGGGACAAGCGGGGGTCGCCGGCCGTGTCCCGTTCGGCACGGGTGCGCGCGAACGGGATCTGGCTGCCCTCGCGATCGCACAGCGCACCGGCGGGGAACGGATCGGCATACAGGTTCCAACCAGTGAAGGTTGCACGCGGGGCCGCAACGGCCGGCAGGCGAATGCCGGCCACCTCGTTGCCGTCGGCATCGACGCGCGGGACCAGCGGGCGATATTGCGGCCCGCTTTCCGGGCGTGGATCCACATAGGTGCTGAAGCGCGCGATCGCATTCGGCGCTGTCGGAACGGGAACGCCGATCATGAACGGGAAGCCGATATCGGCCGCCTCGACCAGGGTTTGATCGGATAGGCGCGGCACACGGCTCTCGGGCGGTGCCTTACCATCCGTCACCCACTCCTCGAGCGCGACCAGCAGCGCCCGGACTGCCGGGGCCGGGTTCAGGCTGCTGCGCGGGTTCGTGCAGGGGCCCTTGGTCGAGCCCAGTCCGGCACGCCGATAGTGGAAGCCGCTCGAAACCAAGTAGGCGCGCGCGGTGTCCGGCAGCGGCACATCGGTGCGGCCAGCCGGATCGGTCGTGAGGAGGGAGGCACCCTTCTGCCAATACTCGGTGCCGGTATTAGCCTCGATCAACAGAGGGTCGAATCCATCATCCCGCAGCAGCTTGCCCGTCCGACCGGTGACGGGATCGTGCTGGGCGGCGGCCGAGAACGGGAAGGTGTTCTCCGGGTAGAGATGGTCTTCGTGCTGCGTGTTGGTTCGCGAGGGCTGACCGAAGCGGGCGTTGAGGAACACCCCGCCCACGCCCGCGATGTGAGACAGGACGCCGTCGAACACCCGCTTGCCGGTTTCGTCCCGGTTGAAGCCCTGTTGGATGAAGTCGCGCAGATAGCGCCCGCTCTGCGAGATGCCGAGCGCGAGGGTGTGCCGGATCGCGCCACCCGCCGGATTGGCCGCGCCGCCCGCGCCGCGGAGATAGGCCACCACGTCCCGCGTGGCGGCGAAGCCGATCCCGAGAACCTTCGGCTCGGTGGCTTGGTATGTGAATTCGTAGAGCGAGCCGGGCAGCGGCTTGATGCCCTTCGGCAGAAGCTCGATCTGACGTGGCGTCGCGTAGTGCCAAGCGTCGGGCGGTACCGGTCGCGGCGGGTCGGCCTCTCGGCGCCGAACGGTGAGCCGCACGTCGGCCTTGTCCTGGCTGGCTGTCTTGAAGGAAAGGTAGAACGGAGCCTCGGGCGGGCCTCGGGTCGCGCTGACGAGTTCATCGCGCACGACCTCGACGATCGGCTTGCCGCTGCGCGTGGCCACCGGGACGTCGATCGCCATACCGCCCTGCTGGCGCAGTGCGTCCGCCTCCCAGCCCGACCAGACGATGGTGTAGCCCCGGCGCAGGACGAGCCCGGTCCCGGCATCGGTGGCGGTCTTGGGATCGTTGACCGCCTGCGCGGCCTGAGCCGGTGCATCGAGGACCCAGTTGAAGAGGAACTTGCGGCCCCGGTTCAGCACCTCGAACAAGAGCGTTCCGCTGCCCCGGGCCGGATCCTTGGGCCGCAGGATGAACAGGTCGGTCTTGTACTCGACCATGCCGCGGGCGTTGCGGGGCGCCAGGGCGATGTCGACGATGCCGGCATTCGCGGGATCGGCGGGGTCCAGCTCACCGCGGGCCGTGCCGACGACACGCTCGTAGCTGCCGGCTGATCCGAACGCCGCGCCATCCGCAAAAGGCTCGACGCTGGCGATCTCGATGCCGGTGATGCCCGCCTGAGCCGGCTCAGCGCCGAGGGCGCAGCCAAGTGCGCCGACCACAACCCAACCGTTGCGCATGTTTGCTCCCTGTCCGGCTCGTGCTGGCCGGTGTTCTCAGCAAGCATGTCAGGGGAAAGACGTCGAGAAGAATGCTGGGCTGCGCCCCGTTTTCTGTTTGAATTGGCTCGGCGCGGCGCTTTGTACGCTCATCAGTTCGAACCGCGCGTTCGATGGCGGGGTGAGGGCTCGAGCGCACCGAGGCATTCCACCGGTGGCCGGTGCAGCAACCATGCCCCATGCTCGACCATGAGAGCCGTACCCGCCCACGTTGGGTCGGATCACGCCTCTAACCTTTTGTTGTGCCGCGCATTCTTTCGACGAACCGGAAGCCACTTCGTCTGAAAGCGCTCCGGGCAGCGCATTGGCGCCGATGCTGACTGCCGTTATTTTGCAGAGATACGCTCCGCGGCCTGTTCCACACATCCGAAGGATCGGTATGATCGTGCCGAGACGCGACGCACAGGAACCAACAATGACATCGACAATGCCGGATGGTGCGAAGCCGGGCGATATCGTGACGGCTGACGGTCAGATCCTCTGCCGTGATCGAGAGCTTCACGAGTACGGCTATTTCACCGTCACCTACGAGCAGGCCCAGGTCGCACGCAAGCATGGCTGGGGCTGCCGGGCCGGCGTCGTCCTTGATGGGGAGCACTCCGACGAATGGAGTTGGGACTACGCCGAGGAAGAGCGTCGCAATGCGCTGGAAAACGGCGATGAGCCGCCCCGAGTGCGGATTTATCGAGAGCCACCCGCCTCCTGCCCCGTCGAAACAGCCCCCTCTTGCCGCCTCGAAGGCCGGTAGGCGAGCAAGGGGGATGCGCTGGCCACACCGAACGGGCGAGCGCGGCATCCGGGGCGGACGCTACGCCCTCAGCCGCTCCGTGTTCGCTGCCACGTGTTCAAGGTAGCGGGCAACCACGTCCTGATGTGAACCGCCGGTCAGCAACGTCGTCGTCGTCTCGGTGGCCGCCGCGATCTTCTCGAACACCATCGAGTTCATCTCGGCCCACCCTTCCTGACCGCCCCAGGCAAGCCGTACCAGACGGAGTTCGATAACCCGCTGCGCCTCGAACGCGAGCAGAAGGGAAGCGATGAAGGGATTGGACAAGCAGAACTCCGGTCCGCATAAAAGCGAGGTGGCAACCGCGCTTCATCGGCGGATGATCCCAAGCTGCGCAGTTGGTCGCAGGGACGGGCATTTCACGAGCGCATTGGCTCGGGCAAACCGAACAGGGCAAGCGACCGCAAAGCGGGTAGGCTGACGCTAAGCCAGCCCACCACTTTCCCTACTGGCGACTCTGGGGCGCCCGACGATCAGGCAACCTGAAGCTGTCCGGCCGACTCTTTGCCGCTCTTCCGGTCGATCTCAACCTCGTAGGTCACCTTCTGCCCTTCAGCGAGATCGCGCAGGCCGGCGCGCTCGACCGCCGAGATGTGCACGAACACGTCCTTGCCGCCGTTGTCGGGCTGGATGAAGCCATAGCCCTTCGTCTCGTTGAACCACTTTACCGTACCGGTTGCCATGTGTGCTTCTCCTGTGGCGAACAGAGGCTTTAACGCGCCGAGCGGCTTTTGTTCCAAACCGTTGGCTTCTTGAGGCGCATCGCCGTAGCCGAGCCTCAGCCTCCAGATTGCGGCCTCTTGCCCGCAGACTTGGCTTATCGCCGCGTGCGGATGCCTGATGGCGTCCCGCAGCCGATCCGCATGGGCAGGCTCTGGGTACACCAGAGACGTCACGGAGTCGAAGGCTGTCCATACCGGCAGCGAGCCCTCTCGAACGAACATGTCGATCGCCTCGACCGCCTCCCACCGCTCGAAGGCGTCAGACCCGTGCACGGCCCGGCAGACAATGCGGGCGCGCAGGAAAGGGTCTTCAGCCGCGGGAGCCGTTTCCAGCGAGAACATCACCCCTGAACGGTCGGGCTGCAACTCATCTGGGAGCGCCCCGACTTTGCGCCAGAGGCAGTGCCACGTGGCGCAGGCGGCTGGACGATCCTGGTAGATGCCGCAGGCCACACCTGTCTGATGCGCGCATAAGGTTCCGGCAGGCTTGGCAAGCGCCTTCACTTCAAGAAAGCGGCAGCACTCCGCACAGGTGCCACAGGTTCGGCCGGGAACGAGAACGTGCAAGACTTCCGGCTTTCCAATCTGATGCTGTGCTGCGGGTTGCCCGCCTCTCCTCACGAGAGGCGTTCTCCTCGGCCTGCCGGGGCTGATCGATAGGCAGACTGAGCCGGGCAGTCCTCAGTCCCTGCGCTCGTGGCTGCCTTGTCGGATGTCCCTTTCCCGAAAGGGGCGGTTAACCCTCTCGGTATGGGGGGCGAAACGGGTTCCCGCGCAACTCCGTATAAGTGCACCAGACAGGAGTGCCGGCATGTCCGATGATAAATGGCCGCCAGACTTGGACGTTCTCGTCGATCTGCCTCAGGCGGATTTCGTGGCCCGCTGGCGGTCTCTCGTCGGCGAACCTCCCGCCATCATGCTGGAGAGCCGATCAGAGATGATCCGTCTGCTGGTGGAGAGTACGAAAGCGGCTCCGTCACGCTTCGATGAGCACGCTCCGAACGCGCCTCAAAGTCATTCGGACCGGCGCTGAAAACGAACGGCCACGGGAGCCGGAACGAAGGTGCGCGTACATCCGGCGTCACCCCAATCCCGGCATCGTGGCCGCGACCGATCGAGCGACAGGATCGCGATCGGCATGTCCGTCAGATGGGGGTATCTTGGTTAACAATCAATGAGCGGTCCGACGGCCCGGTCACTTTCGAGCCGGCACGGCATGCCGTTCCAGGCTGCGGCCTCCTCAGTCGATCACTTCGACGATGCGGCGCGTGCCCGGTTCGACGAGCACGGGGTGATCGTTCACGATGGTGTAGTTGTAGCCCTTGAGCTCGAACTCGCGCGGAACGTCGTAATAGACCGGACCTTCGTCCGGCAGGATGGTGCCGACGCGAACCGGCAGACGAGAGACGAAGGAAGGACGACGTTCAGCCCGAGCGTAGATGCGAAAACGCTCACGGCGGTCGATGCCAAGAATTCCATTGGCAGTCCCGACGGCCGCACCGATCGCTCCGCCAACCACGGCTCCCAGGGGGCCGGCCATCTCCTCCCCGCGCGCGGCCCCCTCCTGCGCCCCGCGCTGAAGTCCCTGCGCGTGAGCGGGGGCGGCCATCGCGATCCCAACCGTGATGAGGATCGTAGCGAGTTTGGCGTGCATCGACGGATACCTCACAAGCGCCCAACGAATTTCGTCAGATCGTTCCCGGCAGCCTCGCGAATGCGGCTGCCCATCAGTGCTTCGGCCTTGCATCGGCGCCTTACCGCGCGGAGCCGCTTCATGCACTCGTGATAGAGTTGGGCACCCCTCCTGTCATGGTGACAGCGACGACGATGGCGAGAGAGGTCCGACGCACGGGTCTGCCCCTCACTTCCCGCCCGACGCTTCGTAGGCGGTGATCGCGCGGCGGCAGTTCTCGGACAGCTCGGCGCGGTGCTTCTTGAAGCAGGCATCCATCTCGGGGCTATCGGAGTCGATGCCTCCGCAAAACTGCAAGGCATCGCCCGTGCAGTATTTCTTGAGATCCGGGTTGCCGCGCTTGCTCTCCGGTGCGGCAGAGGCCGCGGCGACGACGAACGGTGCGGCAAGCAGAAGGCCGAGGGTGGCGAGGCGAGGCATCGAATGCTTCCTGAGCCCGATATAGGCAGGCAGGAATGAGCGAGAGGATGGGATCGTTCCTCAAAACGAGAGACCCCGCCGCCTGACCTGCTCGAGGGTTGGCGGGCCTGTCAGGTCCACCCGACGAAGAGCCCGTACGCAACGGGGCTCCCTCTCAGAATGACCGAGGGCCGTGAGCCCGGCGCCAACCGCGTCATCGGCAGCCTGTCCCAGTCCTGCAGGACACGGCGCCTTCCGCCCCAGATCCCGCGCGTGCGTCGCTGCCGCCAGTTTAGGGGCCGAGCGCTCAAACGAAAACAGGCGCTCCCAAGGAGCGCCTGTATCTCTGTTCACGAGGAGGCGTCGAACCAC